>JBNKMO010000092.1:0-28099 GCA_050293165.1 Anaerolineales bacterium | reverse complement strand
GATTTTTCGCGCATGGGTTTTATTGTTCTTAACCAGATGCGCAGCGATGTTGTCTTTCCGGTCAAAGGCGCTTTGGTAGATTTGCAAAGTGGGCAAGATGTCATCGTGCTGGGTTGTCAACACGAAAAATATTTGGAAGCTAGATTCATATATCTGATTGATTCGGGGAAGACTTTTATCAGTGATCGAGCTTTTACCTCCTGTGTAGAATGAGTCGTATCGCCCCTGAACTTTTGGCTTGGTACCGCCAAAATAAACGTAGCCTCCCGTGGAGAGATCACCCCGATCCTTACGCCGTTTGGATCTCTGAGATCATGCTCCAGCAAACGCGTGTGGAGACGGTCATCCCCTACTTTGAGCGCTGGCTCGCCAAATTCCCGACCATCGCCGCCCTCGCGGCTGCCGATGAACATAATGTTCTCAACCTTTGGGAGGGGCTCGGCTACTACAGCCGTGCACGTAATTTGCACAAAGCGGCAAAAGTCGTTGTTGCCGAGTATGGTGGCAAACTGCCTGAAAACGCCACTAGCCTGCAAAAACTTCCTGGTATCGGACGCTATACTGCCGCCGCCATCGCCTCGATGGCTTTCGGCCGTGATGCCGCTGCCCTCGATGGGAATATCCGCCGTGTCTATGCACGCATCTTCAATGTGGATGAGCCACTAGGCTCCACGCAGGCAGAAAAAATCTTCTGGGATTTGGCAGAGATGCACCTCCCACATGGCGAAGCAGGCGACTACAACCAGGCGCTGATGGATTTGGGTGCGATGATCTGCACGCCGCGTAATCCGCTTTGTGACAAATGCCCTGTCCAAATGCACTGTGAAGCCTACCAAATTGACATTCAAGATATGCGCCCGGTGCCAAAAGTGAAAAAGAAGGTGCCGCATTATATCCACGCGGCGGCAGTGATTGTGCAGGAGGGGCGCGTGCTGCTTGCGCAGCGTCCTAGCGATGGGTTGCTGGGCGGGATGTGGGAGTTCCCGAATGGGCGCGTAGACGGCGATCCTGCTGAGGGACTGGCAGATGCGATTTATAGCGGGTACAAGCTTAAGGTCAAGCGCGTTGCTCCGCTGGGGGAAGTACGGCATGCTTATACTCATTTTAAGGTCACGGAGTTTACTTTTTGTTGCGAGCTATACGAGTTAATCCAATCATCCGAAGAAGAGAATTTGCGCTGGGTGGGGTTGGATGAACTCGATGATTACCCAATGGGGAAGATCGACAGGCGGATCGCGCAGAAATTACAAAAGAACGAGGGAAATAATGCCCAACTTAATCTTTTATAAGGGAAAGCTGCATACCCAAGATGAGTGTTATCCCGATGCGACTGCGCTTGCTGTGCGGGATGGGAAAATTCTGGCACTCGGCAGTGATGCGGAAATGCTGGCTTTAGCTGGTGCTGATACCGAAAAAATCGACTTGCAGGGGCGGCGTGTGCTGCCTGGACTGGCGGATGCGCACATCCATTTTTATGAGTGGGCGGCGTTGTTGCGCATGCTGGTTTTGGATGATACACGTTCGCTGGACGAATTATTGGAGCGTGTAGACAGTGCGGTGAACGAAGCCGAAGATGGTGCGTGGATCGTTGGGCAGGGTTGGAATCAAGATAACTGGGATGAGCCTGTATTGCCGACCAAAACTGACCTGAATAAAGTTGCGCCGCAAAACCCCGTAATTTTATGGCGCAAGGATTTGCATCTGGCGGTGGTCAACTCGGCGGCGTTGACAAAGGCAGGCATTGACCGTAATACACCCAACCCTGAAATGGGCGTGATTCAGCATGATGCGCAGGGTGAGCCGAACGGCTTGCTGAATGAGTTGGCAATCAACCTTGTGCGGGATGTGATGCCTGCGCCGACTGACGAGTTTGTTGAGCATGCTTTGCAGGAACGATCAGTACAGCTTCATCGACTGGGGATTACGAGCGTACATGATTTTCGCATCATGGGCGATGAGAATGGGGGTAAGGCACTGCGTACTTTTCAGCGTTTGCGCGCAAAGAATGCGCTGAAAATGCGTGTCTGCTGTATGTTGGCGGGCGAATATGTTGATGAAGCTGTTCGTGTTGGCTTAAAGAGTGGTTTTGGCGATGATACTTTATGGCTCGGCGGAATCAAGCTCTTTTCGGATGGAGCGTTGGGTCCGCGTACCGGTTGGATGCTGGAGCCTTATGAAAACAGCAACGAGACCGGAATGCCGCTCACACCGATGAGCGAGATGGCGCAGAAGATTTCCCTTGCGCAGAAGTCGGGGTTGAGCACGACCACCCACGCGATTGGGGATCGGGCTGTGCGGGAGTTGTTGGATGTTTACAGCGAAGTTCTGGATGGGGATGTGGATGCGTCTGCGCTGCCGCATCGGATCGAGCATGTGCAGCATAGTCATCTCGATGATTTGACGAGACTCGCGCCTTTAGGCTTGGTCGCTTCGGTTCAGCCTCTGCATCTCGTGGAAGATATGGATATGGTCGATGCCCTTTTGGGTGAACGTGGACGTTGGGCGTATGCCTTCCGTGACTTGCTAGATGCGGGAGCGGTGCTGGCGTTTGGCTCGGATTGCCCGGTGGTGTCGCCGAATCCCTTTGTGGGGATTCAGGCAGCGGTCACTAGGCAAAAGAATGATGGCACGCCAACAGACGGTTGGTACCCGTCCCAGCGGTTAACGGTGGCAGAGTCGGTTTACGCGTATACAATGGGGGCAGCGATAGCAAGTGGAAGGCAGGCGCGGATCGGTTCTTTATCCCCCGGAAAATTGGCGGATTTGGTTGTTCTCGATCAGGACATATTTGAAATCCCGCCTTTGGAGATCGGGAAGACTCAGGTGGTGATGACGGTTTTTGGTGGGGAGGTTGTTTATCAGGCTTAACATGTAGTAACGGTCTTAGCCGTTAAGCGACTAAAGTCGCAACTACGTGGAGAATCAAAAAAAGAGCAGGTACATGCCTGCTCTTTTTTTGTTTGCGTTTGCTTATTTCGCGGCGATGTCTTCCAACATCTTGGTGGTGAGGGATTTCGGGCGTTCGAGGGGTTGACCGAGAGCGCGTGCCCAAACATAGTTGGCGGTGACGCCGAGGGCGCGACCGACACCAAAGAGAACGGTGTAGAAGTCAAATTCGGTGACGCCATAGTGATACTGGAGGGTGCCGGAGATCGCGTCCACATTGGGCCATGGGTTCTTCGCTTTGCCTTGTTCTTGCAGGACAGGCGGAACGACATCGTTCATGACGTTGGCGACCTGGAAGAGTTCGTCATCTGCAAAGTGTGCTTTGGCGAATTTGAACTGGGCGGTGTAGCGGGGATCGGGAACGCGCAGGACGGCGTGACCGTAACCGGGGATGACCTTGCCACCGTTGAGAGTGTCCCAGCAGAATTCAGTCATTTGAGCTTCATCAGGGGCGCCGCCGAAGTGTTTCTGGACGTCCATCAGGAAGGCGAGGCAGTTTTGGTTCGCCAAGCCGTGCAGCGGACCAGCCAAGCCGTTCATGGCTGCGGAGAAGGCGTAGAAGGGGTCAGACAAAGCCGAGCCTACCAAGTGCATGGTATGGGCAGAAACATTGCCGGATTCGTGATCGGAGTGCAGGATGAAGTACAGGCGAGCCAGTTCGACGTATTCTGGATCTTCGACGCCCATCATCTTGGCGAAGTTTGCGCCGTAGTCGAGATTCTTGTCGTAGACAGGGACTTTGCCGTCTTTGTATTTCAGGCGGTAAATGAAAGCAGCAACAACTGCCAATTTGGCGGTCAATGCCATCGAGTCGTCGAGAGCGGGTTTCCAGAGATCGTATTTGCTCATGCCTTCAGCATACTGCGGTGCAAATTTCGATTCGTTCTGCAGAGCGAGGGTTGCCTGTGAGAAGAGCACCATCGGATGAGTCTCTTTGGGCATCGAGCGGAGCATGTCGAAGACATAGTTCGGCACGGTGGCTTGCTTTGCCCATTCGGCTTCTACTTCTTTGGCTTCTGCTTCGGTGGGGAATTCGCCGGTCATCAGCAGGTAGTAGAGACCGCCAACATAGGGCATTTCTGCGCCTGCGGGTTTTGGCAGTTTTTCGAGCGTCTCGGGGACGGTGTTGCCGCGGAAGCGGATGCCGGTATTCGGGTCAACGAAGGAAATATCGGTGACCAGCGATTTAACGCTGCGCATGCCACCGTAAACCTGACCAATGTTGACTTCGCCAACCACTGTGTCACTGTGCTCTTTTAAGAGTTTGACAACGCGGTCACGCCAGGCGGGTAATTGTGCTTCAATCTTATCGTGCAATATCATTGGAATCTCCTCCAAAGGTGAAAAGATAAAAAAAGCCGCACCCCGAAACAGGATGCGGCAATGCTAACTAAAGTTCAACAAGCCCTTTAAGTTCTTCAACGCTCTTGCCAACAGCAGCGGCGGAAGCATTCAAGGCAGCCATTTCATCATCGTTCAATTCGTACTCGATGATCTTTTCGATACCGTCTTTACCGAGCATGACGGGGACGCCGAAGAAGATGCCTTCCTGACCATATTCGCCGTTCAAGAAAGCAGCACAGGGCAGGATCAGCTTGCGGTCGGACAGAATGGCTTCAGCCATTTGGACGACTGCCAGTGAGGGCGCATAGAAAGCGGAGCCGGTCTTGAGCAGACCAACGATCTCACCGCCACCCTTGCGGGTGCGTTGGACGATGGCAGCCAGTTTGTCGGCGTCAAGATATTTTTCGAGCGGAACGCCAGCGATATTCGAGTGGCGGGTCAACGGAACCATTGAGTCACCATGCCCACCGAGCACGTAGCAGTTGATGTTCTGGACACTAACGCCGGTTTCCATCGCAATGAAAGCGCTCATGCGCGCAGAATCCAAAACGCCAGCCTGACCAATGACTTTGTTTGCGGGCAAACCAGTTTTCTTCATGGTCATATAGGTCATCGTGTCGAGCGGGTTGGTCAGCACGATATAGGTTGCATTCGGCGAGTATTTGATGGTCTCTTCAGCAACAGAACCAACGATGGTCGCATTTTTGACCAGCAGGTCTTCGCGCGTCATACCGGGTTTGCGGGGCAAGCCAGCGGTGATGACGATGATGTCAGAATCTTTGGTATCAGCATAGTTGCTGGTGCCGCTAATCTTCGCATCGCTGCCGATGATCGGCATGGCTTCAGCTAAATCAAGCGCTTTGCCCTGCGGCATACCGTCAACGATATCAACCAAAACAACGTCGGCGATCTCGCGTTCAGCCAGCCAATGAGCAGTTGTAGAGCCGGTCATCCCGGCGCCAATTACAGAAATCTTTGCCATATCTCCTCCAATGGGAATTGAATGTGTTTGTAAATCGCCTTTGAGCGATAGAATTGCCACTTAATAGAATACTCCATTGTTTATTCAGACGATAGTTTATTTTGTCATATTTTCTCTATGTCATGCTTACATACTCTATAAGGAAAACCTGTCATTTATAATTGACAGGTTTCTGTATGGTTTCGGTAAGATTACAAAAGTTTTCAAGACTTTTGTGCTCTTTGTGCTAAAACCCTTTTTCTTCCAGATAGCGGATGGCCTGGATCGCTGCGCCCGCACCCATCCCCGCCGAGGTGATGACCTGGCGAAAATGCGGATCGGCAACTTCGCCAGCCGCGTAAACGCCCTCGACCTCGGTTTGCATCAAACCATCGACAACGATGTAGCCCCGATCATCGAGCGTTAACTTGCCCTCGAAAAGTTCAGTATTTGGTGTATGACCAATGAAGATGAACAAGCCGTCGGTCGGTATCTCGGACACTTCTCCGGTTTTGACATTTTTCGTTTTAACGGAAACAACTTTCTCTCCGGTGGGGACATCGGTTAGTACCGTATCCCAGACGAAGTGAATCTTCGGGTTCTCCTCCGCACGCTGCTTCAGGATCGATCCCGCTCTCAGTTCATCCCGCCGATGGACGATGGTGACTTTGTTGGCGTGATGCGTGAGATAGAGCGCCTCTTCGAGTGCGCTGTCCCCACCGCCAACGACGACCACATCCATATCCTTGAAGAAGTGTCCGTCACAGGTGGCGCAATAGGATACGCCGCGCCCGACCATTTCGTCTTCGCCCGGAATATCGAGCGTGACGGCTGCCGCACCCGTGGTGATGATGAGCGTATCGGCGGTGAATTCTTCGCCGTAGGTTTTGACATGGTATGGCTGTGCTGAAAGATTAACCTCGGTAGCGAGATCGAAAATGACCTCGGTACCGAAACGCATGGCCTGCTCGTGGAAGGCTTTTACCAGACCCTCGCCGGAAATCCCTTCTGGGAAGCCCGGGTAATTTTCCACGGAATGGGTCTTGGAGACCTGGCCGCCCAGATCCATGCCGGTCAGTACAACGGGCGCGAGATTGGCGCGCGCCGAGTAGAGCGCAGCCGCCAACCCGGCAGGACCCGAGCCGATAATGAGCATTTTTACGTGACGGGGTGTATTTTCTTCTGTCATAATTTCTCCTGAGAGTAATACGTATCTATAAATTCTGCAAATACTCGCGGATCGCAACTGCTGCTTTCGCGCCATCGCCAACAGCCACGGCGACCTGCGCCAGATTTTCGGAAACCACATCGCCCGCAGCAAAGATGCCGGGCACGGAGGTGCGCATATGCTTGTCAGTGACGATATAGCCGTATTTGTCGAGTTCTACCAAGCCTTCAACAAAGCCGGTGTAGGGTTTGTAGCCAACATAGATGAAAACCGCCGCAGCCGGGATTTCAACCAACTCGTCGGTTTCACGGTTTTTGACGACCAAGCTCTTGACCAGCTTCTCACCTTTGACTTCGGTTGCTACGTGCGATAAATAGCAGCTTGTTTTCTCATGTTTCTGGACACGATCTTGTAAAACTTTCTCGGCGATCGAGTAGTCGAGATACTCAACAAAGGAAACTTTCTTGGCATATTGCAAAAGAATTTCTGCTTCCTGTAATCCTGAGTTGCCACAACCAACGACGATGACTTCCTCGTCCTTGTAAAGTGGACCGTCACAGGTCGCGCAGTAAGATACGCCCTTGTTGTAAAATTCGGCTTCGCCGGGGATGCCGAGTTTCTTTGGTTCGCTGCCGGTGGCCAGCAGAACACTGCGCCCACGATAAGCTTTGCCTTCATCGGTATGGATGGTGAAGACGTTATCGTCCCCTTTTTCGATGGCTTTGACACCGTCAAATTCTTCCAGCACGGCGCCGAAACGTTCCGCCTGCGCCTGGAAGTTTTCCATCAGTTCGGGGCCGCCGACGCCCTTCGGGAAGCCCGGGTAATTCTCGATCATGTGGGTTGAGCCAGCCAAACCGCCGCTGGCTTCTTTTTCGAGAATGAGTGTTTTCCATCCATCACGCGAAGCGTAGATCGCGGTTGTAAATCCAGCCGAGCCAGCGCCTACGATCACCAGATCGTAGAGTTCATTTGGGTCGGCTGCTTTTGAGTCACTGATATTTAATGAGAACATTTTCTTTCTCCTGTTTCTGTCTAAAGGTTCTCTGCCTTTAGACGTCCCTCCATTATCTTACCTTACGAATAAAAAAACCAGATTGTTCGTAGCGCAATTCTGCCATCGACAATCTGGTCATAGAAAAAAGGAGAGACAAGCTCTCCTTTGCTAACTTAGTCTACGATAGCGAGCAGGTCGCCGTCTTCCATGATGATGTGTTCAACACCTTCAATTTTGATCTCGGTGCCGGTGTATTTCGGGAAGAGTACTTTCTGCCCGACTTTAACAACGATTTCTTCGTCGCTGCCGATGGCAATCACTTCGCCGATCTGCGGTTTTTCTTTGGCGGAGTCGGGCAGGATCAAGCCACTGGCGGTTTTGGCTTCTTGTTCGATAGGGCGTACGAGGACGCGTAATCCTAGAGGTTGAATATTCATTTTGTCTTTCTCCTTCGATTAATGTCTGCTCGCTAAAGAGCGGTTTTCTTTTAATGACAAGCGCTATTCTATCAGATGCACCAATAAGCGAAAAGTGACATTAGCTACATTCATACAAAATGCTTATACAAAACATGACGAGTGACGAGTAAAACGTGAAAATTTCAGTCTCTGAGCGGAGCATCTCACACTCGTTCCGCTCAGGAACTGGTAACTTCTTCATCTGTAATCGCTAACGCCTTATCCAAAATTGCAAAACCTTCAGCCAATTGCTCCTCGGTGATTGTCAATGGTGGAATGATGAGCGCGGTATGCCAATGCACGGAGAGATACAATCCATGCTCCAGACAGTAATTGTTAAAGGCTTTCATCGCTGGGCTGGATGCGTTCCACGGGGACATCGGCTCTTTCGTCTCACGATTTTTGACCAACTCGAGCACGCCGAAAAGCCCGATCGAGCGGACATCGCCAACCGAGGGATGCGCCTCGCCCATATCGGAAAGCATCCGTCTCAAACTCGACCCTAGGCTTGCTGACCGTTCAACGAGTTTATCCTCCTGTATGACGCGGATATTCGCTACCATCGCCGCCAAAGAGAGTGGATGCGCGGTATAAGTTAATCCGCCACGATAGACTTTTTCGTCAAAGTGGGCGTAGATGGGCTCGGTCATGCCGACTGCGCCGAGGGGCGCATACGCTGATGTCAGTCCCTTGGCCATCGTCATCAGATCGGGTTTCACGCCCCAATTTTCCACGGCGAACCAGGCCCCCGTACGTCCGAATCCGCTCATCACTTCGTCGGCGATCATCAGGATGCCGTATTTGTCGCATATCTCGCGGACGCCCTGCATATATCCATCCGGCGGGATAATGATGCCGTTTGTGCCCGTCACCGATTCCATCAAAATTGCGGCGATAGTTTCTGCGCCTTCGTACTGGATGATCTCTTCAAGATGATTGAGATAGTCGCGTGTGAAGTCGGCTTCGGAGATGTGCGGGTTGTTGCGGTGGAAGGTGGAGCGGTAGCGGTAGGGGTCGAGAAAGTGGACAACGCCCGGCATCAGATTAGGCTCCCACTCGTTGCGGCGGGGATCGCCGGTGAGTGCCATTGCGCCCGCCGTCGCGCCGTGATAAGAGCGGTAGCGGGTCAGGATTTTGTGACGCCCCGTGTAGGCGCGTGCCAATTTGATGGCGTTCTCGTTCGCATCCGCGCCGCCGAGGGTGAAGAGGAAGTGCGTCAGGTTTTCGGGGGTGACTTCGTTGAGTACCTTGCCCGCCAGCGAACGCATTTTATTCGCCATATTCGGTGCGGCGTAGGGGAGCGTGTCGAGCTGTTCCTTCATGGCGTTGATGATGCGCCGCTCGCCATGCCCGACGTTGACGCACATGGTCATCGAGTTGAAGTCGAGATAGCGTTTGCCGTCCGTATCCCAGAAGTAGACGCCTTCGGCGTGCTCGACAGGGATGGGGTTGACTTTGCCCTGCGCAGACCAGGTCCAGAAGCCGTGTTCCTGCATGAGGGGCAGGATTTCTTCGTTAGGGATGTTTAACATAAGAATCTCCATCGTAAGAGAGGAGACCTGACAGGTTTTTAAAACCTGTCAGGTCTTGTTTTGATATTGTCGTGTGCGCAGAATCGTATCACGAATGGGTTGGATGAGTGGAATGCTTTTTTTGTTTTCCTATCAAGTATCTCTGCTTAAGCCACTCTTTCCATTCTTCAAAATCAGAAGAACCGCCTATTGCAGAAATAAATTTTTCAAACGTACAGCCAAAGACATGGTTTTGGGCTGAGTCCACGAGAAGAGATTGATACTTGGGAATATATGTGTGAAAATGGGGGTTGCCATCAGGGAAGAGAGTGATTGAATAAAACGTATCAACATCACCTTGTTCAATCATTGAAAGACCAAGAAGATGGTTTCTCCAAATTTGTCGCATTGGGTTTGTGCCGAATATTTCATCGTCAGGTTTTTTGAAAGTCCCAGATTTCCTTGCTGTCTGCCGGTAGCGAGATTGTGGGTTTTTGACATTGATTGCTTCTGTTTTTCCTATGGGATAATCTTGCTCTGTGTACTTTACTTCAATCCCAATTCCACAAGTTTCCCAGTGAGACATTTCTGCTTGGATATAGGTATCGAATGCCGTTCCATCATTCAAATATTTCTCTTTAGGGGATGGGGTATATTCAATTTCAATCGTTTCAATTTTTGCAATCTTTATGCCAAAGGCCTTAGAAATTATAGAAACAGCTAAGTGATGATCTGTATCCAACGGGGCGAGCAGATTGAATGGAATATGTTCGCTGCGCAGCATGTCTGCATCACGTTTTCTGGAATATGATGGATAACGACTGCGAAGAGAACTTCTACAATTTAGCTTGTCGTAATAGTTTAATAAGGCTTGTGCATCAGAATCTCTTAACCTGTTTCCATAGTCTTGAAAATCAACGCCTAAAACAGAAACACGATATTTCGATTGGAATAGTCGTGCCGCAGCTTTGAATTTATCATCTCGCCCGTATTGAGTTCCAATATTCACTTTGATAGACCCTCTTATCTTGTTTTCAATCAATCTGTTGATACTCGCTCTGCGCAGAATCGTATCATGAATGTTGATGAACGGGTATCACTTGTTTTTAGTATTTATGTCGTTTATGGTAGGCTGTGGCATCAATGAAAACAAAACAGACCCATTCCGAAATGCAAATGGGTCTGTTTACAAAACAACTTGCTTATTCAATTGTTATTTACCTATCTAAACTTACTCGATGCCGCAAGCACCTGTCTCTTGATTTAGCTCGCTAAGCTTTCCTGAAGCAATCCACAGGTGGGGGGTATCGACGAGGTTGCCTGCGGGTGGAAAGGTTGATCATATTCGATAAGAACCTCCTTTCGTTTGGTGAATCCATTATTGCGGATTTTGGATCGGAAAGCAAGCACCTTTCAGATTTATTAGAAATCGCTAATGTTTTACGGAAAAGAAAATCGGTGCAGGGAGTTCAAACTCTGCACCAATGGATATGTTTTAGTTGGCTATTTATTTCAGATACCCAAGAATATCATCAATATGATTGTTAATTGTCGAGAAATGGCCGCCATCATCTACTTCGATCAGATCGGAATTTGGCAATTCTTCGCTTAGATACCTGCCCATCCCTATCGGAACTTGCTGATCATATTTGCCATACCATAATTTGACTTCTTTTAGAATGTCTCGTAATTGGAAATGCCAATCATTGACATATAAATGCCATTCCCATGCATCCCCATCTATCCCGTTTCGATGGGCTTCTTTTGTTGATTCAGCAAATATCCTGATGACTTCAGGTCGCTCTTCGATCAACTTTACGTCTGGTAATGGCAAGGCCTGTTTCATCCGCTTCATCATTTGTTCTTCATCGCTATAGAACCCAGCCATTTGTTTTAGAAGAAAACGATTTATTTTCGGCCATTTCTTTGCGGTTACAAAAATTAGTTTTACCGGTGGCCACATCCCATCAAATTTATTCGGCATATTTGGCGCAGAAGTCCCGCTCACGATCGCAGCTTTCTTCACTCTATCGGGTACTTGATATATCGTCGCAAGGACATGTGGTCCGCCCCCCGATAAACCAAATACCGAAAACAGATCAATGGATAAAGTGTTGGTTAATTCAATGACATCCTTGGGCCAATCAAGGAGCTGACGATTGGGATGAAAGGATGATAATCCAAACCCCGGACGATCCGGAACAATTAAGCGGACATTATTCCTGTGTGCAGATTCACCAAACCACATTCCTTCCAAGCGTGAACTATTGCCACCTGTAAAGTACAGAATTGGTTCTCCATCCTTTGGCCCATATTTTGCAAACCCAAGCGTTCGACCGTCACTTAGTTGTATGCTTTGGTTTTGTCGATTTTCTTCCATATTGATATTCTCCTGAATGTTTTTGGATGTGAATATATGTTGTTCAACAAAGACTTAGGTTTTTGCTATTTCATATAAATTTGCCCGTCCTCGTTTGCCGACCAATTTAACCGTATCTGCTTTTCGTAAGCAATATGCCATCCTTTGCGCAAGTTTCTTTGGGATGCCTAATTTTTCTGCTAAATCATTGGTCGTAAATTCTTCAGTCCCTTCGGGAAGAGGAGAGAGCCAATCGGCGGGCTTCTCAAAAACAATTTCTTCCACCACGCCCAGTAAGCGTCGTTCGACAACGCCCCAGCCTCTTCTGCGCCAATTCAGGTTTGGATTGAAGTGCCGCACTTCCTCTTCTCTCGTCATCACAACTATCAGAGAAAAGTTGGGATGTCCCATCAATTGCGGGAAACTGACCATCTCCCAAAAGAGTTCTTCAACCCGTCCGCGCTTCGGCGATTTGCGGCGTGTGATTTTGTCACCTTTCTCCTGCGGAAGTTTGACAATCCACTTTTCCTGCGCAATGGGATAGACCAAACGCACGCGACGCGCCTGCGTCAACTTGGTCAGCTTCGACTTAATGGATGCAAAATTCCCGGTTTGGATCTCGATGAGTAAATCCCCCTGCACGATGTCAATAAAAAAGCCATCCACTTTGACTTCAAAGCGATCATTAGGTTGCGCATAGAATTCTTTTAGCGCTGCGTGAAGCGCTTTCTCGTTAAGTGTGCCAATCCCAGACATTCTGCGATTATATCAGCCGCGCAAACATATTTTTCTGCTATACTCTGCGCGCTATGGAGACAAAAAACTTCCCCTACACACGTATTATCGTCATTGGGACGACCAGTTCTGGGAAATCGACTTTAGCGGAAAAATTAGCCAGCAAACTCGCTTTGGATTTCGTGGAATTGGATGCTCTGTATTGGCAGCCCAACTGGGTTGGAACGCCGAACGACGAGTTTGCCGCCAAAGTAGCAGACGCGACGCGCGGCGACCGGTGGGTGGTTGCTGGCAACTATAGTCGTACTCGGCCCATCACTTGGCCCCGTGCCCAGCTCATCATCTGGCTGGATTACTCGTTCCCGGTCGTTTTCTGGCGTCTGATCACGCGCACCGTTCGTCGCAACCTTTCGCGAGAAGTGCTTTGGGGGACAAATATAGACCGTTTCTGGATCCACTTCAAACTCTGGTCAGATGAGTCCCTCGTCAAATGGCTTTTCAAAACTTATTGGCGGCGTAAACGAGAAATTCCCGCATTATTTGCGTTGCCGGAATATCAACATTTGGAATTGATTCAATTCAAGACCCCTGACGAAACGGATGCTTGGTTTGAGCAATTACCAAGTAATGAGAAAAAAGAAACGAGTGCCTGATTGATTGAACGGCACTCGTTTCCCATTATCTTGGCAACTTTTTCCTAATGCTACCCGATTTGATTTGAAACCTTTCCTCTCAGCCCCCGGAGCAATATGCCACACACGATCAGCATGGTGAGCGATAGTGAGCCTAGCCCGAATTTAATCAAGCCCTCTTGTACAGTTGTGCCGAGAAAATTATTTCCTGCAATCGGCATCATCGCTGCCCCTGCACCCCAGATGCCTGCCAGCAAGGTTGTTGCCCAGTTGGTGTATGTGCCAAATAAAGCAAGCCCATATCCCCATTGCATTGCGGGGGCAGATAACCGCAGTTGGCTCCAGATAACACCAAAGATCATCAAAAGCATTCCGTTTTGGACGCCTTCAAGGTGACTGGATAGTCCCATGCGCGGATTTTGCATCGTGGGGATGGCAAATCCAGTCAATAGACCTAATAGAAATAAGACAACGCCGTATCGGATGAGTTTACGGGAAAGTTCTGAGTTTTTTGTGGTATCCATTTTTTTTCTAACCTCTAAAGTTTAGTAAAGCACCAGAAGGTCTTTGAGCGCTTTTTCGGCTGTTGCAATATCACCTGTGATCGTTGCTAAAGGGCGTGCTTCTTCATAAGAGTAGCGTCCGGACACAAAGATGTTGAAGTCCAGTACATCCATGCGGATCGTGGCGACAGGCTCACCTTTGCCGATTTTCCATACACCACCCGCAATGCCCGTCAGGTCAAAGGTCAGACTCAGGTCGGGGTGTTTTCTGGCAAAAATCTTGGCGACGTCCAGCATCACCAATTCAGCAATGCGACCATCGTGTTCGCGGGTTTGCTCAAATTCACGTCCGGTCGCTCGACAAATGTCGAGACGATGCATCCAGGTATCGCGGCTGTGGATGACTTCCATCAGATAACGGAACCAGAGTGTTTTGGCGATGGGGTGGGGGATCGCGATCAATTTTGCGAAGCGAAATCCGTATGCCCACTTTTGTGCGGCAACGGGCCCCACTTTGCGTAGTTCGGTAACAAGTTCCTCTGGAGAGCGATCCGCGCGTTCCTGAAGTTGGAAGTCGTTGATGGCATCTTCAATCAATTGACCGCGCTTCGGCAGGTGCATCCCCTGCCGGATCATTTCCATATAGCCGGTTCCACTGGCATAACCGCCTGCTTGATGTGCTACCATGTCACGCACATTCCATGCTGTACAGGCCGTCGGTTTCTGCCAGTCATCGGGTTCGAGTGTTTCTAAAAGTGCAAGAAGACGATTTAGCGCGGTTTTGAGTAGTTCGTAGGCTTCGTCCTTGGTAACAGTTCTTATTTTTGCGGCATTTGCCAGGGCGGGGGATGTGGTGAGCATTTTTTCTCCTTTACCAATAAAAGTTGTTGTCTATGACCAAGCTTTCTCAAGAGCGGATACGGCAGCAGGGATCAAAGCGCCAAAACGTCCCTGCCCTAAGGGTAGATCTGGTTCATTGGACATGTGCATGGCGGTTAATCCATGTGCAATGGCTATGGTGAAATCAGCGATCTGTGCTGGCGGCAAATCGGTGTTTAGTTTGCCCTGTAAGTTGGCAATTCGACCATAGAAATTATTGAGTTGCCCTGTGCTAATTTGCAGGCTTTCTTCTGATGGTACAAAGCCAGGGATGGGGCGCTCGAAACAGATTTGATAGAGTTCAGGATTTTTCAGGGCAAAGCTCATGTAAGCTTCCAGGGATAACCGGATCTCTTCCTGCCATGTTTGGGCAGCTTTGACGTAGTCAGATACATATTCCCCAAAGAGAGTGAAGCCTAAACGGAAAACGGCATCGTAAATATCCATCAAGCCAGCAAAGTAGTTGTACAAGGATGGGGGGCGTATCTCCAAACGACGCGCTAGTTCATGCATGGATAGCGCAGCAACACCGTTTTCGCGCATGATAGTTCGAGCAGTATCCAAAATGGTTTGTGTCATTTGTTTGCGATTTTCTTCTCGAAGAGATGACATCTTTTCTCCTAATAATGTTAGTTAAAACTAATGGTATTAGTTTTTCTTTGTTTTGTCAAGAGTGTTGTTGAGCTTTTTTGATGATGTGCTTTAAACAAAAACGAGTGCGTTTTTAATTAAGCACTCGTTTTTGTTTCTTCAATAACTAAAAATCAAGCTACCATACCATTGGCACATAGCCCTCTTTGATGTAATTGGAAATCATTTCACCGACATACTCTACTCGAATACCAATCTTATCCAGTGCTTCATCCTTTTTGTCTCGATTGGAGATGAATTTGCATGCAACAACACTTTCTTCGATTTCCTGATATTCGAGAATAAGTTCGCGGAACTTTTCATCTTTTAAAAGCAGATTTTGGGCAGGGCCGAAAAGGATGATTTTCACATCGTCCATCCAGCCGTTTCTCAAAGCGTTAAGTGCATACATGGCCCCTGTTTGTGCTTTCCCTGCATCAGATGTGCTGAGAATGATCAAAACTTTATCGGACATTATTAAATCCTTTTCCCAATCTCTTGAACGTTGCCTGTCCATCTGCCTGTAAATTGAGTATGTGGATATCAGGCATGGAAAGTGCTTTCCAAAATGCAAAACCTACGGATGGGTCAAATGCCTGCAAGATCAATGCGATGATGTTGCCGTGGAAAGCCAGTGCAACATTATCATTTGAGTGTTTGACTTGTAATTTTCTTACTAAGGCAACTACTCTTTTTTGCGCGTCGAAATTTGTTTCTCCGTTTGGGTGAGAAAAATGGGGATCATTCCATGTCTTTTCAACCGCTGTAAGAAAATCTACTTTTCCAATATCCCCTAAATTACGTTCGCGCAGGTCGTCTTCGATAATGATTTCCAAGCCGAGTTTGAGCGCGGTGGGTTCTATGGTTTGGTAGGCACGCGTGTATGGGCTGGTGTAGATTGCGTCGATGGGGTGGTCTTTTAGGCTTTCTGAAAGCTTCTTAGCATCTTCAAACCCTTTTTCTGTCAAAGGTCTGCTTCCATCGGGCGCTTTCCACCATTCGGCTTGTGCATGGCGAACGAGATAGATTTTCACTATTCGCTTTGTCTTACCCAACCGACCAGCAAGCTAATTCCCCAGACACCGATTAACATCAAAAAGACCGCCCACTCGAAAGTGAATTCTGCCTGCCAGAGCATGGCGATGGTGCTGAGAATTAATCCGAGCAGGGTCATGATGCCTAGACGCGTAAAGTGGACGCGCTGCAAAAGGTGCGTGTCTTCGTTTTTGGCGGCGTAGCGCAGACGCAGGGAGAAGTTACTCAGATCATAGGAAGACAATCCGCTCAGGGCGGCGGCGAACATCCAGCCGAAGGGGATGGATTGGTAGAGGCCCGCTGCGGCGAGCAGGGTAGTGAGTGTCAAGCCGAAGCCGGGCATCCACTTGATGCGCTGTGCCAAGCCCCAAGTCCAGAGCGTCCCGATGCCGAGGGCTGCCCACATGTATGGGGGCGTATCCGCCTGATAGTAGCCCCAGGCGAGGGCGATGGTTCCCATCCAGAGTGAGAAGTATGCACCGAATTTGATCATAGGTTCTCCGATTGTATCCAGTCTCTGAGCGGAGGCGTAGCGGTGTAGTCGAAGAGCGGGGTTTGGAAAAGCCGTCCTTCGACTGCGGGCTTCACTTCGTTCAGTCCTCCGCTCAGGAACTGGATAGTTTTATAAATTTCTCCATGCAGGCGGACGCCCGAGGCGGGATTTGACGAGGCGGTCGAGGGGCAGTTCCACATCCCAATCGAGGGCTTGAATGCCGGCGCGCTGTAGACGCAGCATGAGCATCCGCCGTTCCATGCCGAGCACGCGGGCAGCGAGTTGGGTGTTGTCGTTTTCAGGCAGGGAGCGAAGTTCGTATGAGACGGGGTCTGGGCTGATGACCATGACCTGATAGCCGCGTGCGCGCAGGTGGATGAAGGTCTCGTAGTCGCTGTTTTGGAGGGGGGAGACGAAGACGAGTTGCGAGTTGGTCGGGAAAAGCTGAGCTGGAATGCGTATCAGGTCGGCGAAGACGGAACTTTCGCCGGTTTCGGCTTTGGCGAGGGATTGCATGATGCGCTCGCGTTGGACGTGTCCGTAGCCGGGGAAAGTCCAGCGCAGGGTTTGACCGTAGAGCAGTAAGCCGACGCGGTTGCCCGACGAGATGAAGGCATCGGCGAGGGCGGCGGCAGCGATGACGGTATGTTCGAAGAGCGAGTTGGTGCCGTTACCGATGTTGACGCGCTCACGCCCGTCGAGGATGATGCCGACATCTGCAACGCGCTCTTGTTCGTATTCGTTGGCGTAGAGGGCATTGCGATGACGAGCGCTGACTCGCCAGTTGATATGACGCGGGGCATCGCCAGGTTGGTATTCGCGCAGCCCGAAAAAGTCGACGCCCGAGCCGCCAATGCGGGCGGGAATGGCACCTGAGTAGGCGCGGGTTTGCCTGGGGCGAATTTTAATATTTTTCAAGCGCGTAAAAGGCGGGATGATGAAAATCTGACCTTCGGTTTTGATGAAAGCGGATTTGCGGGCGATATCGAGATGGTCGCGGGCAGTGGCTTCGATGCCGTTAAAGGAGAAGGAGCCGCGCGGACCGGAGACGGTGTATTCCCAAGTGATACTTTCGCCGCTTTTGAGTGTGCAAATATGCGTGGACGCACCCTTGGTGATGGTCAGCGCGGGGGAGATTTGGTCTTCTAAAACCAGCTCTTCGAGACGCCCGCCAAGATTGACGATTCGTATGGTTATGATAACGGGCATATTCGGCGTGACGCGCTCTGCACTCAGCGTGCGTTGAATGTGCAGGTGGATCTCCTGCGGCGCAAACCAAAGCCCCGAAAGCAAATAGAGCGCCAGAGGGATGGCGAGCGCAAGTACTTCACCGTTCATGCCGAGCAGAGCGATAAAGATGAGCAGGTAGAGGAGGAAGACGAGTGGGGCGTTACGTTTCATTGTGATTCCGCGAGGAGTACGCTTTTACGACGAAGCGGTCTTCTTCTACATGGGATTGCTTCGTCGGAAAAGCATCCTCCTCGCAAATACATTCCAGTTTGATGTTTTTTTGCAATATGAGACTCTATTAAAGAGAATCGTTCGTTGGTTGAGTAGGCAGCGCACTTTGCCGTATCGAAACCAATAAGTAGAGATAAATTGCTTTGTTTTGTGTTTTCGATACGCTCATCACTTCGCTCTGAGCTACTCAAACACCTGTAAGAATTTTCTTTTCTCTGTGAACTCTGTGCTCTCTGTGGTGAATCTATGACTCCACCACAGGTACAGGCACACGCGCGAAGGCATCGCGGATGACATCATCGGTCACTCTGCTTGCCATCCAGTATTCGGGTTGCAGGATGATGCGATGCGTCAGCACAGCCGTGCCGAAGCGTTTGATGTCGTCGGGCAGGACGTAGTCACGTCTTTGCATGGCGGCGTAGGCGCGTGCAATTTTCAGGAAAGCCAGTGAGCCACGCGGCGAAGCGCCGACCGCCACGCGCCGATCCTTGCGCGTCTCGTGGATAATTGCCGCGATATAGCGTTCAAGGTCTTCGTCGACGTGCACGTCTTCGGTGGCAAGGCGCATTTCGCGCAGAGCGGCGGCATCCGTGATCGCATTCAGCAGCATTTCATCGTCCACGCGGCTGCCACGCCGATGCAAAATTTCACGCTCTTCGTCGAGATCAGGGTAGCCGACCGAGAGTTTGAGCATAAAGCGGTCGAGTTGCGCTTCGGGCAGTGGGAAGGTGCCCTCGTACTCAATCGGGTTTTGGGTCGCCAGCACCAAAAAGGGCTGTGGCAGGGGCATCGTCTCGCCTTCGAGCGTCACCTGTCCCTCCGACATCGCTTCGAGCAGCGCCGACTGTGTCTTCGGCGAGGCGCGGTTGATTTCGTCCGCCAAAACGATATTCGCAAAAACGGGACCCTGCCGAAGGTCAAAGCGGTTTTCGTTGCGGTTGAAGATGTAGCCACCAGTAATGTCGCCGGGCAAAAGATCGGGCGTGAACTGGATACGTTTGAAATCCAATCCCAGCGCGGTTGCGAATGAGCGCGCGATCAGCGTTTTTCCCAAGCCGGGGAAATCTTCCAGCAGCACATGTCCGCCCGCCAAAATGGCGGCCAGCACCATCTCGAGCAGGTCAGTTTTTCCGACCACCGCGCGCTGCACTTCGTCCAGCGCGAGCTGAGTATCTTTTGCGAGTTCTCTTACAGTTTTAGTCACAGCACTCGTTCTCCATTTCATTTTCGAGAGTATCCAACACGCGGTTGGGGTCAATATCTAGAGGGGTTGCTTTTCGTTTTTGGATAAAGGGCAGGCGCGGACGGGGATAATCGGCGAATGAGCCATTCAGCCCGGCATCCAGATAATTGTAGACATCTGCTGGAGCCTGCCCTGCGAGACGCGCCAGATCATTGGCTTGCCACCGTTTTTCGAGTCTTTCTCGGTAAGCGATCCAGTCCCGTGTAATTTTGCCGAGGCGATTCGCCACCAACCACTTAAAGTAGATGCCCTTGTTGCTTAGTGAAATTGATTCCGCCAAGTTCTCTATCGGCCCCACCTTGGGCGGTTCTTTCTTTCCCCGTCGACGGATGCGCGGTAGATCATCCAAAAAGGGTGAAAGTAAGATGAAGAAGATCAGCGCTAGCATCACGACCCAAATCCAAAACTGCGGGATCGAGTGATAGATGATGCCCGCGCCCCAAATGAGATACATCATCGGCTGGATGATGATCCCCTGCACGGCTTGCTGAAGGGGAAAGGCCAGCAGCAGCGCGGCGATGATGAAGAGGGCGGGCAGGAAGATGCGCTTTTTATCCATTCACAAGTTCCTGAGCGGAGCGATAACGGTAGGGAAGAGCGCAGTCGAAGGACGATGTTTGCATGAGCCGCTCTTCGACTACGGCTTCGCTATCGCTACGTCTCCGATCAGAGACTGGGTGTATCTTTGAGTTGAGAATCATCGCAACTTCTCCCCAAATGCTGTTGCGATCTGGTTCAGGCAGCCAACGGCTTCTGCCATCTCTTCTTCGCCGGCTTTATGCGAGCTGTAGCGTACAAACTCGAAGAGCCGCGTCAGCCGCTCAACGGGGGCGGGGGGCAAGCCTGCTTCCACAAGCCGAGAGACAAATTCGTGCGGAGTCATCTCCTCGGCACGTTCGATCCCGCGCCGTTCCTTGACGACCTCGCCCATCTGCACATAGGAGCGGATGATGACATCTTCCCAGTTTACGCCCTCTTCCAGATCATCCAACGATGCTTTGGCGATGCGTGAAAATTCTTTCAGCGGGGCTTGTTCATTTTGCTGTGAACGTGACCAGACGCGCCAGAGATACCAGCCCCCTGCGCTTGCCGCGCCGAGGATTGCCAGCGAGATAGCGTAGCTCCAAACAGGGGCGACTTCTTTCGGTTCAAAAACTTCTGGCTCAACAATGGTTGGCTCCGTGGATTCCATCTCGTTCATGGGTGAGATTATTTCTTCAGGGACGTTGAAGTTTTCGCCGAGTTCAAAATTGTTGAAAAAAAACAGGATTGCAACTGCCATTAATGTCATGCGGAAGAGGGTTAGCAGTAGACGCTTGCGCAGTTCGGGGGGCAGGAAAATGATAATGAGCAGCGGCACAGAGACGATAATGATCCCGAGCGCTATCTGTTGCCAAACAGGGGTTTCGGAAACGGCTTTTGCTATCTCTGCCAGAGTTTGCTGGATAGGGGGCAACTCGTCCCCGCCGCCAAAGTTAAGTGGTTGTGCGGGCGCAAAGCGAAGGTCCGAGAGACCCGCAGCAAGGATCACGAGCAACAGGACTGCCAGAGTTGTTATGCCCAGTAAAATCCTGCGGCGTGAGATCAGTGATTTGCGTCCGGTCGAGATAGATGGCACAGGGATCCCCTGCTCGCCATAGTTGTGGGCGCCCAGGCTGCATACGTTGCGATTTCCGGAGTTGTCCATAGTCCACCGATTTTACCACCCCACCGCCGATGATGCGTCGCACCAGGATTGATGAGCAGATGCTTGTCGACAGGCGTTTTTCCATTTGTGGATAGATTTACTTTCTGTTGGGGCGACGCATCTGTTGTCTCATGCTATACTGCTTTTATGCCCAACGACTGCAATTCTTCCCTGCCGGAACTCGCTCGTCTTGGCATCGAGCGTTTCAATCAGGGCGAATATTGGCTCGCGCACGAAGCGCTCGAAGATGCCTGGAACGCCGAACCTGCGCCCATCAAAGAGTTGTATCGCGGTATTTTGCAGGCGGCGGTGGTTTATCATCACATCAGCCAACAGAATTTGCGCGGTGCGCTCAAGGTCTACCAGCGCAGCCAAAAGTGGCTAACCCCACTTCCGGATATTTGCCAGGGCGTAGACATCGCCCGTTTGCGCAATGATCTGGATGCCGCCATCGCAGAAGTGCGCCGTTTGGGTGCCGAGCGTTTGGCTGAATTTGATTTATACCCACAGATAATTTATAGAGAAACCAGTTCCTGAGCGGAGGGCTTTTCGGGGAAAAGCACGCAGTCGAAGGACGGCATTCTCTGGCAGCACCGCTCTTCGACTACACATCTCACTTTTGTTCGATGCTCCGCTCAGAGACTGGATGATTCATTATAGAGAAAGCGACTATGACACAACTTCCCTTTGAAAAGAAAACCGTCCTTGTAACCGGCTCCGGGCGCGGTATCGGGCGTGCGATCGGCTTGCACTTTGCAGCCCTCGGCGCGGACGTGGTGATCAATTTCTTCCGCAACCGCGCTCCCGCAGAAGCTACCGCCAAAGAGATCGAAGCCCTCGGACGGCGTGCCCTCGTCGTCAAAGCGGACGTGGGCGACCTCGACGGCATCACGTATCTTTTCGACCAAGTTGAAACCGAATTCGGCGGTTTGGACGTTTTCGTCCACAATGCCGCTTCGGGCTATAACCGCGAAGTGATGAAACAAAAGCCGCGCGGCTGGGACTGGACGATGAATATCAACGCGCGTGCGCTGCTTTTCGCCGCCCAACGCGCTGCCCCGCTGATGGAAAAACGCGGCGGCGGGAGCATTATCAGCATCACCAGCCCGGGTTCAGATTATGTTTTACCGGAGTATGTTGTTGTGGGTGCGAGTAAAGCCGCGCTCAACGCGTTGACGCGTTATTTAGCTGTCGAATTTTCGGAGAAGAATATCGTCGTGAATGCCGTATCCCCCGGCGTGGTCGAGACCGATGCCCTCAAACACTTCGACACCATGCGTGAAGATGAAAACTTAATTGAAAAGACAGCCAAAGCGACGCCTGCAGGGCGTCTCGTTACCCCCGAAGAAGTGGCGGGCGTGGTCGCCTTTTTAGCCAGCCCCGCCGCAGCAATGATCCGCGGGCAGGTCATCACGCTGGATGGGGGCTATTTGTTGCAGATGAAGAGTAGGGAGTAGGCCTTTCCTAGCCCCGAAAGCTTTTATCATGTTGCTTTTGAAGGCGTAGACGATGGTTTAGCTATTCCCCGATGAAAACCTTTTGGGGCTGTTATTCAATCAAACTCATCATTCATTTCATTCGATTTATATTCGTTATGGTCTTTTATAAATTGTTTCAAGCTGCTGAATGCGGTAATAACTTCCTCCCGTTTTAAGCGTGTTGGCTCCTTAGAGAGAAAAGCCGTATAAGATGAGAAGGGCCATAAGCGAAAATCATCAATGAGACCATGTTTTTGGGGGTTGTGATGGATATATAAGATCAATCGCCAAAAATAGGCATCGTCGGTGACAATTTTACGGTGGAAGGGTTTTTCAAAAAGACTACCTGTGCGCCCGTAAGCCTTGTTGATGGATTTAGCATAGGCGTTGAAAAGGTTTCCGAAGCTATGGCTGGGTGTGGAGATTTTTCGTGTTTTTGCTATTTCTTGAATTTCTGTTTCTGTTTTGATCTGCACGACAAAATGGAAATGGTTTGGAAGCAGGCAATAGGCAAAAGTATCGGCTATTGGAGAAATATGCTTTGTGTATAGCTTCATAAAATAATGATAATTGCGTGGGTTGCGAAATAAGGTTTCGCCGTTATTGCCACGGTTGTAAATATGGTAATACTGTCCGTATTCTAAGGGTGGTGGAGTGGTCATATTTTCTCCAGGCGAGAGAGACCCGAAATGTCTCTTTATGTTGCGTTTTGGATAGGACGCCTATTGAAGGCAAGAATGAGTGTTTGACCGTCGTTCGATGAAGACCTTTCGGGTCTATACGCCGCCGCGATGATCCGCGGGCAGGTGATTACGTTGGATGGGAGCTATTGTAGCAGATGAAGAGTAGGGAGTAGGCCTTTCCTAGGCCCGAAAGGTTTTATTGCGTTGCGTTTTGGATAGGATGCCATTGAAGGCAAGAATGAGTGTTTGACCGTCGCTCGATGAAGACCTTTCGGGTCTATACGCCGCCGCGATGATCCGTGGACAGGTCATTACGCTCGATGGGAGGTATTTGTTGCAGATGAAGAGTAGAGAATAGAGAGAAGAGAGTAGATTAAGTACAGACTTCCGAAGTCTCCAAGACTTTGGAAGTCTTTTTTGTTGAACAGAGGGTAAAATAGGCGAGTTGAATTTCGGAGGAGACTTTATGATATATCTTGAACGCGCAATTAAAGATGGGCATGCAATCATCGAAGGTGAAGGGAAGAAACAAAATATCACCTATTTAGCAGTCAATCACCGTGAACGTTATAGCGACCCTGAAGAACAAGTACGCGCCGAGTTTTGGGCAGAATTGATCTATCGCTATGGCTATGAACCTGATTGCATCGGCGTTGAAATTACCGTGCCAGACCGCACACCCTCCGACCGTGCCGATTTGGTTATCTTTACCGATAACACCCGCAAGCGTCCCTATGCCGTAATCGAATGCAAACGCGACGGGGTGACAGATGCCGAGTTTGAACAAGCTGTTGAGCAAGCTTGCGGCAACGGCACTTGGGCAAAATTCCGCGCCAGTTATGTTATGGTCGTGGCGGGCGGCACGCGCCGAGCCTTCGACTTCACCGATAAATACGGCGCACTTGAGCGCGAGAAAAATATCATCGCTGATATTCCGCTCAGTTATGGCAAGCCGCAAGAGTTCAAATACACCAAAGGCGGTAAGCTGGATATTCAAGCCGTCAGCAAAGAAGAACTGATCCGTGCCATTCAGAAATGCCACCAAACCCTTTGGGAAGGCGGACGCCGTTCACCACCCGATGCCTTCGGGGAATTATCCAAAATTATCTTCGTCAAGATTAGCGACGAAAAGAATACAAAAAAGGGCGAACCTTACCAGTTTCAGATCAAGACTCATGAGCCGACCCGCCGCCTAAGCGAACGTATTCAGGCGCTTTATGAAACCCAACGTGTCAGAGACCCCGAAGTTTTCTCCGAGACCATCAAAGTGGATGAAGCCATTTTGCGCACCGTTGTTTCTCACCTGGAAAGCATTAACTTGGGCAGTACCGATTTGGATACCAAAGGCGTTGCCTTCGAACAATTTATGGACGGCTTTTTCAAGGGCGATTTCGGGCAATACTTTACCCCGCGTGAGATCATCGCCTTTGCCGTTGAAATGATGCAGCCTCATAAAGACGACCGCGTCCTTGACCCCGCTTGCGGTTCCGGCGGCTTTTTGCTTTACGCCTTAGACCATGTGCGCCGTGCTGCGGGAGATTATTTTGACGAAGGCACGCCCGAACATACCCGCTATTGGCATGAATTCGCCCAGAACCGTCTTTTTGGCATTGAAGTCAACGAATCCATTGCCCGTGTTGCCAAGATGAATATGATTATTCACGATGACGGGCATACCAACGTCATCAGCACAGATGGGCTTGAAGATGTCGCCCAAATTGCAGAACGCAATCGTGGTTTTGCTAAAGAGCGCTTCAATATGATCTTGACCAACCCGCCCTTTGGCGCAACCATCAAGGAAACCGAGAAGCCTTATTTGCCAAATTACGATCTGGCACATAAGTGGCAAGATGGCAAAAGAAAGGGAAAGAACAAAAAGTCTGCCAAGACCGAAATCCTTTTTATCGAGCGTTGCTGGCAATTCCTGAAGCCTGAAGGCAGCATGGCTATCGTGCTGCCCGATGGCATTCTGACGAACTCCTCCATGCAGGATGTGCGCGATTGGATGTTGGAGCACTTCCGCCTGCAAGCCGTCATCAGCCTACCGCAATCGTCTTTTTCGCATTATGGGGCGGGCGTCAAAGCCAGCTTGCTTTTCCTGCAAAAACGCCCTGCGGGAGAAATCCCCCACGATGACGAAGCCATCTTTATGGCAATTGCCGAGAATATCGGTTACGACACCACCGGCAGAAAATCTTTTGAGACCATCTCCAGCAATATCGTTGGTGATTCAAAGATTGAAGTGCTGCGCTGCGACCTATTTGACATGGAGTTTGTCTACAAGCGCAACCCCTTTGACCCCGACGAGTGGCTCGAGACGCACCGCAAGGTTTTGCCGGATACCGGTTTAGTGGCAGAGTACCGAAAATTTAGGGAGAACCCAGCGCCTTTTTTTCTCTAAGCCCCGCCGCTGACGGTGAAACCCTTTGTTTTGCCAGACGACGGGGCGATATAGCCCAACAACCAATTTGGTGTAGCAAATTTACACTCAACCTTATTTCGCTTTATGAAAGTTGGGCTAACAGCCAATATTGCAGAGGAAATCTTTCTGATTGGGTTTATATAAATCCATCTACAGACATTTCCACCTTGTCAGACACAGAAGAAGTGTCTTTTTTGCCGATGGAAGCAGTAAATGAAGATGGAGCAGGATATGATATTCAAGAACGTTTTTATTTAGATGTGGCAAAAGGCTATACACGTTTTCAAGAAAATGATCTGTTGTGGGCAAAAATCACCCCTTGCATGGAAAACGGAAAAGCAGCAGTTATTAGAGATTTAAATTTTGGTGTAGGCTTTGGCTCTACGGAGTTTCATGTGCTTCGAGCTAAAAGTGAAGAAGTCAATATTGATTTCATCCACTACGTCTTAGCGATTGACGAACTTAAAAAGGCTGCTCAAGGCACATTTTCAGGAACTGCTGGACAGCAACGTGTGCCAAAAGAGTTTTTGAGAGATTTGCCCCTTCCCCTCCCCCCACTTGAAGCCCAACGCATCCTCGTCGCCAACATGGAAGCCGCCCGCCAGCAGCGTCAGGAAAAGCTGGCAGAAGCCCAAGCTCTGCTGGATGGGATTGATGCGTTTGTTTTGGAATCGTTGGGACTAGAAGTAGACACAGAACAAAAAGAAACTTTCTTTGCCACTCGCTTGGGAAAGACACAAGTCGAACGTTTTGATCCACATTTTCATCATCCAATATTTAGAAAATTACAGGAAGTATTACAAGGGACACCCCATAAAAGGTTAGGAAAAATCGTCAAGTTTTCCACAGCAACATGGAATCCAAAGGATGATGAGCGGGAAGTCTTCCCGTATGTAGAAATTAGTGGTGTTCAAATAGAAACAGGAAAAATAACGCCTTCCATTATTCCTGTTCAGGATGCCCCAAGTCGTGCTCGAATACTTGTTCAGCAAAATGATATTCTTATTAGCACAACGCGCCCGCATAGAGGGGCAATCGGTATTCTTGAAGAAACATCTGAACAAACGATAGCGTCAACAGGGTTTTCGGTCATCCGCTCTATAAAAGATGAGAAGCTATCCCGAAATTACTTACTGGCTATTTTGCGCAGCCAGTTGTCATTGCAGCAAATGTTGCAGCGAAGTAGCGGAGGGAATTATCCCGCTATCACACAGAAAGAACTTGAAAAAATATTAATCCCTGTTCCAACGCAAGATGTTCAGGAAAAAATCGCCAACGAAAGAGAAACATGTTTGGTAAAAGCCAATCAACTGCGCACCGAAGCCGAAATGCTCTGGCAAGCCGCCAAAGCCGAATTTGAAAAGGCGTTGTTGGGGTAAGAGGAGGAAAAGGTATATGTTGGATATTTTGACAGGATTGGCGATAGGATTTGGCGATCTTATCGCGGCAGCCAGTGCAGTAGGTAGCGGCTTTCTTGTGCTAAACGTCTTTACCCCCACACGAAAACTTGGTAAAGCCGCCGAAGCCAGTTATCTTGGGCTTTTATTTGGTGCTTTGGGGCAATATGCAATTTGGAGAACAAATTACCCCGTAGAATTGAGTGCTTTCTTAAAGCTGTCCTTTAATCAGATAAACGCTTTATTAGGTCTATCTTTTTCACTCTTGATATTACGTTGGCAGCTCAATCGAAATCAGTATAAATTCATGTAACCCCGTCGTAAAACGAGTCACGACTCGTTTTAAAGAGACCCGAAAGGTCTTTAAGACCTTTCGGGTCTCTGTGCTTAATTCTTCTCAAACTCGAAATTCTTCAGGGCAGCCTTAAACTCTTTTGCAGGCGTAAAACGCGGTACAACGCCGGTGATATTGCCGCTGTTCACTTCTTCGGCGGTCTCGGCAGCTTCGGTTTGCACCTTGATCCAAAACGAACCGAATTCGCCCAACTTGACGATATTGCCCTTGCTCATCTCATCCGGGATGATCGCCAGCAGAGCCTCGATCACCGCCACCGTATCGGGCATCGAGACGGTCGACATCTCGGCGGCGCGTTTCGCCACCGCGCGCAGGCTGATCTTGCCTGTTGCCACCGCCGAAGGGTAATACTTCTTTGGCGCAGCCAGGTCGCCGGGTTTGCCACGTTCGACTACATTGTACTTAACACTCATGATTAACCTCCTGAGTTTTTGGATGGCTATTCTTTTTGGGGGTATTTGGCATCTGTGGGCGTCCCCCTGCATAGCCAATGGTGAGTATTGCTTAAATTATAGAGTTAGGCAGGCTTCTCGACTATTCCCCCTGTAGTCCCGCTTGCCCCTTGTAACTTGCCTCTTGTTGCTTTAAAACAATAACGCCATTAATAAATTATCGTAATATTCCCCATCCAGTTTGCGTATCTTTCTTTTTCTTCCTCCTAATTCAAACCCCATCTACTCATAAAGGTGGATTGCGACCGTATTGGTGCTGTATACTTCCAA
>JBNKMO010000091.1:0-7707 GCA_050293165.1 Anaerolineales bacterium | reverse complement strand
CGTTTTTATAGTTGGCAGCCATACTTACTATTCCAATATGCATTGATGCCAGCTTGTGTTGCGCATTTAGCAATTCGTCAAAAATCACAAAATTGGCAACTAAATCGGGTGTTTCTCTTATTGCTTTCAAATTCCTTTCACAATCCAGTTTAGCTGTACCTGTGAAATTTTCTTCAGCGTAGATGCTTTTTTCCGCCATGTTTATATGCTCCTAATTATTTTTTTAGTTTGTTTACCGCTCTAGTAAACATAATTTGTCTACCGTCTCAAATAACTGCTCCATTAACATCAATGATCGTTCCGGCCGAGAATTTCATAGGTTATTTCGCAATCCCCAAAATCCGCCACGCCCCACGTGCGACGATTACAAAGACGATCGAGCCGACTATCAAATCAGGAATTTTTGAGTTCGTCAGAAAAACCAGCCCGCCTGCCAGCATCACGCCGATATTGATGATGACATCATTCGATGTGAAGATCATGCTGGCTTGCATGTGCGCTTCGGTGCTTTTGCTTTTTTGCAGCAGGTACAGACTTAGGGCGTTCCCGATCAGGGCTAGGAAGGAGATGCCCATCATCAGTTGGAAGGTGGGCACTTCACCGAATCCCAGAAAACGGCGGATGACTTCCGTGATGCCGAAAACTGCCAGAATTAGTTGGAAATATCCGCTCGTTTTGGCGATATTCTTTTTCATTGCCAATGTCCCGCCGACGGCGAAGAGTGCCAGCCCGTAGACGAGGCTGTCTGCGAGCATATCGAGACTGTCGGCGAATAATCCCATCGAGTTGGCGAGAAATCCCGTCAAGCTTTCGAGTGCAAAGAAGAAAAAGTTGATCGCCAGAACCTGCCAAAGTAATTTTCTCTCGTTCTCATTTTGGTTGGATGGAGAAACATTTTCCGTTTCACTGCTTTCGACAAGGGATGCGTCGAGTTGCAAACTATCGACCTCGGCAAAGATCGGCTGGTGATCGCCCGTGTGGTAGACATCCAGTTTGCGGTTGGGGATGTCGAAGTCCAGCGAGGCAATATTCTCGAAGCCCTCCAGTTTCATGCGGACGAGTTGTTCTTCGGAGGGACAGTCCATTTGTTGGATGTGGATGGTTGTTTTTTGCATTGGTTAAATATTTGTCCTAAAAGTGACTATCACCTTTGGAACCCGTTAAAATGGCAAGATTCTGCTGAAAGAGATCAAGGCAATCTTTGTGTTGCGCTATAGGTGATAGTCACTTCTCTTTGTCTTGTCGAAGCTGGTGCGACGCACGTTCTTGCCCTCAGCAAGCCAGTGGGCAGGCAGATGTTGACAGGCCTCTACTGCTCGAGGGCTGCGTTCGTCGCCGTGTCCAGAATATCCCAGATCTGATCGAGCCAATCCAGATGCTCGGGTTTCATCAGCGTGGAGCGCAGGCAGGTGACCGTCTCCTGATCGACATCCACGCCCGCAGCGGCAAAATCGAAAAAGCGGACGGGGAGTTCGGCCAGCGCAAGGTAGAGATGGCGCTTTTCGGTTTCGTCGAAAATCTTTTGGGCAATCGCCGAGGCTGCGCTGACGCTCTTCGCTTTGGGCGCCCAGATGATGATATCGAGTTCGGGGGCAAAGGCGGTCACGAAGCGGGCATCGGTTTGGAGCTTTTCGTAGAGGGCGAGGGCGGCGGCACGTCCGCTTTGCAAGCCTTGCGCAAGTTCGCCAGCGGGGACGAGCGGGAGCAGTTTTTGGGTTGCCCACAAGCCGACCGCTGCCGCACCCGGGCGCGAGCACTCCAGGCTGATCTCGCCGAGATGCAATTCAGTCGAGCTAAAGTAGGTGTAGGGCGAGTTATGTTTGTAAAAACGCCCGACAGCGGGGTCTTTGAAGAGCACGCAGCCGCAGCCGTAGGGTTGTAAGCCATGCTTGTGCGGGTCGACGACGATGGAATCGGCTTCGTGGAGCAGGTCGTAGGTCGCTTGCGTGGCGGGGCTGAGATTGTTGGCGAGCTTGAAGTAGCCGCCATACGCCGTATCGACATGCAGGCGGAAGCCGTAGGTCTCACGCAGTTTCAGAATTTCGGGTAGCGGATCGATGGCGCCTGTGGCGGTCGTGCCGATTGTGGCGACGACAGTGCCGACATCGCCCTGTTTAAGGCGATTTTCGAGAGCTTCAACATCCATTTGTGAAGATGAATTGCTCGGAACGGACTCCATCTTCATCTTGAGTACCGCGCTGATGCGACTGTGTGTGTAGTGGGCTTGGTCGGAGGCGAGCAGCACCTTGTCTGGGTTCAGTCTCTCGGAGACCCATAAGGCCTCGAGATTTGCCATCGTCCCGCCGCTGGTGAGATGCCCGAGATGCGTCTCCCAGCCGAACATGGCAGCTATCTCGGCGACGGCTTCTTTCTCCATGCGGGAGCTGGCTCGTCCACCATCGAGTGCGTGGTTGTTGGGATTGATCCACAACGAGAGCATGGCTGCCAGCCGTGCCATCGGATGCGGCGGCTTCAGCATTTGCCCCGCATAAAGCGGATGGAAGTAAGGGTAGTTATCCTGCATCTGCTCGGCGACCTGCATCAGGACGCTTTCGATGCCCTCCTTGCCCGGCGTTGCGGCATCGAAGGGCGGCAGAAATGCGAATCCGCTATCGAGTTTGTCGAGCGCGGCGCGTAGAATTTGAAGGCTATCTTTGTCTAGTTGGGAGGGAGTGGCCATGTTGTCCTCTGGGCTTGAGTCTGTGTATGAAAAATGGCTCGCCAAGTTGGAGAGCCATCATTTAGCGTGACGTGATTATAACTGTAACGGGTATGTTGAGATACACCGTGCAAACTTGATTAACTTTTACAAATAACTTTGATTTTGACAACAATCAAAAGCACGACTTGCCAGAACAATAATTTAAGACTGGCTATTTTTAGTAGGTTTTACAATGAAAAATGCCAAAGCACCTAAAACTGGAATTGCAACGATAAGCAACACCCAAAGAACCTGAGTGGTTCCAGTGATGTGAGTTCGGCGTAAAGAGAGCAATGTAAAGAGACTGAGTGCAGGAATAGCACTGAAGATAAGCGCTTGGATAATTAAAAATCCCCAATTGATTCCTGTTGTTTCCATTATCTTTTTCCTTTAATAGAATTTTTGCCAATTTGACTTGCCCGAAAGGCACGCCAAATAATCACAAGTGACAATTACCCAAAACCATAACTAATGGCATAACGAAGATTGAAAAGGCAAAACTAAATTTGAAAACCTGCAAATCCCACCGCTAAAGAGGTTTGACCAAACTCAACGATAGAATGAAACTTACGATTCAAAGACGATTTTGCTTTTGCTCTTGGTTGTCTGACGGCAAAGATCGGTGGCGTGGCCCCGAGGCGTCCGTTGTCGCGCTTGTTCCTTATTCCACCTGCTGTCTACGATTACTCGGTTGTACCATCGACACACCGAGACACACAACGATATAAACCAAGAGTACGCTAACGACAATTGTGGCCAAAAGCGCGACAAGGTCACTTCCATGGAATAACTGGTCGCCATACATTATGTCGTCATACCCAGGTTTACGAAGCAAGGGATAGAACCATTGATATAACTTGAGCGGGAAGAAGAGCCATCCGGCCAAGGCAAGATTGCTAAAGCCTCTGTATGAGACAAGCGCAACGATCAGCAACAAAAGGAACACTCCAACCGTGATCGCCACTTTGCCTTTCGAAATTGCCAAGAATTTCCTCATATTGTCCTCCAGGGGTAGAACGGTTTGTGTTACCCGCCTGTGGGCGGGATGCGAAATCGTTCATTGAGCAGATTATGGTCGAAGACAGAATTAAGCTCATAAATCGTTATGAATCCCACAGGCCAGGTGACACTTTGTTACTAGAATGTAACGAGTGGGGCATGGGGGGACCCTGAGAGCCAGAAAGACTTCTCGCCGGGTGTTCCCTTCGGCAAGCTCAGGGCAGGGCTTGGTCTCCCGGTGAATTTTCGTCTGGGACACAGATCCCGAATCGGTGTGTATCACTCCGGCCCAAAAATCCACGCCCCATCGCTCACTATAAGGAGAGTGTAGCATGAAGGAAGACCTGTATGCAAGACTTTCACGCCGTTATTTGGCGCTGGACATCCACAAACATTACAGCATCGTAGCTGGGTGGATTTTGATGGGGATGTGGTTCTTGAGCCAAGGTGTATCGAACATGGGGAATTGGAAGTCTGGTTGGGCAAACACATGGATACCAGCGACTACGTGGTGATTGAATCCACGACGAATGCCTGGCATATTTATGATCTGCTCGAACCCCTGGCTGAAAAGGTTCTGGTAGCGAACCCGATCAAGGTTAAACAGATCGCTGAAATGCCCGAAACAGGATTGGCTTGCAAAATTTGCTCCAGTCCTTGCAGCTCGCCTTTTAGCAAGCTCAGGCGTACCGCACTCAGTTGTACAAAATAGTTGATCCCGGTAAGCACCGTGAAAGCTAAATCAAAGTTGATTCCAATGCGAACCAATAACCTTTTCCCTGAGAGGGGTGCTCGTAAATACAATTAAGTAATACAACATACATCGGTCCACATAGGAGCATTGTGAAACGGGCAATATCCTGTAATATTTGACTTCGCTGATTTGCAAAAAGCACATAATCCGCTAAGTTTGTCCAAATAAACAAAGGTGGAGTCGATACAATCATTACAAAGCATATTGTAAAAACAAAAAACGTAATAGCAATAAGAAAAGCTGACCGGAATCCAATTTGGATGGATATTCGACTTGGGGTTTTTGTGTGATCGCTGATAGCCATATTTTATTTACCTTGTATAAACTTCTCTAAGCGCCCAAGGATTTTCGTTAGCGGTGGACGGGGGGAGGGCGTAGAAACTGTCCACAAGCGGAAATGCCTAAAGCCAGGAAAATGCCATTTTAGCGGGACGAATTCCACCTGTCGGATGCGCGTGTTGTTCGGTGCCTCCTTTTTTGCGGCATTGACCAGAACATTTTCTCACATCAACACAGGTCTCCTAGTAAATACCCGGAAACAACCGATAACGCACGCGTTGCGCATATTCCTGATACCCTGGCAACTCTTCCTGCAGCGTTCGGTCTTCCAGCGCGGTTCTGATCACCGCTATGACCAATGCCACAGCTGCTGGGATAAGTGTCCACAAAGAACCCAAGGCCAGCACAATTCCTGGTAGTGCTAGAACATTTCCGGCATAGCTTGGATGTCGGACAATTCGATAGGGTCCGCTGTCACACACCGCATGCCCTCGATCCTTTTGAATGCGCACCACGCTGGAAAAGAAACGGTTCTCTATAAATGCCCACGCAGAAACAGCATATCCGAGTGCGGTTAAGAAAATGCCAAGCACGATCAGCCATAGTGGGAATACAGGTGACCAGCCAAAGCGGTGGTCTAGTCCTGCCACAATCACGAGTGGGAAACTTATACTCAGCGCCATCAGTGGCGCAAGTACTTTGTCCCAGGCTTTCGCTCCTTGGATACTTTCACCACTTTGTCTTTCTGCCATCAATCCCGGATGCCGCCGTTCCCCAGAAATCCGCCCTCCCACTCCGGCAGCAACAATTAGCAGGGTATAGACCCACGCCTGCCACCAACTGAAATCCCCTCCGCACATGAACAGGATCAGTGGTATTAAGAGATATGCCATGATCAAACGGATCCACTGCCGCGGGGAACTTGTTTGAACCGCCTTTTGGCCAACTACCTTCGATTCCATATCTCCTCCAAGCCGTGCGAGAATTAGTCCACGTGCGCGCCGTGTTTTAAAATGTTGTTGCAGATCAATTCCACATCATTGGGATCATCTTCAACCAAAAGAATTGCTTTAAGTTTTTTCATGAGCCAACTCCTTCTTGGATTCGGGCAATGAAAAGTAAAAGGCAGCCCCGCGGTTCGGCTCAGCTTCCGCCCAAACCCTGCCGCCATGACGATTGATGATACGCGAGACATTGGCCAGCCCGATGCCGGTCCCTTCAAAATCTTCCTGCCTGTGCAGGCGCTGGAAGACATTAAAGAGCTTGTCCGCGTATTTCATATCAAAACCCACGCCATTGTCATGGATATGGACGATGATTTCTTTTTCCTGGCGTCGGCAGCCGATTTTAATTTCAGCATGGTCCCGGGTCCCGGTGAATTTTATAGCATTGGAGATCAGGTTCATCAGAACAGCCTGCAGCATGGCATAATCACCGTTAACCTTTGGTAATTCTCCAATGCACCAGGAGATGTCCCTGCCGGCAAAATCCAGTTTCAGTTCATCAATGACAATCCGCACCAGTGCCCCAATATCCACCTCCCTAAAGGACAATGGCTGTCTCCCCATCCGGGAAAAGGAGAGCAGATCATCTATCAACATTCCCATCCTTTTTGCCGATTCGGATATGGAGTCCATGTAGTGCCGGCCCTGGTTGTCCAGTGATTTTTCCACTTGCTGTTGAAGCAGGGCTATAAAGCCGTCGATATGGCGCAATGGGGCCCTGAGGTCATGGGACACTGAGTAGGCAAAAGCCTCCAGTTCTTTGTTTGCCGCTTCTAACTGTGAAGTTCGCTCTATAACCCTGTTTTCAAGTTCCTGATTGAGATTACGAATTTCCTCTTCAGCCGCCTTATGTTCTGTAATATCGCGCGAAATACCGATAATGCGGTAGATTCGACCAGCCTGGTCCCGAGCAGGGATGAGGGTTGAATGAAAATAGCGTTTACCGGAAGGTAAATCCAATATTGCTTCCTCTTCTATAGGATGACCTGCTTCGACACAATGCCGGTACTTCGCATTAACAATAGCTGCAACTTCTGGAGGAACCGTTTCCTCCTGGATTTTTCCGACTGAGAAAGATCGAGGCACACCGGTTATTTTTTCGAGTGCCGGATTCACTTCAATGGTGCGGAAGTGCCCATCATCGGTAACCTCAAGAAGGTATAACCCATCAAGTACATTGTCAAATATCTCCCGGTATTTCCACTCACTTTCTTTTAATGCCTCTTCTGCCAGCCTGCGTTCGGTGATGTCCAAACAGATACCAACAATAGAATCAAGGTCACCATTTTCATCGTATTTGCCTTGAAAAGTCGAATAATAGTAACCGATACTGTTATCAGGACGGAGGAACTTTTGCTCATAATGTCCAGGCATATGCGATTCAAGAGCATGATTGATTAATTCTTTATTTCGATTATGGTCTTCCGGCCACGGCGACAAGTCAAGTATTGAATTAATCTGCGGGGTGAACGTGTCCGGATCGAGGCAAAATATTTTATATATTTCTTTTGACCATTCAACTTTACCTGTCTGAACATCCCAATTCCAGAATCCAAGATGGGCCAATTCCTGGGCTTCTTCTAATTTCCTTGTACTTTCGCTTAGTGCTTCTTCTGCTTGTTTCCGATCTGTTATATCCCTTGCTAAAGCGAGGATGTAACCCCGACCGTTGTATTCAAAAAAATTCGCACTAATTTCAACAGGATAGATGAAACCGTCATTTTTTTTATGGCGGCTTTCAAAAATCAGAGAACTGTGCTTCTTGGTTTCTTTCCAATGTTCAGGCCAACGTTCTAAAGGAAAATCAGGGTCGATATCAGCCACATTCATCGTAAGTAATTTTTCACGGCTATAACCCAGAACATGGCAACTTTCATCATTTACATAATCGAAACAAGCTTTTTCATTAATTAAATACACCTCTTCGTATACATTATTTAATGCAAAATTAAGTAATTTCAGCTTTTGCT
>JBNKMO010000090.1:0-16709 GCA_050293165.1 Anaerolineales bacterium | reverse complement strand
CGCAAAGAAAAAAATGACAAACGTCCTTTTTTTTCAATTTTGAAAAAAAACTTGTTGACTTTACGTTTTTTTAATGCAATAATGGCAAGAGTTCCGGTAACGTTACCGGTAACGTTCTCACAAGGCTAGGTCAATGGTAGTAAAAAAACGCACCGTGACAATTCAAGATGTGGCAAAAGCAGCAGGCGTGTCAGTTTCTACTGTTTCGCGTGTCTTGAATGCGAAGGCTGATGTGGCTGCCGATACACAGGAACGTGTGCTGGATGTTATTGATGAACTGGGGTATACAACTAATTTGGCAGCAAAAAGTATGCGTAGCCTAAAGAAAAATCTCTTAGGTTTAATCATTCCAGATATTGGTGTTCCTTATTCGATTGAAATCATGAAAGGCATTGGCCGCGCGATTGGTGAATCGGAATACGACCTATTGCTTTATACAACCGGGGGCCTCCATAAGAAAGACTTAATCTCGCGTACGCAGTATTACGTTTCTTTGCTTAATAATTCCCTTACCGATGGTGTTCTTATCGTTGCGTCTGATGTAGCCGATATAGCGACAGACGGTTTTATCGTTTCAGTAGACCCACATATAATTTTGGCCGATCACCCCTCAGTGCAAGGTATGAATTATGATGGGGCTTTGGGTGTGATGCGATATCTTATCGGGCTTGGGCATAGACGCATTGGATATATTGATGGCTGGGTGGGGGCAGGTACTGCTGAGAGGCGTCGTAAAGGATATAAAGACGGGCTTTTAGAGGCAGGAATTGAGTTCGATGAGACGCTTATTATGCCTGGTGATTATTCCTTGGAGAAAGGGAAAGAAGGTGGGTTGGTTTTGCTAGGGCTTGATAATCCGCCTACGGCTATCTTTGCATCGAATGATCATGCGGCACTGGGGGTTTATCAGGCAGCAGAGATTCTGGGAGTGCGTGTTCCTGAAGATTTATCGCTGGTTGGATTCGATAATATTGCAGAGTCTGAACATTTAGGACTGACAACTGTTGATCAATCCCTTTCTGAAATGGGTTATATCGCATCTCAGATGTTGATCAAATTAGTTAATGGCGATGTTCAGCAAAACTCTCAGGTTTACAAAGTGCCAACAAAATTAATTATCCGAGATTCCTGTCGATCTATGACAGGAACTGTTTAATTAATGGTGTAAAAATTTATGTTGTCTAACCGGATATTGAAAATACGACAAAGGAGGTGGTTCTTCATCAACATGGCTAAGAAAAATGCAGGCCTTCCATTGCCCTGATAAGACGTAGGAAGACCTGCCCACTCGTGCGGATACACTCCTGCACGAAAGAAGAAGTATAACTTAATTTCTTTTTACAAGGAGAAGAAACATGCGTAAGTCAATTTGGCTCCTTTTGAGCCTCCTGATCGTTTCAAGTATGATGTTAGCTGCTTGTGGTGGTGCCGCTGACGCCCCCGTAGCAGAAGAGCCTGTCGCTGCAGAACCCACGGATAAACCCGTGGAAGAAGCTCCCGCAGAAGAACCTGCAGCAGTAGAAGAACCTGCCGCAGAAGAACCCGCGGACCCGAATTCCCTGCCCCGCAACGAGACCCTTTACTTCAATGGTCAACAATGGGGTTCAGTTGTTGGTTGGAATCCTTATTCCGGCAACAATAACAATGCATTAGCTGTTACGCAACAAGATAGCTCCCGCGTTACCATGTTTGAAACTCCGTACCTGTATAACATGCTCGACGGACAGGTCTATCCGCTTTTGGCTGATGGCCCTTACGAATGGAATGCAGAGCGCACCGAGATCACTTTCAAAATCAACCCGGCTGCTCACTGGAGCGATGGCACCCCCGTCACTGCTGAAGATGTTGCTTATACTTGGGCTTCCCACGTTAAATACAGCACCCCGACCGGCTCCGGCAATGTTGATTATATTGAAGATATCGTTGCTGCTGACGATATGACCGTTGTTATCAAAGCTAAACTGAATGATGATGGTGCAGCTGTCAATCCGCTGATCGTTTCTGCGTATGTAAGTACCAACTATGTTATCCAGAAAGCTTGGACAGAGACTCTTGAAGCACGTGTTGGCGACGATGCAACCGCATTCTTGGCTGATCCTGCAGAAGATGTTGTTTATTCTGGTCCTTACACCAAATACTTCGCTGATGACAGCAAAGTTGTCATGGTTCGTGACGACAATTACTGGGGTCAGGATGCTTCCATGTGGGGCAAATTACCTGCTCCGAAATACCTGGCACATGTAATCTACAAAGACAACGCTGCCGGTACAACTGCTTTACAGGCTGGTGAAGTTGATGTCAGCCAGCAGTTCAACTCCAATGTTCAAGACTTCTGGCTTAAAGATGGTCTGCCCATCTCTACTTACTTGCCTGAAGCTCCTTATGGCATTGGCGCAAGCTTGCCGACCGCCTTCTACAATCTGGAATCCCCTGGTTTGGATCAGGTTGCCGTTCGTAAAGCCATTGCAATGGCAGTTGATTACCCGACCATTATCGCCAACGCGATGACAAACCAGTCCGCTACCTTTGATCAGGTTCCGCGTTCTCTGATGAACCCGACCCCTGGCGAACAGGCTCTCTACGATCACGACGCTGTTGCTGACCTGCAGTTTGCTGGCAACGATGTCGAAGGCGCAAAAGCGCTTCTTGACGAGGCTGGCATTGTTGATACCGACGGCGATGGCTGGCGTGAATACAATGGTGAAAACCTGAGCTATGTTGCCACCTGCCCGAATGGCTGGTCTGATTGGCAAGCCTCAATCGAGGTAGTTGCTGCTGCTGGTGCCGAAATCGGCATTGACATCACCACCAACTATCCTGAATGGTCTGTCTACCAGACTGTTGTGACCAAATCCGATGCACCTCTGCCCGAAGGCTACGATATCTTCATGATGTGGAGTGATGGTGCTGGCCCAACACAACCGTGGTCACGTATCCGCAAACTGATGAGTTCTGAATTCAACGGTATGGCGAGTAACTGGAACGGCAACTGGGGTCAGTACGCAAACGCTGATGCCGATGCCTTGATTGCAGCGATCCCCACCGAAACAGACGAAGCCAAGCTGAAGGAAATGTACACCGAATTGGTCAATATCTATCTGACTGACATCCCCTCCTTCACCCTGATGTATCGCCCTCAAGCGTTCCACACCGTGAACGAGAGTGTTTGGACCAACTTCCCCTACGATGGGGACGGCACCAATCCTCCTGTTCCCCCGTTGGATCTGACTGACGGTTGGAGCATCGCAGGTCTCTACAACCTGGAATTAGTTAACCCGTAAGCATCCTGTAGTAAAAAACAGCCATGCCTCGCTTTTGCGGGGCATGGCTGTCTACTATTTTGAGAAGTGAAGGAGGCTATTTTGAAAGGGTACCAAAAATATTTCCTTAATAAGGTTCTTTGGTTTATCGTAACGCTCTTTGCTGCATTTATTTTGAACTTTATTCTTCCCCGCCTGATGCCCGGCGACCCTGTTGCAGCCATTGTCTCAAGGATGGCGCAAGGGATGAGTAACTCGTCTGGCGTACAGGCAATTTATGAGCAATATACAGAACTTTTTGGCACGAACAAGCCTATCATCGAGCAATTTTTTATTTACGTGCGCAATGTCATTCATGGCGATTTTGGTTTCTCGATCGCTCAATATCCCCGAACGGTGTCGGATGTCATCCGGTCTTCCATTATGTGGACAATTGGCCTGCAATTTCCCGCGATTATTGTAGGCTGGCTAATTGGCAATACGCTTGGGGCCTTAGCCGCCTATCTTAAAGGCGGTTTTGATAAATTCCTCATGCCGGTCAGTATTTTCCTCAGCAATTTGCCAGCGTTTGGCATGGCCGTGATTTTGCTGGTAATTTTCTCTGTAACGCTGAAGTGGTTTCCAACATCAGGGGGGTATGGTTTCGACTTGATACCCAATATGAGTTGGAAATTTATTTGGTCTGTGATCGTTCATTACCAATTACCTTTCTGGTCGATTGTCTTGATCACGATCGGCGGACAGGCAATCGGCATGCGCTCCATGTCCATCTATGAGCTGAACGCAGATTATGTAAAATATAGCCGCTTTATGGGCATCAAAGATCGTAAGATCGTTAGTTATGTCTTCCGGAATGCGATGCTGCCTCAGATCACAGGCTTAGCTTTGTCCATCGGCACGATGGTTGGTGGCGCATTGGTTGCGGAGATCATCTTTAGCTATCCCGGGCTTGGCTCCACGATCCTCACCGCGGTCCTGGGCGGAGATTATCCCCTTATTTCGGCGACCACGCTCATTGTCACGATCATGGTTTTGGCTGCAAACTTCTTAATCGAAATTATTTACGGTTTTCTTGATCCGCGTATTAAAGCGGCACAGGCTGACTAGGAGGAAGGTGCTGCGATGAGACACATGCTTAAAAGTATATTCCGCTCAGGCAAATTTGTCGTTGGCTTTGCTATTTTTGCTGCGATTTTGCTGGGCGTATTTATCTACCCGCTCTTTGTGCCGGATCCTCCTTTGAAGATCATTGCTCAGGGAACCTTCTTTGAGCCTGGTATTTATGTCAGCGTTTACGACAGTTTGCGCGCGCCAACACATACGCTAAATTTGGATGAAGCTGCTGCAAAGCGAATTGCCAGTAAATTGAGTGAAGACGATCGTGTCGCCATCCAGAAATGGCTGGTTAGTGCTGGTATTCCCGAATCAGAAATTGATTTGGCGAATACGGAACAACTCCTCGACCAATGGTTTACCAACTATGACCCGACGAAGAGAGTTGCAGGCATGACCAATGCCGACCGGAATTACTATATTCGCTTGAATACTGCTGTAACAGGTCTGTTGGGGAATGAGGGCGTTAGTATTGCAGTTGCAAATCCGGATACAGGCGTGCTTGAAGAAATGGATACAGTTCTCCCGGCTGATTATGTGAATGTCAGCGAAGTCGCGAACGTCCGTGTATTGCCGCTTGGTACCGATAACTTTGGCAGAGATGTGCTAACTGAGTTGGTTGCTGCGACACGTGTTTCCCTGCAGATCGGTTTTGTGGCGGGCTTGATCGCCACCCTGATCGGTTTGGTGCTCGGGCTTATTTCCGGCTACTTGGGCGGATTTGTTGATGACGCGATCATGTTCATCACCAATCTCTTTACGATTATTCCCAGCTTTGTCTTGCTTATCTTGATTTCCTTTAGCATCGGGCAGGATAAACGTGGAGCGTTCACGGTTGCGACAGTGATCGGTTTTACGTCCTGGGTGTGGACGGCAAGGGCAGTCCGCTCACAGGTGATCTCACTTCGTAATCGGGATCATGTTAACTTGTCGAAGTTGTCCGGTCACTCGATTACACATATTATTCTCAATGATATTCTCCCCTACATCGCTTCCTACGTCGTGATGGCGCTCATCCTGCAAATTTCTTCCGGCATTCTTGCTGAAGCAGGCTTATCCATTCTTGGTTTGGGGCCGCGAACGACCGAAATGCCAACGCTGGGCTTGATGATGCAATGGGCGATGATCTATCAAGCGCACATCCTCGGAAAATGGTGGGCATACTTCCCCGTCATTCTCACCATTGCCATGATCACCTTCTCCATGAACCTGATGAACACAGGTCTGGATCAGGTCTTCAACCCCGCGTTGAGAGAGTAGGAGATAGCTATGTCAGACGTATTATTAGATGTGAGAGAACTTACCACAAAATATATTACCCGCTTCGGGGAAGATATTTACGCAGTCGACCACGTTTCTTTAAAACTGGAAGAAGGCAAATCGCTCGGCATTGCGGGTGAATCTGGTTGTGGTAAATCCACGCTGGCGCTTAGCTTGATGGGCTATTATTTCCCGCCTTTGCACTATTCAAGTGGAGAAATTCTCATCAACGGGAAAAATATCTCCAAGATGAAGCCAGACGACATACGCAAGTCAGTGCTGGGTAACGAAATTGCCTATATCCCCCAAGCTGCGATGAACGCGCTTAACCCTACGCGGAAAATCATTAACTTCATCGAAGATGTATTGAAAGCGCACGATCTCTATGTCACCAAGAAAGATATTTACGACCGCGCCAGAAAGTTGTTTGAAACAGTTGGCCTTCCTGAAGAAGTTCTGCAAAAATACCCCGTCGAACTTTCAGGCGGGATGAAGCAGCGTACAGTTATTGCGATCTCTGTCTTGCTTTTGCCGAAGATCCTGATCGCGGATGAGCCCTCCTCTGCGCTGGATGTAACCTCCCAAAAGATGGTCATCAAGATGCTGCGCAACCTGATGGACAAAGGCCTCGTTAGCTCCTTGATCTTTATCACCCACGAGCTTCCCCTGCTTTACAATGTCACCGACGACATTATGGTCATGTATGCTGGTCAGATTGTGGAACGTGCCCCCGCAAAGAAAGCTGTTTTTGACCCGGTTCACCCATATGCCAAAGGCTTGATGGGATCGATTATCGTGCCCGAGAGAGGATTGCGCGATCTGAAGCTGACCGCAATTCCTGGCGTGCCGCCGAACTTAAAGAATCCGCCCGCCGGATGTCGATTTGCTGAGCGTTGTAAATATGTGATGCCCGAATGTAAAACGGTTTCCGTCAATATCCGCGAGATTGATGGCGGTCGCACGTATCGCTGTGTTATTCCTGAGAATGAATTAAGAGAAATGTACGCAAAGGAGGCTGAGAAAAATGATTAAGGAAAAGAAACCCTGCCTGAGCGGACGAGGAATTACCAAGATATTTGGTCTCGGCAGTCAGAAAACCCTGGCTGTCGATCACGTTGATTTCGACTTTTATGAAGGCGAGATTGTCTCCATTGTTGGCGAGTCGGGCAGTGGCAAGACGACCTTGGCGAAAATGCTTCTGGGTCTGATCAGCACTACAGAAGGCGAAATTAGCTTTCTGGGTAAACCGCGTGATATTCGTACCCAGAAGAAGAGAAAAGAGTATTGGCGGAACATCCAGGCGATCTTTCAGGATCCATTTTCCTCCTACAACATCTTTAACAAGATTGACTCCGTCCTTCTAGATTGCATTCGGATGCGTGGCGGAGCGAAATTCTCGAAGGAGAAAAAAAATGAGATGATGACGGAAGCCTGCAGCTTTGTCAATCTGAAGTTCGATGAACTGACCAATAAATATCCCTTCGAACTTTCAGGTGGACAGATGCAACGTTTGATGATCGCCCGTATTTTCCTCCTCAGGCCGACTATTCTGCTCGCTGACGAACCCACTTCGATGATCGATGCGAGTTCGCGCGCGACCATTCTCGATTATTTGCTGAAACTGCGTGACGAGACCGGGATGACAACCATCTTCATTACCCACGATATTGGGCTTGCCTATTATGTTTCGGACAGTGTTTTCATTATGGAACACGGCAAATTCGTAGAACGTGGTACTGCCGATGATGTCATTTTGCATCCCAGAGAGCCTTATACCCAGCGCTTGATTAATGACGTCCCCAAGATTTACGAAGAGTGGGATCTCTCAACGGTTTAACGTTAAGACTTAGGCAGTCTCTTTTTCTAGTGGCAACGCTCTGCGTTGGGACAAGGGTTGCAAGAATGTGTAAGCGTATTCTGCAACAATGCAGATGGCAGACTTCGGAAGCTACAGTATCGATTCTTAAAAGAATGTTGCGCAGAGGGGCGGATACATAAATCCGCCCCTCTTTTAAGCCAAAAAACTCAATTCGTTGATAGGGCAGATTTGTTGCTGATGATTTTGTACCCACAATCAACATAAGGGGATTATTCTTTTAGATTGTCGAATCTTGCAAAAAACTGGATAGAAAACTGAGAAGACAGGAATAAAACATGAAAACGCAATCTCTGACAGGTGCCTGGCAATTTCGTCAGGTGAGTACGGACGAATGGCTGCCCGCCACTGTCCCCGGCGGTGTGCATACCGATTTGCTTGCTCTCGGGCGCATTCCCGATCCCTTCGTAGGCGATAACGAAAAGCACGTCGCCTGGGTCGCCGAGAGTGACTGGGAATACCGTTACAACTTCACTGCGGATGCGGCTCTCCTCGACCAGCAGCAAATCTGGTTGGTTTGCGATGGGTTGGATACGTTGGCAACCGTCACGCTGAATGGCGAAGTTTTGGGCGAAACGGATAATATGTTCCGCCAATATCGCTGGGATGTGAAATCCTTGCTCAAGGATGGCGACAACGAACTACAAATCGCCTTCGCTTCTCCCGTTCAATTTGTTACCGCACAAGAAGCGGAACGCCCGATGAAAGGCGTGGCGCAAGCTATTGCTGGTGGGCCACATCTGCGCAAAGCGCCCTCCCAATTTGGTTGGGATTGGGGTCCCCAACTCCCGCCGATCGGTGTTTGGAAAGATATTCGGCTCGAAGGCTATCAGGGCGCGTGGATTGATGACGTTCATCTCAGCCAAAAGCATGAGAATGGCAAAGTGACCGTCTTGGCACAGATCAGCCTTGAAAGCTGGGATGATGTGCCTCGTTCGGCAACCCTGCGCCTCGTCGCGCCTGATGGGCAGACTTTTGAAAAAAGCGCGGCACTCAGTTTAGATAACGGAAGCAAGTTAGAGGTCGAGATTGCTGATCCGCAACTTTGGTGGCCGAATGGCTACGGGGAGCAGCATCTTTATCAGGTCAGTGTCGAACTGCACAAGGATGACATCCTGCTTGAAACGCGCGAGTATCAACTTGGGCTGCGTACCCTTGAGTTAAGTCAGAAGCCGGATGAGTGGGGCGAGTCCTTTGTCTTTGTAGTCAATGGTGTCAAGATTTGGGCAAAAGGCGCAAACTGGATTCCTGCCGATTCTTTTCCAACGCGCATCTCGGATGAACTGCTCGAGAAGTTGATTGCCGATGCCGCAGCCGTGCATCAGAATATGCTGCGGGTGTGGGGCGGTGGTTTTTACGAGGAAGAGCGTTTTTACGATCTCTGCGATCAATACGGCATTTTGGTTTGGCAGGATTTCATCTTCTCGTGCAGTATTTACCCGCTCGATGACGCCGCTTTCCTTGAGAATGTGCGCATAGAAGTCGAAGAGAATATGCAGCGTTTGCGTCATCGCGCCAGCCTTGCACTGTGGTGCGGCAATAACGAAATGGAAGAGGGTTGGGAGCATTGGGGCTGGTCTGAGCATCCGGTCGAAGAGCAGTTGCCCTCCCTCGTTGAGCAATATCCTGAGCTGCGTTTCCTGCTGGAGCAGATCGGTTCACGCAAACTGCTCGCAGACTGGAAAGAACTTCGTGACGCCTACGAGACCTTCTTCTACCACACCCTGCCCGCCTGGGTCAGCGCCCTCGACCCCGACACCCCCTTCTGGACCAGCTCGCCCTCGTCGAATACGCCCTTCAAGGATACGAGAGGGCAGCAAAAGGGCGACGCCCATTATTGGGATGTCTGGCATGGGCGCAAACCTTTCACTGCCTACCGCGATCAGTATCCGCGCTTCATGAGCGAGTTTGGTTTTCAGGCGCTGCCTCCGCTGGCAACTATTAAAACCTTCGCCGACGAAGCCGACTGGAATATGACATCCTACGTCATGGAGCAGCACCAAAAGAACGACAGCGGTAACTCGCTGATGGTCGGGCAGATGCTCGATACCTTCCGCCTACCCAAAGACTTTGATTCTCTCGTCTATCTAAGCATGGTGTTGCAAGCCGAAGGCATCCGCTACGGCGTCGAGCATTGGCGGCGTTTCCCGCAGCGCGTGGCAGGCACGCTCTATTGGCAGCTTAACGACTGTTGGCCTGTTGCTTCGTGGTCGAGCCTCGACTACTTCGGGCGCTGGAAGGCGCTTCATTATGCCTCCCGTCGTTTTTATGCGCCGCTGCTACTTTCCATCGAGGATAAGCCGCCGCAGCAGGATGTTTACATTACGAATGAATTGCTGGAAGATTTTACCGGGATGCTGCGCTGGTCGCTGGAGACTCTCTCTGGCGAAGTCCTGCTTTCCGGGGAAGAAGCGGTTCACGCGGAGCCTCAATCTGCTTCCCTTATCTCAGCGTTGGATTTCTCCGAACAGGTCACCGACAACACCACCCGTGAACTGGTTTTCGTTGCCGAACTTTTTAACGGCGACCAACTCCTTTCCCGCCAAACGGCCTATTTCACGCCGACCAAGCATCTTTCCTTGAGCGATCCGAGCATTTCATCCACCCTAAGTGTGGATGGGGATGAACTTCAGATCGAATTGAGCGCAAAATCCCTCGCCCGTCTCGTCGAGCTGTCTTTTGACGAAATCGACGTGACCTTCAGCGACAACTATTTCGACATCCCCGCTGGACATCCCGTTACGATCACTTGCCCGTTGCCCGCAGGCTGGGATGCAGCGCAGACGAAAGCCGCCTTGCGTGTACGTTCGGTCTATAACTCGTTTGCGTAAATTAATGAGACCTTGACCGGAGTACAGATCGTATCGAAACCTGTAGTCGGATATCACTGTACTTGGTCATTGTTATTAGAAATTCAGCTTATGGACATTGAAACTCTCCGAAAATGGTTCGCCGAGCGCGACACCTTCAGCATTCTCGAAACCGTAGATATTCATACAGGTGAGAGAACGGTGCTCAAAGAATTCGACTATGTTATCGAGGCGCCCAACTGGACACAGGACGGAAAATCTCTGGTCTATAACAGCTTGGGAAAGATGTATGCCTACGAATTGGCGACGGGCGAGATTAACGAGATCGACAGTGGTTTTGCGATTGATTGCAATAATGATCACGTCTTATCTCCTGACAATACCCAACTCGCCGTCAGTCATTTCACGAACGAAGATGCCACGTCTCGCATTTACATTTTTCCGCTCGCAGGCGGCAGCCCGATCCTCGTCACAGAGAAGGGACCCAGCTATTTACACGGCTGGTCACCCGATGGAGAACGGCTCGCTTACTGCGCTGAACGCGGCGGACAATACGATATTTACACCATCTCCGTGGACGGCGGCGAAGAGATCCAACTCACAGACAAATCTGGCTTGGATGACGGACCCGAATATTCGCCCGATGGAGCGCATATCTGGTTCAACTCTATGCGCTCGGGCTTGATGCAGATCTGGCGGATGGAAACAGATGGGGCAAATCCCACCCACATCGTCCACGAAGATGCCAACTGCTGGTTCCCGCATGTCTCGCCAGACGGCAATTGGGTCGCCTATATCGCTTACGGCAAGGACGATGTCGAAGCGGGCGACCATCCCCCAAACAAGAATGTCGAGTTACGCCTTGTCCCTGCCAAGGGCGGTGCATCTAAAACTATCGTCAAGCTCTTTGGCGGGCAAGGTACGATGAACGTCAACTCGTGGTCGCCCGATAATCGCACCATCGCTTTTGTTTCGTACCGACTGAAAGAGTAGTAAATGGAATATGCTGGATTTGGTCGCCTACTCAAGCACCTTAAGAAATGACATGTAGATAGAAAAATATCAAATTTTTGAAAGCAAAATTACACCAAGGAGTAAAAATGAAAGACATTCAAACCATTATTTCAGAAATGACCCTTGAAGAAAAAGCGGCGCTGTGTACTGGCGCCAGTGCATGGACGACCACGCCCATTGAACGTTTGGGTGTGCCTGAAATGATCGTCTCCGATGGCCCGCACGGTGTCCGACGCGTACCGAGTGTACACGAGATGGTGGAGGACTCTTTGCCCGCGACCTGTTTCCCAACCGCCTCCTGCACGGCTGCAAGCTGGGATGTGGACTTGATCCACAAAATGGGTGAAGCGCTGGCCGAAGAATGTATCGCCTTGAATGTGGATGTTTTACTTGGCCCCGGCGTAAATATGAAACGCTCCCCGCTTGGCGGGCGCAACTTCGAGTATTTCTCTGAAGACCCTTATCTTGCTGGCGAATTCGCTGTCAGCTTCATTAACGGTGTGCAGAGCAAAGGTGTGGGTACTTCCCTCAAGCACTTTACCGCCAATAATCAGGAATTTCAACGTTTCAGCATCAGCGCCGAAGTGAGCGAGCGCGCCTTGCGCGAGATCTATTTGCCTGCGTTTGAGAAAGCCGTCAAAGAAGCTCAGCCCTGGACGGTGATGTGCGCCTACAACAAGATCAACGGCACCTTTGCTTCCGAGCACGACTATCTGCTCAATCAGATACTTAAAGATGAATGGGGTTTCAAAGGCTTGGTTGTCTCCGATTGGGGTGCCGTGCGAGATCGTGTTGCCGCCCTGAAAGGTGGCCTGGATTGGGAGATGCCTGGTACGCAGGAGCGCCGTGTCAAGGAAGTGATTACTGCTGTAGAAAATGGCGATCTGGATGAAGCTGTTCTGGATGAATCTGTCCGTCGCATTCTGCGAATTGTTATGCTGGCAGCGGAAACGCCAAAAGAAGGCGAGTTTGATATCGATGCTCACCACGAATTGGCACATCAGATTGCGACTGAAAGCATGGTCTTGCTCAAAAATAATGGCATCCTGCCGCTCAAGGGTCAGGAGCAGATCGCGGTCATCGGGCGTTCCGCCGAGGCTGCCCACTTCCAGGGCGGCGGCAGTTCGCACATCAACCCGACCAAGGTTTCCGTCCCCTTTAAGGAATTGCAGAAGCAGGCTGGTGATGCTGAATTGACCTATGCCGCAGGCTATCCCACAGATAATTCCTTCCGACAGGATCTGATCGACGAAGCGGTCGATCTCGCCAAAGATTCGGATATTGCTGTCTTGTATATCGCGCTGCCGGCCTTTAAAGAGTCAGAAGGATATGATCGCACGGACCTTGATTTGACCGAGCAGCAGGTCGCCTTGATCAAAGAGGTTGCAAAAGTCCAGCCCAAGACCATTGTCGTACTCAACAATGGCGCACCGGTCGTAATGAGTGATTGGCTCGATGATGTTGCAGCCGTGCTTGAAGGTTGGATGATGGGGCAGGCTGGCGGCATGGCGATTGCCGATGTACTCTTTGGCAAGGTCAATCCATCCGGTAAATTGACAGAAACCTTCCCTGCTAAACTCGCAGATACGCCTGCTTATCTAAACTGGCCCGGCGATGCGGGCGAAGTCCATTACGGCGAAGGTCTTTTCATCGGTTATCGCTATTACGATGCCAAGCAGATGCCTGTTCAATTCCCCTTTGGTTATGGCTTAAGCTACACCACTTTTGCCTATAGCAACGCTAAAGTCTCTGCCAAAAATTTCAAAGATGTGGATGGCTTAACCGTTACGGTTGATGTCACTAACACCGGCGACGTAGCAGGCAAAGAGACCGTCCAGTTCTACGTCCACGACCGTGCATCTGGCTTGGTACGCCCCGAAAAAGAGCTGAAAGGCTTTGCGAAAGTGGTACTGCAACCTGGCGAGACTAAAACCGTTTCCGTTAACCTGGACTTCCGCTCCTTTGCTTTCTATCATCCCGAACATAAAGAATGGATCACCGAAGATGGTGACTTTGACATCCTGATCGCCGCCTCCGCTGCTGATATTCGTGAGACCCTCACTGTCACGCTTGAATCGACCTTGAACTTGCCCTGCATTTTGGATAAAGAATCCACGGTCCGTGAGTGGATGGCTGATCCCCGCGGCAAGGAAGTTTTCGGTCCCTTCTATGAGCAAATGGAGAACGAAATGCGCCGTATGTTTGGCGGTGGCGAAGAAGAACGCTATGCGACTGATGGCTCAATCGGCATGGATATCATGACCATGTTCGGTGATATGCCGCTGGTTAGCGTGCTCATGTTTCAAAAAGACGCCATGCCTGTTTATCCAGAGGACCTGGTTGCAAATCTTCTGCAAAATGTACATAGCTTGAACTAACCCTACTCAACTTGAGGGAGCAACATTTTGTTGCTCCCTCTCAACTGAATTTGGGATAAGCGCGCATGCCATTTTTTTTCTCAGGAAATATCCTTTTGCTCCATACATAAAGAAAGTCGCGAATGCGTTTTTGACGCAAAATAGATGACGAAAAATATAAAATTACGCAACACGCTCAGCTACTATCTCGTCTTCATCAGTCTGGGGCTTGGCTTGGGGATCGTGGGGCCTGTCCTACCCTCTCTGGCAGCGCAAACAGGCAGTACGCTCAGTGCAATTGGCTCGCTCTTTTTGTTGAGTTCCATCGGCGGGATGCTTGGGACGGCGATCAGCGGGCGGATTTATGACCGTATCCTGAACGGGCATCGTGTTCTTGGGTTGGCACAGTTGGTGGGCGCAACGGGGCTGATGTTGACGCCTTTGGTAGGGAGTCTGCCCCTTTTGCTGGTAATTTCCTTCCTTAGCGGCATCTCGCTGGGCGTAATCAACAACGGGGCAAATATTCTGCTGATGTGGACGCACAAAAAAGAAGCAGGGCCTTATGTGAATGGCTTGCACTTCTCTTTTGGTATCGGTGCATTCCTGGCCCCGACTATTTTTGCGCAAATTTTGAAGCTGGGCGGCACATACCAGCATACGTACTGGGTGTTGGCCGGGCTGGGCATCCCGATCGCTTTGTGGATGCTCCTGCTTTCAAAAAGCCCAAAAGCTCCCGAAGAAGACGAAAGCGAAACCAGCAGCAACGGCTACCTGCGCAAGGTGCTGCCAATGGTTGTGATTGCGATGCTCTTCCTTTTCTTCTACGTCGGCTCGGAACTGACCTACGGCAACTGGATCTACACATACGCCCTCGAAATGGATTTGGCAAATGCCACCCAAGCCGCCTATCTTACTTCGGGCTTTTGGCTTTCGTTCACTATCGGGCGGGCCTTCTCCATCTATGCTGCGGCTCGTTTCAAAGCCGAGCAGGTACTCTCGATTGCTTTTATCGGCGGACTGAGCGTGCTGACGTTGGCGCTTGCTGTACCCAATTCGATTAACCTGCTCTGGGCAACCACCATCGGCATCGGCTTTTTTATGGCGCCTGTTTGGGCGACAGGCTACAATCTGGTGGGCCAATCCATCAAACTGACTGCCACAATTAGCAGCATCATCATTCTCGGCGATAGTTTCGGCGGCGTGGTGCTGCCTTCGCTCACAGGGGCGGCCATCGAGTATCTCGGCGCTGAATCCATGCCCTGGATCGTTTTTGGTGCTTTTGCTGTCAACGGATTGATCTTTATTCTGATGCTTGCCCAACGTAAGAAAGGAAATCAAAATGGATAAACTTGTTCAAGAAAAATCAACCCTTGTCACAGAAAGCGAGGGCGTTTCCTTCCGCGACCTGAACAAAAACGGCAAACTGGATATTTACGAAGACCTCCGCCAGCCCATCGACGCCCGCGTTGAAGATTTGCTGGGGCAGATGACGTTGGAAGAGAAAGCGGGGATGCTCTTCATCAACGGCTCTTTCATCAGCGAAGACGGTTCACTGGATAAAAAGCCGGACGCCCCTGGATTTGACATGTTAGCCGCCAAGCAAGTGGCGGATCAGAAGATGAGCCACTTCAACCTATGGCAAGTCCCGAGCGCACAAGCCGTGGCAGCCTGGTACAACAACATCCAGCAGTTTGCCGAGACAACCCGCCTCGGCATCCCGGTCACAATTGCCTCCGACCCGCGCAATCACTTTACCCGCAATATCTTTTCGATGGCAGCCAACGAATTTTCGCAGTGGTGCGAAACATTGGGCTTTGCCGCTCTCGATGACACCGAACTCGTCCAGAAGTTTGCAGATATCGCCCGCAAGGAATATCTCGCTGTTGGTATCCGCGTTGCGCTCCACCCCCAAATTGACCTGGCGACTGAGCCGCGCTGGCCGCGCATCAGCGGCACCTTCGGTGAAGATGCGCATCTCAGCGCACGCTTGGTGAAAGCCTATATTGCCGGTTTTCAGGGCGCGACACTCGGCGACCAGAGCGTCGCCTGCATGACCAAACATTTCCCCGGTGGGGGACCGCAGAACAAAGGCTTAGATCCACACTTTGAATTCCAAGAGGGGCAGATCTACCCCGGCGACAACTTTGATTATCACCTGATTCCCTTTGAAGCCGCCTTTGAAGCCGAGACGGCTGCCATCATGCCCTACTACGGTGTCCCCGCCGATCAGACCGATGAAAACGTGGCGATGTCTTTCAATAAGACCATCATTACCAGCTTGCTGCGCGAAAAATATGGTTATGGTGGCGTAGTCTGCACCGATTGGGGGCTAATCACGGATGCGCACATCTTTGGCGTGGTTTGGCCCGCGCGTGCTTGGGGTGTAGAGCATCTCAGCGAAGAAGAGCGCGTGTTGAAAGCCCTCGAAGCGGGCGTGGATCAGTTTGGCGGTGAAAGCTGTCCTGAGCACGTTGTTCATTTGATGGAAACAGGCAAAATATCCGAAGCGCGTATCGACCAGTCCGTGCGCCGCTTATTGCGTCTGAAATTTCAACTGGGCTTATTCGACACTCCCTTCATAGATGAGAGTCAAGTCCCACAGGTGTTGGGGAATCCCGTTTCGGTCGCTGCCGGTCTGGATTCGCAGGAGCGTGCCATGACCTTGCTCAAAAATGATGTACAGACTCTCCCGCTGAGTGGCAAGCCGAAACTTTTCGTTCAGAATATGGCTGAAGAAACGGTGTCCGCTTACGGGGAGGTGGTTGCCGACCCTGCCGAAGCCGATTACGCCATCTTGCGGCTGGACACGCCCTGGGTCGCGGTCGAATCGGATAATCCCTTTGCGCGTGATTTCCATCACGGTGATCTCGATTTCAAGGGCGAGGCGAAAGCTGAAATCCTGAAAATTTGCGAGACTGTGCCGACCATCATTGTGCTTTATCTGGATCGTCCTGCGGTCTTCCCCGAGATCAATGCGGCTGCTAAAGCGGTTTTGGGCGAGTATGGTGCCAGTGATGCC
>JBNKMO010000089.1:0-35851 GCA_050293165.1 Anaerolineales bacterium | reverse complement strand
GCGTGTTTCAAGGCCGCAGGCACCCAAGCCGCCGAGAATTTTAGCAACGTCGCGCGGGCCAATTTGGCGCATTTCGACTTTTGTGTCGCCATAGACTTCTTGCATTTCGTTGCGCAAGTTGTTGAGATTAACCTTTTCGTCACCTTCACTGCTGTAGAGATAGGTGAGACGGGAGCCATCGTAATTGAATTCGGCTCTAATAATCTTGACGCCGTTGAGTTTTTGTTTACTTGCTTTTTCACGACAATCGACCATTGCTTCAATTTCTTTGGCTTGCCAGGTTTGTGCCAATAAAAGGTCGCGCGGGGTCGCACGGCGGAGTACGTTCTTCCAACCACCTTTGGGTGTTTCAGGGGCTTCGTTTAAAATTTGGACAACTTCGCCAAGATGCTTGCCTCGTGCAGTATCAACGATTACGTGCTCGCCAGTTTTCAGGTCGCTCACGCCGTTGGAATCAAAGTGATAGGTTTTGCCTATTTTTGTAAAACGGATACCAATGATTTGTAGTTGCATGGGAGCTATTATACCGTAAGCAGAAAAGGGTGCGGCAGAATGCCGCACCCTTTTTAGGGATCAAAACAAGATGACAACGTAACGCATTGTCGTTGTTTTTTGCTCTTAGTCGCTGATGTTGATCTTCAGATTGAGCTTGTTGCCGCCTTCTTCGAGAGCCGCTACGCTAACTGCCTGTGCGACAGTTTCTGCAATTTCCTGCATGGCTTTGGCTGCATCAGAATCAGGTTGGGCGATGATGGCGGGTTGCCCCTGATCGCCAGCGAGGCGGACAAATCCGTTCATGGGGACGGAGCCAAGGAAGGGCACCTCGGCGGCTTTGGCGAGTTGCTCGCCGCCGCCCTGACCGAAGACATCGCCGACCATATTCTCGATGACACCCAGGATGGGGACTTCGAGCGTGCGGAACATTCCCAGCCCGCGGCTTGCATCTTCTAACGAGACATTTTGGGGCAGCGTGACCAGAATCGCCCCACTCAGAGGGAAGGACTGGGCGAGCGTTAACGGGGCATCACCGGTTCCCGGGGGCAGGTCAACGATCAAATAGTCGAGCTCGCCCCATTCGACATCGGTCAAAAACTGGCGGATGGCGGAGTGGAGCATGGCACCGCGCCAGATAAGCGGTTGTCCGGGTTTGACGAGGAAGCCCATCGACATGACTTTGACACCATGTGCTTCTGCGGGCATGAGTTTTTCTTTGGTGGCGGGGGGCAGTTTGTCGATGCCCATCATGGTGGGGATGTTGGGGCCGTAGATGTCTGCATCCATGAGGCCGACGCGGGCGCCGCTTTTGGCGAGAGCGACGGCAAGGTTAACGGCAATTGTCGACTTGCCTACGCCACCTTTACCGGAACCCACTGCAATTGCGTTGCGAATCGGGGCGTCCACTAAACCGCGTAAACGTCCGTCGTTGGGGACATCCGCATCCATTTTTATGTTGATGGTTTTGACGCCGTCCACTTTGGCGACTGCCTGACGGGCGTCTTCCTGGATTTTGCCTTTGAGCGGACAGGCCGGGGTGGTCAGAAAAACGCTGAAGTTGACCGTGTCACCTTCGATGACGAGGTCACGGATCATGTTGAGGGAAACAAGGTCTTTGTGCAGGTCCGGGTCCATGACGGTGCTGAGGGCGGCCAGGACTGCGTCTTTGGTTGGTTGGGTCATGTGAGTTACCTTTATAGAAGTATGAAAATGATTTTATTGCATGCGTGAAACGTGATGCGTGGTGTTTTTTACGTTTCAAGAGTCATTCTACCAATCAAGTCTTAACATCAAGTTAGAAAAACAGGTTGGAGAATTTTCCTCCAACCTGCTGTTTCAAAACTTCGGTCGAGCTTATTTCTGGGGTGCTTTCGCTGCGCGTTCGGCTGCTTTTGCTGCTTTTGCTTCTTCTTTGGCGCGGCGGGCTTCTTCTTCGATTGCGTTGTTGAGCGGACGAATTTCGGCGTAGTAGGAAGCCGGTTTCATCAGCGTTTCCTTGTTGTAGACAGTGCGCCCGTAGGATGCTATCTCGTAGTCGTGATCCATCTTGATCGCGTCAAAGGGGCAGTATTCTGCGCAGAGACCGCAGTTCATGCAAATGTCTACATCAATGTGGAACTCTGCAGGGGCGGGCACGGGGCGACCTGTTTTCGGGTCGTTGGTGCGCTCGATCCAGATGCACTGCGGCGGGCAGACTTTGGCACAGATGCCGCAGGATGTACAGCGGATCTCTTTTTCGCCCTCGTCGCTCTCGTCGTAGACCAAGAAGGGGACATAGCGGAACTCTTCCGGCACGGGCAGTTTTTCTTCAGGATACTGGACAGTGAAAATACCACGAGCATCTTTGCTGGAGCGATGCGCGATGCCTTCGGCGGTGTAGTAACGTTTGTCGCCGCCTTGGGTTATTTTACGGAAAAACCAGATGAGATCGTCTCCGTATGTAGTTGCAAAACGTTTTAGGGTAACGCCTAAACCTTTAAGAATACCTTTTCCATACATGGTTTCTTCTCCTATCGGTCTGTTTCGCCGAGAACGATGTCAATCGAGCCAAGTACGGCGACAACATCGGCAATTTTCAACCCTTGGCACATGGGGCCGAAGGCGGTCAGGTTGATGAAGGATGGGGCGCGGACATGGTAGCGATAGGGGTTCGCTTTCCCGTCGGAAACGACGTAGAAACCAAGCTCGCCTTTCGGGCCTTCCACACGACCGTAGGATTCACCTGCCGGGACACGTACCTGATATTGCGGTTTGCCGGTCTGAATGGGGCCTTCAGGAATTTGCTCAACAGCCTGTTGGATGATCTTGAGTGATTCACGAATCTCGTCAAGACGGATGTAGTAGCGGTCATAAATATCGCCGTTGTAGCGGACTGCGACATTGAAGTCGAAGCGGTCGTAGATGCTGTAGGGATCGGCGCGGCGAATATCGTAAGGGACACCGGACGCACGCAGCATTGGGCCTGCTGCCGAGTAACGGATTGCGTCTTCAGCCGAAAGGTAGCCCTGCCCAACCGTACGCGAGCGCAGGATTTCATTTTCGCTCAGGAAGCGATCCATTTCGTCCACTTTGCGCGGTAGACGTTCAAAGGCCAAACCTTTGATCATCTTAAGCGCACCCTCTGGGAGGTCACGGGCGAGGCCGCCAAAGCGGAAGTAGTTGCACATCATGCGCGATCCGCTGACCATCTCAAAAATATCCAGCACGAGTTCACGTTCTTCAATCGCATAGAGCGATGGGGTGAAGAATGCGCCGATGTCGTTCAGGAACATGCCGATGGCGAAGAGGTGATTCTGGACGCGAGTTAGCTCCGCCATGATGACACGGATATATTCAGCGCGTTCGGGCACTTCGACGTTCATCAGTTTTTCGACAGCCAGGGCATACCCGAAGTTATTGGACATCGAGGAGAGATAGTCGAGACGGTCGGTGAAGGGCATGTTCTGAAGATAGGTGTTGCGTTCGCCGATCTTCTCGTGGTTGCGGTGCAGGTAGCCCATCACAGGTTTCAGGTTCATGATGGTCTCGCCATCCAGCGTGGCCGCGATGCGGAAAACGCCGTGCGTGGAGGGATGCTGCGGGCCGAGATTGACGGTGATGTGATCGGTCTTCAGGCCGCTCTCATCGGTGGTTTGATATTTGGCGAGGGAGCCGTAGAGCGCATCTTCGCCTTCGGGCTGCCATTTTTCGGGGTCAAATTTATCGGGATACTGTACGTTTGCGCCGTAGGGGTTCTTGTCTTCGGCACGATCAAAGTTGCCTTCGGGCCAGCGAGATTTGAAGGGTTTGGCATCTTCTTCGTAATAGGGTTCTTTCCAATCTTTGCGCAGGGGATGGCCTTCAAAACCTTCCCAGAGCAGGATGCGGCGCAAATCGGGGTGGCCGACGAAATTGATTCCCATTAAATCCCAAGCTTCGCGCTCCTGGAAGTCAGCGCCAGGGAAGACGTCATAAAGAGAGGGAACGTCGGCTTTGTCACGAGGCACCTGGACTTTGTAGACCAAGCCTGGGCCGCCGATGGTTTTGTAGGTGTGGTAAACCACTTCCAGCATCTCTTCGGCAACATAATCAACGCCAGTGACGGAGGAGAGATAGTCGTAGCCAAGTTCATCACGCAGGACGGTAGCAAACTCAATGAGTTTGTCGGCAGCGACGATATAGCCGGAGAAACCCTGACGTTCGTCAGCGACAACGCCTTCGGGGAAACGGGTGGTTAGATCAAGGGTGGGGGCTTCTATTGGAGTTGCCATGATTAAGCCTCCTTGCTCGCATCTTGGATGGCAGCAATATTGCGGGGATAAATCAGATCAGGGCCAAGTACGGGAACGGGCACAGCAGCCAATTCGCCTTTTTGATACCAGCGCACCTGCTTGATGGACTGAGTATCAATTAGCTCCTGGAGCTTGATGAGCCCATTGATTAAAGCCTGCGGGGTGGGTGGGCAGCCGGGGATGTAAACATCGACCGGAATGAGCTTGTCCACACCAGAGACGACGTTATAACCCTCTTTGAAAGGACCTCCGCCGGAAGCGCAAGCGCCCATTGCTACAACGTATTTCGGTTCTGGCATCTGGTTGTAGAGACGTACGATAGTCGGTGCCATTTTCTTGGTCACGGTGCCGGAAACCAGCACTAAATCTGATTGGCGTGGGCTGGGGCGCATAACTTCCATGCCGAAGCGCGAGAAGTCGTAGCGGCTGGCAGCCGTCGCAATCATTTCAATAGCGCAGCACGCCAAGCCAAACATCATTGGCCAGACGGACGAGCGGCGTCCCCAGTTATAGATCTTATCAATGGTTGTGATCGAAACCACACCCTTCATATCATCAGGGATCTCATAGCCGGGGGAGTTCAGTTCGTTATTTTCCATGAAAATACTCTCCTCAAAAAATATGGCTCAAAGAATTTCTTCGAACCAATCTTGATAAATTGCCATCAGGATTTCCTCGTTCGCCAGAGCAGGGTCATCCTCGAATTGCGGGAGTTCCAATGTCCACGCCTCGATCATGCCGAGCGAGACCTTTTCCAAATCCACACCGGGGTGTCTTTTTTTTAAAGCCAGCGCAATTGCATAAGTGCCTTCCCAAGTTAGTGGATCAGTCATTGTTCTCCTTATATAAAGCAGAGCGATTATAGTAGCCAATAAGCTCTCAGTCAACGCAGTTATGCAAAAATATATTTTCAAAACTTGAAAAGTGAGTATAATCATGCCGTTGCTATGACAACCTGAAAACAGCCCCTGAGCGGAACAACCGACAGGGAGCGAAGTCGAAGGGCGCCTCTTGCAAGCACCGCTCTTCGACTACATATCTCGCTTTCGCTGGATATTCCGCTCAGAGACTGGAGAAAAATGTCTACAGCCCGCCAAAAAATCTTCACCTATATCAGCAAAAGACGTTCTACTTCTGCCTCCGAGATCGCTCGTGATTTGCGGATGACCCAAGCCAACGCCCGCCATCATCTCGCCCAACTGCTCAAAAATGGACAGGTTGAGATCGTTGGCAAACACAGCGTTGGGAAAAAGGGAGGGCGTCCCGTCAATATCTATGCCGTCAGTCGGAACCTGCTTGGAGACGGTTTACCCTCGTTATCTCATCATCTCCTTGCAGAGATGCTCGATTCCGCCACGCCGCCCCAAAAAGCGGATACCCTTGCTCGCCTCGCCAAACGCATCGCGAACCAACCTCCACAGAATACGACCAAATCGCCCATGCTGCGCCTTGCCGAGACCGTCAAACGTCTCAACCAGCTCGGCTACGAATCCCGCTGGGAAGCCCATGCCAGCGGCCCCCATATCATTCTTGGGCATTGTCCCTACGTAGCCATTATTCAGCAGCATCCCGAACTCTGCCAGATGGATGCCGCTCTGCTGACAGAATGCCTCATCCAACGTGTCGAGCAAATCGCCAAGCTCGAAGGCGCCGAGAGCGGACGACCCTATTGTGTTTTTTCAGTGGGATAGAAGCAATTGTATTTGGGATGGGAAAATCGTATAGTTGATATATCCCCTGAGTATTTGTTCCTAATAAAAGGAGAAGAAAGATGAATGTTCCTGATGCGAAACCCGAAACCAGATATGGCATTCCAGCAGCGGATCTGATCCTGTTCAACCGCTATTACACGCTAGGCTATTCGTATTATTTTCGGCAGGCGAAATGGGCTATGGAAATTGTTGATCCTGACATCGTGGATCCCGACCCTGAAAAAGAAGCTAAGCGGGATGATAATTTCCGCTCGGACTACCGCATCCCGGAAATGTTTAGGGCTGACCTGAATATTTATAAAGGCTCCGGTTTTGATCGCGGGCACCTTGTGCCAAGTGCCAATCAAAGAGATAAGGAAGTTCAAAATAGCGAAACCTTCCTGCTTTCCAATATGACACCCCAAAAACCGGAATTCAATCGAAAAATCTGGAAGGAACTTGAAGATGCGGTCAGGGAATTGGATAAGCCTGATAAGATATTTGAGACGTACGTGATCAGCGGCCCAATTTTCAATTTTGACGTTCCGGTTTTGACGATCGAGCCTAAAGATGGCAAAGGGGTTACGCTGCCTATCCCGCATGCTTATTTCAAATCAGTGTTGACGGAAAATAATAAGGGCGCATTGCACATGTGGTCTTTTATCATTCCTAACGAAGAAACGGATAAGCCCCTCGAAGAATTTCAGGTTACAACTGCCAAGGTGGAACGCTATGCAGGGATTCTGTTGTGGGAGCGGCTCATGGGCAGAAAAATCCAGCTTGAAAAACAGAAAATCCGTAGGATGTGGAAATATAACAACTAATCGTGAGTGAGTGGGGGAATGCAAAAATAATGTGTTGCCCTGTTTGCTAAACACGAAGGTGCTGAAAGCGGGTGACCTGGTGTGTCTTTAGGCTGGGGTAAAATCTTGCTTGTAGTTTGTTATTCCACATTCAGGAGAACCTATGAAAACAATCGGACTACTCGGCGGGATGAGTTGGGAAAGCACCGCCCTCTACTATCAACAGATCAACGAACTTGTCAAAGAAAAGCTTGGTGGGTTGCATTCTGCCAAAATTGCGATGGTCAGCGTCGACTTTCAGGAGATCGAAGAGTTACAGCACGCCGGGCAGTGGGATGCCACGGGCGAGATATTGTCGAAGGCTGCCGAGCAAGTTCAGGCGGCGGGCGCTGACTTTCTCATCATCTGCACGAACACCATGCACAAAGTCGCCCCGCAGATCGCAGATGCTATCGACATCCCCATTCTGCACATTGCAGACGCAACCGCCGAGCGTATCAAAGCGCAGGGGATTAAGAATATTGGCCTGCTGGGGACACGCTTCACGATGGAGCAGGATTTCTACGCCGGACGCCTGCGAGACGCACATGGCCTGAACGTGCTTCTGCCTCCCCAGCAGGATCGTGACCTTGTCCATTGCGTGATCTATGAAGAACTTGTCCTTGGCGTGATACGCGACGAATCCCGTCGAGAATATCTGCGCATTATGGACGATTTACGTGCTGCCGGTGCTGAGGGTGTCATCGAAGGCTGTACCGAGATCGTCATGCTTGTCCAGCAGAAACATACCGATATTCCCCTTTATGATACCACTTCCATCCACGCCGAGGCAGCTGTGGAACTGGCGCTTGCTTAATTGCTAATTGTGCAAAAAAACAAGGGGCAATGCTCATCATCATCTCATCAAAATGAGAGAGTAATCGGGTTATAATCCCCGTCACTCATAATGTAAGCTGGCATGTAATGGAGAAAATAGATGGATGACCAAATTCTTTTGATCGCCTTTGTAGCATTTGTCGTGATCGTGCTTGTGGTTGCGCTCATTTTTCGCAAGGCAATGGTGGATGACGTTTTTAGTGATGAATCACCTTCTTTTTCAGCGCCTGATGCTCCCTTCTCCAGCAAAGTGAAGAATACCATTCTCCCTACCACCAAGAGTGTGCCTATGTCGCAAAACACAGTCATAGGCAGCGATAAGACACCTTTTGTACTTAGTCGTCAGAAGCTGAATACGCTGGGAAAGATAATCGGCGCAGTTGGAGCGGTGATGCTCTTTGCGCCTTTGCCAAGTTCTCTCGAGGGCTTAAGTTTTGGTATCGCGTTTATTGGTTATATTTTAGTGAGGTTCACTGCTGCACCCAAGTCGCAAAAAACGGGAACGGCAAAAAGCTCAACGGTCGATACTCTTCGTAGACTGGCAAGCAAGCCTGAGTATCGAGAAGCGATGCAAATCCTTTCTGCTGATATAGCGGATAAAAAGTTTCAAAGCGATGTGGATCGGCAACGGCGCGCGATCCGTTATCTTCAATCCAAAGGGGTATCTGATGCAGAAGCGACCAGAAATGTGGCTCTTTTAGCAAAATTTGTGTCGCAACAAGCCCAAAGATAAAACGGATATAGACAAATAGCCTGTAATGAAGATTGCTCCTTCTAAATCTCTGCTTTATTTTTTATTAGCGGGTTTCTTTTCTATAAGTGCGCAAAGTTTTTTGCTTGTGCCGCAGCAGCAAAAAGTCTTGCTTGGGGGCGTTGGAGCAAATCTTATTCTCGTGAGTTCCGGCCTTTTCTTGTTGGGCGCTTATCTTAATTTGACATTGGCGTTTTACCAGCACACGCGCAAGCAAGCGATCATCATAGGAAGTGTTTCGACGCTGCTTTTGTCTTTCTTGGCGTTTTTGTATTTGCGGGTAGCCTTGTATATTGAGGGTCTGCCCTTGCTTTTGTTGGGGATATTACTCCTGAGCGTTCTTGGGCAGTTCGAGCAGGGGGGTGATTGGTTCGGCAGCGCGAATCTTTTGCTCAACCTCCTTTTAGGACTTGCCTTTCTCCTTCCGGGTGTCTTTCTGCAGGCTGAAATTTATCAATGCGTTTTACCTTTGCGCGGGCTTTTCAGTTTACTTTTCTTCGGCTCTGCACTTTTGAAGGTTGTGATAGATCGCAACAGAGAGCCTGCGCTTTCGCAGAATTCAACCAAATGGCTTGCTTTACCGTGGATTGGATGGATATTCCTTTTTAGCGTGAATGGTGAGCTAACGATCCTGATCCCAGCGATCTTATTCTCGTTTTCGCTCCTAACCTTGGGTTTGTTTCCCTTTGAGAAGTTTCGCTTGCCGGATAATAAGGTTCTCGGACACGGTCTTTTTCCGCTTTTGTCACTACTCTTGGCCTTGCTTCTCGCTCTTTTCACCTTCTTGTTAAATGCGTCGCCATTTAATTCTTTTTTAGACGGATTTTTATTTGTTTTCAGTATCATATTGAGTACATTATTTGTCTATGCCGTGATACGGGTTCACCTTCTTCTTTTTGAATTGGCAGAACACTCTCTCAAGAATGAAGAAAATCGATCAAGGGGAAAAGGTTTTGAAAAACTGGTTGATCTCTTGTTTTCCCCGTTTCAGGAATTGCGTCCGCTCTCTGAGTGGCAGGCAAAGAAGATTAGGCGTCTTTCAAAGCAGTTGATTGTTGAGCGCGAAAATATAAAGCGCTTTAATATGCTTAGCCTTCTGCGTCATCAACTGGATGACTTTCATGACGATCCCGTTGCTGCACAATTGGTGGTTAATATTATTGAGAAATATTTCGTCGCCGATCTGGTGGCGATCCTTTTATATGATATTGAAGCACATGAACTTTCTGCTTATGCTGTTGGTGGCAGTTTGAAAGCTTACGTCCCTGCTAATTATCGCCAAAGTATCGATGTTGGCACACTGGGACGTGCGGCACGTTTGCAGAAGGTGCAGGTTGTCAACGATACCAGTGCAGACCGCGACTATATTAGTATCAGTGGGGAGGAAATCTTTTCAGAGGTTTTTGTGCCTCTTATTAATCACGGTCAACTACAAGGGGTTCTGATGGTGGGGGGCAAGGAGAAGGGTGCCTTCTCCGCTGCCGATGTCCGAATCCTGAAGTCTGTTGTGCAGGAACTACTTAAAACATGGGAGCGTTCCGGTCATACTCGGCGGATGAGCAGATTGATCCAGTCCAGTGTTGCATTATCTACATCCTTAGAGCCACAAGCTGCTGTCGAGGAAATTACACAGGTTGCGCGTGATGCCCTGCTTGCTCGCTTTGTTTTTGTGACCCTGCTGGATCAGGAAGGTACTTTTACGCGAGTATCTTCTGCCGGGTATGCGCCGAACCTGCATAAATTTCTTAGCCGTGATTTGGAACATAATCCGTTATTGAAAGCTGCGCTTGCTCAAGATGCGCCTTATCGTGTGCGTGATGTGCGCCGCTACAAGGATCTGCCGACACTGCCTCTGGATCATAACGTGCTGCGCGGGTTGCTGATGATCCCAATCCGCTTGCATGGCGTCAGTATTGGCGCGATTTTAGCCTTTGGTAAACAAGGTGGAGTTTTCTTTGGCGAAAAAGATGAATCGCTTGCTAATTTGCTTGCTATGCAGGCTGCTGCTGCAATTGAAAGCGCCTGGCTAATTCAGGAATTACGCTCAAATACGACGACCACAAACTTGCTCTATCAGCTCAGCGTTGGCATTATCCAGACCGACACGATCCGTGAAGCCGCCCGTATGATTGCCGAAACAGCACAGCGCCTGACCCGAGCCATTTCGGTTGGTATCGTTCTCTTTTCGTTGGATCGAAAAATTGAAACAGCGCTTGAAATCACAGTCGATGGGCTTGCTTTTACCAAAACTGTTCCTGTTGAATATGTTGAGCAGACCTTGGCTACAGGTGAAAGTATCACGCTTTCCAGCGGGGATAATTCAGCCCATATCTATCTGCCTATCCAGACCTCATTGCGCAAATATGGTGCTTTGTGGATCGAGTTTCAGGAGAGCGAGCGTAAAGCTGCCGCGCAGGCACAGACTTTGCAGACACTGGCAAATCAGGCTGCCATGGCGCTTGAGCGTGCAATGCTGCTCCTTGATCTACGTCGCAAGGCGGATGAATTGAAGGGCGCCTTCCAGACCCTCCAAAAGACTTACGATCAGACCTTGATTGCCTTGATGTCTGCTTTGGATGCGCGAGACCACGAGACCGAAGGGCATAGCTCCCGTGTCGGTGAGATTGCCTGCCGCATCGGCCTGGAATTTGGGCTTGCTCCCGATAAAATTATTATTCTTCGGCGAGGAGCGTTGTTGCACGACATCGGCAAGATTGGCGTTAGTGACAATATTCTGAATAAACCGGGCCCTCTCACAAATGATGAATGGAAAACTATGCGCCAGCATCCCGAAATCGGTGCACGAATTGTGAACGGGATTCCCTTTCTCGAAGATACAATCCCTGTTATTCGGCATCACCATGAGCGCTGGAACGGTAGCGGCTATCCGCTTGGCCTGGCAGGGGAAGATATTCCGATCACCGCGCGCATCTTTGCCGTGGCAGATGTTTTCGATGCGCTGACAAGCATTCGTCCATACCGGAAAATATCCACAAACGAGGAAGCTTTTCTCTATATCCGCAAGAATGCGGGGATATTATTCGACCCAAAGATTGTTGACATTCTGGAAGAACTCTTGGCGAATGGCAGCATCCACTCAGAGATAGAAGAATGAAAGATATTCCTGTTCCCAGTAATTCTTTTAGAGCCAAAGGTTACCGAAAAGTTCTGATGCCTTTTGCAGTATTTAGCTTGTTTTTATTGGAGATAATTGTGCTTTGTGTCACGACGGGGAAGCAGGGAGTTTCGTTTTTTGAAAGAAATATTCTCATCTTATTTATCTTGGGTTTGCTTGGTAGTCTTTATGGCTTGGTTTTGACCCTTATTTATTATAAGGAAGAAGAATATTGGATGCGGCGCCTTGACTGGCTCAATTTGCCGGTTGTGGGTATAAGTTTAGGCGTTATCGCTTCTACCTCTCCTCTTGAATTGATCTTTGCCATCTATATTCTTTTTGTCTTGAATATGCTCGGATTTGCACTTGTTTTTCCTCGTAAGCAAATTTATTGGACAATCACCTTTACAGTTTTGACGCAGATTTATGCTTACCTGACAGATGGGAAATTTCATATCTGGCTTGATTGGATACAGCTATTTACATTCCCCTTATTAGCGCTCATTGTTGCCGAAACAGTCCTGCGTTTGAAAAACACGATTGCCCAGCATGCCAATCGTTTGGAAACGATTAACTCCTTTTTTCATAAGATTTCCTCGTCGTTGGACGAAGACGAAGTGCAGACTTGGCTCAAAGAAGCGATTCAGGATTCGATCAAGGCAGACACCTACTATTTAGCATTGGTCAATGGATCCTATCTCGATTTGGGGCTTTTTTACGACGATGGTGAGTATTTTGATGCAGTTAAAGTGCCGATTGAAGGCACGCTCGGCGGCTGGGTCATTTGCCATCACCAAACGCTCTTTTTGAACGATCTGCGCAAAGAGCCAAACTTGGAAGGGGTGAAAATAAGGATTATCGGAAAGAAAAAAATAAGTCTTTCGTGGATTGGCGTCCCTGTCAAGACGGACTTGATTAGCGGGATGCTTGGGGTTGGCTCGTACTCACCATTGGCTTTTACGCAGAGCGATGTGGATTTTCTCGAAAGCCTTTCGCAACAGGCTGCGCTCGCGTTGAACAATGCTCGCCAACATCAGATTGTTAAAAAGCAGGCACAAACCGATAGTCTTACGGGAGTCTATAATCACGGTTATTTCCTTGAAAAGCTAACCAGCGAGATGCAGAAAGCGCATCAAAATAAAACCTCTCTCAGCCTCATTATGATCGATGTCGATTACTTCAAGAAGTATAACGATTCCTATGGGCATCTTATCGGTGATGAAGTGCTTCAAATAATCGCAAAAACCATTCGGCGCTTCATCAAAAGTACCGATTCTGTGGGGCGTTGGGGTGGTGAAGAATTTGTGATTTCTTTACCCAATGCCACCGGCAAAGAAGCTCTTCAGGTTGCTGCCCGCATTCAAGAATCGCTGCGAAAGATGCAGATTACGATTTGGGAAGAAAAAGATATTCCTGTGCCAACCATTAGTCAGGGAATTGCCGAATTTCCTACAGAAGCCCAGGAAGTCTTTAAATTAATCGATCTGGCTGACCGTCGTCTTTATGTTGCCAAAGAACGCGGGCGCAACCAGATCGAACCAAATTACGAACCTGATTTTGCTAACAACATGCTGTGCTAATTTATCCCAGAAATTCCTGAAAAGCAGCGATCACTTTTTCCACATCATCATTTGTAATCCAATAATGTAGCACCAGGCGGAAGCGGCGTGCGCCTGTCACACCAACACGGATGCCGTGCGCTTTGTGCATATGTGCGGCAACCTTTTCGGCGGAATATTCGACGTGCTCCGCCAGATTCATGAAGATCATATTCGTGTGTGGGGAACCCTCATCCAGGATGATGCCGGAAACGTCCGCAAGTCCCTCGGCCAGTTTCCGTGCCCGAGCGTGATCTTCACCCATGCGATCTACCATTGTATCGAGCGCCACGACCCCGGCAGCTGCCAGAATCCCGGCTTGGCGCATCCCGCCGCCCAATTGTTTGCGCAGCCGATGCGCCTTCTTGATAAACTCCTGCGAACCGCAGATCACCGAGCCAACAGGCGCAGAAAGCCCCTTGCTCAGGCAGAATGTCAGAGAGTCAAAAGGTGCAGCAAGTTCCTTGGCAGTAGATGATAAAGCCGCCGCAGCGTTGAAGATACGGGCGCCATCGAGATGCAGCGCGATCCCGCGTTCTTTGGCAAATTCCCCAATCTGATTCGTATAATCCAGCGGAAGAACTGATCCGCCACAACGGTTGTGTGTGTTCTCCAGTGCGATCAGGCGGGTGATTGGCTCGTGCGGGTCGCCGTGTCGGATGCCAGCTTCGATGTCTTCAAGCAGTAATTTCCCGTCATCCTGATTGGGGAGTTGACGCGAATGCACGCCACCCAGCGCGGAAATGCCGCCTGCCTCGTAGAGAAAAATGTGCGCCTTGTTGCCGAGAATGACCTCGTCGCCGCGCCCGCAGTGACTGAGCACCGAGATGAGGTTGCCCATTGTGCCGGATGGGACAAAAAGCGCGGCCTCTTTGCCGAGCATGGCGGCGGCTTTTTCCTGGAGCTGGTTGACGGTGGTGTCTTCGCCGTAAACATCGTCACCGACTTCGGCTTTTGCCATTGCTTCACGCATTTCGGGCGTGGGTTGTGTGACGGTATCCGAACGCAAGTCGATCATTTTCATGGAGACTCCTTTGGTGTGAAAATTTTTCTCATTTTACCCCCAAAGACTTCTTTCCCTCTTGTTCCTTGTGATGGTGTTGGTAAAATAGACTATCTTGTGGCCATTGTGCTTTTTTATCATGGGTGACTTATGAGTTTTAATTCTCCGCTTTTTCTTTTCCTTTTCCTGCCCTTTTTCTTCGCAAACTACTTTGCTGCGGATAAACAGGTTCGTCGTATTGTTGGGCTAATTGGCAGTTTTATATTTTTCTCTTGGGGAAATCTCGCTTATATCCCGTTGATGTTTGGGGTTATCTTCTGGAATTTTGTTTTCGGTAAAAAGCTCGGCATGCAAGAGAAAGAAGAGCGTTCGAAAAAACTCCTCTGGATTGGTGTTGCAGGGAATCTTTTGGTTTTGGTGTTTTTCAAGCTCTTTGCAACTTATGGCACTGACTGGATAACAAATATTGGGATTTTTTTAACAAAAGATCAACGGGATAGCCTTTCACAGATTAGTTTTCCGCTTGGATTGTCGTACATTATTTTTCAGGCGATCTCTTATTTGGTTGATGTTTTCAAGGGCGCTTTGAAGAGCAGCGCTAACTTGCTTGAGCTTGCCTTGTACGTGATGCTTTTCCCGAAGATCATTGTTGGACCGATCACACGCTATCGCGCGATAGCAAAAAACATCTCTGCGCCTGCGCCGACAAAGGAAGATGTCGCTGATGGTATTCGACGTTTTATTCGCGGTTTCGCAAAAAAGATATTGATCGCAGATATGCTTGCTCCGCTGGTTAATGCGGTCTTCAAACTTGGACCGCACTCGATACAAAGCAATATTGCCTGGTTGGCGATTGTCGCCTATGCTTTGCAGATCTATTTCGACTTTGCGGGGTATACCGATATGGCATTGGGACTGGGGAGGATGATGGGATTTCAGCTTGGTGAAAATTTCAATAATCCTTATATATCCCAAAGTATCAGCGAATTTTGGCGGCGCTGGCACATCTCCCTTTCAACCTGGTTCCGTGACTATGTCTTTTTCCCCTTAGAACGGCGACGTTTAAAGTATATCGGGCAGCCGCTCAATATCTTGATCGTTTTTCTGTTGACCGGTTTGTGGCATGGGATTACCAGAACCTTCATCTTTTGGGGTGTCCTGCATGGATTTTTTTTAGTGATTGAAAATATCTTTCTTGGAAATTGGCTGCGAAAAACATATCGTCCATTGCGGCATTTGTACGCGCTCTCGGCAATTTTGTTGACATGGATATTTTTCCGCTCCCCGTCGCTGGGATTCGCCAAGGACTATATATTGCGCCTGTTTGGTTTTCTGGAAGGATATATCCAGCCAAGATTTTCAGACTCATCGCCATTGCCTTTTATCGAACCATCGTTTCTAACCGCCTTCGTGACGGGCGTTTTCCTGTCGGTGCCTGTGTTGCCTTGGATTGATGGCAAGCTTAAAGAAAAAGGTGTTATATATCCACGCTTTGCGCTCCCTGTACAGATGGTTAAAGATGGCGTTTTGCTCATTCTTTTTGCGGCTGCGCTTGCTTTTATGGCAAGCAGTAGTTTTGCACCTGGAATTTACGAAAGCTTTTAGGATATATCTGATGAAGAAATTTTCTTTTTTCGAAGTGTATACATGGGCATTTATCATTGCTTTTTTTGTGATACTGTTTGTGCCGCTGAAGGATTTAAACTTTAATCCCAATCAGATCAATGATGACTATTATGGGCGCAGTAGATTAATTTCGTTGACGACCAGTTTGCGCTTGATGATTGGAGATCGTGTATTTCCAAAATCGATTGTCGGCGAAGCCGGTTGGCTTTTCTTGACCGCAGAAAAGAATATGGATAATTATCAGAACGTAATTCCCTTTTCTGACGATGAGCTTGCGCAGATTCAAACAAGCCTTGATTTTGTTACCGAAAAATATGAGCAGGAAGGAATAACATTGCTTGTTGTCGTTCCGCCTGCCAAGCAGAGTGTTTATCCAGAATTTATGCCAGATGAAATTACAGTATTAGGCGATGTGTCTCGCTTGGATCAGTTGGTTGCATATTTATCAGAGCATGGAAACAGTCAAATACTGGATTTGCGTCCAGTTCTGCTGGAAGCAAAAGATGCACAACAGGTCTATTACGCCACTGATACCCACTGGAATTTAATCGGTGCATTTGCGGCGTATCAACAGATTATAGGGGAGTTGGGACAAACGTATCCACAGTTGGTGCCGTACAGTTTATCCGATTATGAAGTTTCGACATCAGATGCTAAGTTACTTGATATTGCCCGAAATATTGGCTCAAAAAACTGGCGTGAGGGAAAAATAGAGTTTACACCCAAACAGGGACGCTCCGCGACCTTTCTAGAGTTTCTGGTCGATCAGCGCAAGGTACTCTTTTCTTCAACGCAGGATGAAACCCTGCCAAGTGCCGTTGTCTATTATGATTCTTTCTTTTTTACGGTGAATCCGTTTTTAGCCGAGCACTTTGAGCAGGCGTTCTATGTGCAAAACTATATCGGCAGCGGACTTTGGACATTAGATTGGGTGGATGACATGAAACCCGATATTGTGATCGTCGAATTCTCTGAGAGATATATTCAAGACCTACCCCGTCTTTTGCGTTTTGAATAAATTGTTTTCGCTTGGGCGAGACGAAGCGGGGCAATAATTCCAGCTTCGGATAATGACTATGCATCAAAAATGGCTCCGCATTGCAGAGCCATTTTTCTTTTGTTTTCAGTGAGATTAGTATCGCAATAAAGCGCCGATACCGACTTCTTCCATTTGGGTGTTATCACGGACGATTTCGATAACGCCGCCAGAACGCATGACTTGCCGCACGGCGGTTTCGGTTGCGTCCGGGAGTTCGGTGAAGCTGCCATCGCAGAAGGGGCAGGTATCCAGTTCTTCGGGAGTGATGTATTCGCAACCTTCGCAGCGATAGCCCGGTGCGTGGAAGTTTTCATCTAAAAGCAGCGTGTGGACACTCCCTTCGTGGGTAGCGTGGAGGGTATCCCGCAAGCCGACCACGCCCTCAGCTGCTTTCGCTGCGGCGGTGATCATTTGCTGGACGAGTCCGGCTTCCCGTTTTTCTTCAGCCTTTGCGCCAACTTTGAGGGCTTCTTCCAGAATTTCCTGATGATTGGCGTTCATTCCATCAACAGAGAAGGAGCCAACGATCAGGCTTTGCCAGCTTTTGGGGAGAGCTTGCTTGAACTGCGCGACATTTTCATCGGTGCCGCCGACCAGGATACGGCGCACTTTTTGTTTTTCGAAGAAGGTGACCGCATATTCTGCGGCCTCTTTGAAGTTGCGTTTTGCGGCATTGACATCTCTATGGTTGATGCCTGCATCTTCGTAGCTGCGTCGTCCATGTGCGTTGCTGGAAGCGCCTTTGCTCTGACGGACTTCTTCTCCGCCAAGCAGACCTTCTTGCTCAACAAGCTCGCCGAGGTGGAAGTAGAAGAAGCGCGCGCCTTGTTTATCGACAAGGGCAACGCCGTAAGCGCCGTAGGCATCGAGCAGGTTTGCAAGTGGGCGGACATAGGGGCGGTTGGCTGTGTGGATGCGACTGTGGGCGGCAACAGAAAGGGGGTAGGCTCGGAAGAAATCCTGCTCAGCGCAGGAGAAGATCGCGAGACTGCGCCCCTGACGAATGTATTCGTGTTCGATATAGTTGATAACAGCCTCCTCATCGGAAGGCATCTCAATTCCCTTGAGCATGGAGCGTAAAGTCAGTTTGTAGGCATCTTGGTTGATCTCTGTGTTCAGGTAGATGCTTAGCACGGGTGCTGTGTTTTCATAATCCAGCAGTTCTTGCAAAGCCTTATCGCTTAACATATTAACTCCTTTTGGAATTGATTTCATCGCGTTTTTTGCGATGACTTATAAACGAATAACGTGCAGGGTTGGATGACGCTCCTTTCTCTAGGGAAATATGAATTAGGGGCGTTTGCCTAAGACCATTTCAAGGTCAACTTCACTATCTCCACGCAACACGGTTAGGACAACGGTGTCGCCAGGGGCTTTGTTATTGATGAGGTATTGCAGCAGGCTATCAAATTGTTGTACTTCGATGCCGTCGATGCCAATAATTAGATCGCCGCCAGTTGGCACGGTGCCATTCCCGTCTGCTCCGTGCACGCCGGCCTCTTCTGCCGGGCTTCCGGGTGAGACACTGGTGACATAGGCACCAGTTTGACGCTGCAAGCCAAGCGCATCAATGCTTTGCAGGCTTAGGTCGCTGATGGATGAGATGCCCATATAAGGGTAGTCGTAAATGCCGTATTCGATCAGTGCAGGTACGACGCGTTTGACGATGTTGATGGAAATCGCGAAGCCAATCCCGGAGTTGACCGGATCACCGGTTGCGGAGGTGCTGGTTGTTCGAATAGCGCGATTGATGCCGATCACCTCGCCGCTGATGTTGAAGAGTGGTCCGCCGGAGTTGCCGGGATTGATAGCGGCGTCGGTTTGAATGATATCTCCGGCTGTGAAGTAACCGCCCGATGGGGCGTCGTTAAGGGAATCAAGTGTACGTCCAAGTGCGGAGACGATGCCTGTGGTCATTGTGCCGCTCAAGCCAAAGGGATTTCCAATGGCGATCACTGTTTGGCCTACGTGAAGTTGCGCTGAATCACCGAGAGGCAAGGGGGTGAGTAGATCAGCAGGCGCATCCACGTTGACGACAGCCAAATCTGAATCAAGATCTGTGCCGATCACGGTGCCATAGGTTTTGTAGCCCGACGAGAAATCCACTTCTACTTCGGTTGCGCCTTCAACAACATGAAAATTAGTGACGATATTGCCATTATTATCGAAAACAAAGCCGGAGCCAACGCCGCCGCCTTCCGCAGTCGTCACACGCAGGGCGACGACACCGGGCAAACTGCGTTCGTATAATGCCATCAGGCTGCCGTCTTCAAAGCTCGGCTCGGGGACATAAATATTAGGCGCGGTTGTGTTCGTCTCTTGGACAGAGGGAGCGGCGGTTGGCGCAGTTAAAGCAGTTGCCTGACAAGCCAGGGTCGCTAAAGTTAATACAGTTAAAACTACCAATATTCGTTTCATCATTACTCCGAGAATTTATTTATCTTCTGCTATCTTTTTTAGCATTTCTTTTTGTTTGTCGCTCAAGTTTTTCGGTATTTTTACCTTGATGCGTACATATAAATCGCCTTTGCTTTGGGGACTGCGTAAATTGGGCATGCCACGCCCGCTCAGGCGGAAAACCTGCTCTGGCTGTGTGCCAGCCGGAATCGAGAGTGAGATATTGCCATCTAAGGTTTGTACTTTTGCTTCGCCGCCTAAAAGTGCGGTGAAGACATCAATATTTGCCTCTGTGTGCAGGTTGTTGCTTTTACGCTCAAAGCGCGGATTCTTTTCCACATCAACTTTGAGATAAAGATCGCCGCCGCCGGGGGCCTCGCCACGAACACGCACTTTGGTGCCTGTCTTTGCGCCAACCGGTATCTTTACCTGCACACGGCGACCATTACTCTCCAAAATGCGGACAGTACCCTGATAGGCCTCTTCCAGACTGATACTGACTGATTGTTCATAGCGCTGCGGCTGCGCTCGTGACCCTGGGCTTGCTCCCGTTCCCCGAGCATTCATGCCGCCCATGCCGCCAAAGAGTGCCTCGAAGAAATCCGAGAAGCCTCCCTGAGCGCCACCTCGACCTCCGAAAAGATCATCATACTGGACGCGTGTTCCGCCGCCCGGGGCGCCTGCGCCACCAAACCAGTCATTCCAGTTGAAGTCGCCGGGTGCGCCGCGCTGCTCCCACTGTGAATAGGATGATCCAAGTTGATCGTAACGCGCGCGTTTCTTCGGATCGCTTAAAACCTGATAGGCTTCATTAACTTCTTTGAATTTATCTTCGGCTTTTTTGTCGTCTGGGTTACGGTCAGGGTGATATTGCATCGCCAACTTTCGGTACGCTCTTTTAATCTCATCCTGACTGGCTTTTCGTTCAACCCCTAAAATTTGATAATAATCTCTATATTCCATTTGATACCTGTATGTTTTTCGCGTTGCATAGTTTGTGATGGTAAATTCATTGTACGCAACGTGAATAATGAAAGTCAAGCCTCGTGCGTCAGGTCTAATATAACTCTAATTCGTTTGTAAGCTGTAAAAAAGCCTATTTAGCTGAAAGAAAAAGAGCCAGAAATAAAACCTGGCTCTTTTTGGAATTCGTTGAAAAAACTGGCGTTAGCGATATTTCATACCAGATGATGACTTCTGCGTGCGCATGGCATACCACGCCAGGCCACCGCCACTTAGCAGGAGTAATCCCCCAAAAATACCAAGCAAACCAGAGTTGTTTCCATCACTAGCAGCTTCCGGATCAACAATGGTCGAGTCTTGTGATTGTGCTCCAAATCTGACAAAGGCCCGTTCCCCGGCTTGGACATCCACTTCGTAGCTGAGAGAGCTGGTCGGATTAAAGCCATCGGGAATTGCTGCACTGACGGTATATTTACCTTCGGGGAGCTTCTCACCTTCGGGGACTTCTTCCTGTCCGGCAGGGGGGGCACCAAAGCAGATAAAAGCAGGCTCAAGCGTATCGAGATCAATCTCGCTGATTGAGTCGCGGGTTTGTGAGTAGCCTCCCAAGGCGTTGGTCACACTAATCGCGCCGCCTGCCAAGCCCAATTCCAGCTCTTCGCGGATCGCGTTACCGTTGACATCATCGAAGAGCAGTACGCAAATCTCGGTCGTTCCCCCAAGAGGTGTTGGAGTCGGTTGCGCTTGCGTGGGAACAGCTGTTGGGCCGCCGGGGGTGACCGTTGGTTCAGCAGCCGGTCCGCCAACACCGATGACAAGGCGCTGCCCAACGATGACCGTACAGGTCTCGTCCAGTTCCGGGTTCATGGCGCGCAATTGATTTTCGGTAATGCCATTTAGCAAAGAGATGCGAACACAGTTGTCACCATCTCCCACGGTGTAGATGATGCGTCCATCCGACTCGGCGGTGGGTGTCTGGTATTGACCAATCCCCTGCGGCGATTCGGCAGCTTGCGCAGAAAAAGAAAGCCCTACAAGCAGGGCAATGAGGATTGGTACACTGAAAAGTAGGAAAAGTTTTATTTTCATCATAATTTTTGACCTGCTGCATTATATCTTAAGAGCAATAACGATGCTTAATTTCTTTGCTCAGATACGGTACAATTCAAGATAATCTTATTGGATCATTCATTGGGAATTAATTTATGAAACGTTCTGAAATCTTTGCTTCGCTCAAGCAGTCACCTGATCTGGATGTGCTCATTATTGGCGCTGGCGTGAATGGGATTGCCACCTTCCGTGATCTAGGCATCAATGGGGCAAACGTGCTCATTATTGATCGCGCTGATTTTGTTTCGGGGGCGAGTGCTGCCTCCTCACATATGGCGCATGGCGGTATTCGCTATCTTGAAAATGGTGAGTTTCGTCTTGTGCGCGAAGCCGTCCAAGAGCGCAATCGCATGTTGTTGAACGCACCACATCTTGTGCACCCGCTCCCAACCACGATTCCTGTTTTTAAAGTATTTTCTGGTCTCTTGAATGCACCGCTTAAATTTTTCAATCTGTTAGATCGCCCTGCTGAGCGCGGCGCATTGGTGATTAAGATCGGCCTGATCTTTTACGATGCCTTCACCCGTAAGCAGAAGACCGTCCCCACGCATCGCTTTGAAGGGCGCAAAAAGACCCTTAAGCGTTTTTCCGCGCTAAATTCCGCTATTCGATATGCAGCGACTTACTACGATGGTGCGATTCTGGAACCGGAACGTCTCGCCACAGAAATGCTCCTCGACACGGAAGCAGACCAATCGAACGCGCGCGCGCTGAATTACGTCAGCGTGGATGGTGGTAAGTTGAATTTTGTCACCTTGAAGGATGAGTTGACTGGCGAATTTCTTGATGTTCGTCCGAAACTGGTTGTCAATGCCGCAGGCCCGTGGATCGACGAGGCGAACGTGACCCTGGGCTTGTCTACCCGTTTTATTGGCGGGACCAAAGGTTCCCATTTGGTTCTCGATAACCCAGAACTCCGCACAGCGATTGGGAATAATGAGTTCTTCTTTGAAAACAGCGATGGACGTATCGTCCTGATCTACCCGCTTTACGACAAGGTGCTGATCGGTACATCCGATTTACCTAATGAAAATCCCGATGAAGCACGCTGTACGCCCGAAGAGGTCGATTACTTCCTTGGCATGGTTAAGGTCGTTTTCCCCGATATCGAAGTAAAAAAAGAAGAGATTGTTTATCAATTCTCTGGCGTGCGCCCGCTCGAGTTTAGCGGCGCAAAGACGACCGGGCAAATCTCGCGTGACCACAGCATTCAGGTGCTCAGCGGTGTCTGGACAGGGCAGAATTACCCGGTTTACTCACTGGTTGGCGGTAAGTGGACGTCCTTCCGTGCTTTCGCCGAAGAAGTGACCGATAAAGCATTGAATTTCCTCGAAATGCCACGTACGCGTGATACCAAGGAACTCGCTATCGGCGGTGGGCGCAATTATGAACGTCGTCAGGCAGAGCGCCGCCAGCAATTGGATGGCATCTCTGCTTGGACGAATGTTGACACGGAACGTTTGATAGAACTCTATGATCGTTATGGAACACGCTCTCAGGATGTTGCCCTCTTCATTTCTGAAGGGGATGACAAGCCTTTGGAGGGCTTGCCAAGTTATAGTGAACGCGAGATCGGCTTTTTGGTAACGCGCGAAAAAGTGATCCATCTAGACGATCTGGTTTTTCGTCGTACACATATCGCCAAACTGGGGTTGTTGACATACCCGCTCTTGAAGGAATTGAACGAAATAGCGGCATCCTATCTGGGCTGGAATCATGAGCGGAAAACTGTCGAAATGCAGCGCACCCTTCAGATATTGTCCGACATGCACGGGGTCGCGCTCTGATCCGTTTTTTGCATCCAAAATGGAGACAATAAAGTTTCCCATCTTGCAAATGATGGGAAACTTCTGCTTAATTCCCCAATCTCTGCGGTAAAATACTTGCCTATGTCGAGAAAAAATAAATACGAGATTACCTTCCTGCGTCATGCCGAGTCCGTTGGTAATGCAGAGGGATATTATCAGGGGCAGGGTGACTTTCCCCTCACCGAACGCGGGCATGCACAAGTGCAAGCGCTCATTTCGCGTTGGCAAGCCGAGAAACGCGTTTTTGACTATATCCTTGCCAGCCCGCTTAGTCGTACCCGCGAAACGGCTGAAACCATCGCTGCGGCGCTTGAGATGCCGATTGAGTTTGACCCCATTTGGATGGAGCGTCACAACGGTGTTGTGACCGGCTTGAAACATGAAGAGGGAAATAAGCGCTTCCCGCAGCCCCGTTTTCGCAATCCTTATGCTGATTTTGCCGAAAGCGGCGAAGGCGATTGGGAGCTTTTCTTGCGCGCGGGGCAAGCGTTGAAGCAGTTGCTTTCGCGTGAGCCAGGGCGTTATTTGGTCGTTTCACACGGCGGTTTGCTAAATCAGATGATGAAAGCGATTGTTGGCGTGGGACCACATGCCAATTATCAGGGCCCCCAATTCCGTTTTGGGAATACCGCTTTTGCGACCGTTGTCTACTTTGCGGACGCGCATCGCTGGTATATTGAGGGGCTGAACGATCAAAATCACTGGACAGAAAATGAGTAGTGATTCTTTAAAAATCCTGTCTTTTGGGGCTGGGGCGATAGGAACTTATATCGGTGGAAGTCTGGCCTTGGCGGGACACGAAGTTGTCTTTCTGGAGCGCCCGGATGTAGCGGAAGCGCTGCGCACACGTGGACTTCGGCTTGATCTGACTCTAGATGCGCGGCGCAAGACCCTCGACACGGATCTGATCCCGCCCGCCGATTTGATTTTTGCCGATTCCCTTGAGAGCGCACTCGTCTACGGGCCCTTTGACGTAGCCCTTTTTGCACTTAAATCCTATGATACTGAGAGCGCTCTTGCAGAGATGGGGCAGTTCGTTGAGAAGATGCCACCCGTACTTTGTCTGCAAAATGGCGTCACGAATGAGCAAACGATAGCCGCTGTCCTTGGGCCCGAGATGGTAATTGCCGGGACGGTCACATCCGCTGTGGGGCGGCGTGATGCGGGCGATATTGTGCTCGAAAAGCTGCGCGGGATCGGCATTGCCGATGAGCACGAGATTTCCAGACGGTTGAGTAAGGCCATGAATGATGCCTTTTTGAATGCACGCCTTTATCCCCGCGCTGTGGATATGAAATGGTCGAAAATGCTCACCAACCTGGTTGGGAACGCGACCTCCGCGATTTTGGATATGCCCCCATCAGAGCTTTTTGCACGCGATGATCTTTATGAATTTGAGATGCGTATGCTGCGCGAAGCGCTTGCTGTCATGGATGCACAGAAAATTCGTGTAGTAAATCTACCGGGCACTCCAGTCAAGGCGTTGGCGCTTGCTGCGAAGGGGCCGCTCTGGTTGCGTCCACTGGCGGCGCAAAAGCTGGGGGGCGGACGTGGCGGGAAGATGCCATCCTTCCATATCGATCTGCATTCGGGACGTGGAAAATCGGAAGTGGACTACCTGAATGGGGCGGTGGTGCGTGCTGGCAAAAAAGCCGGCGTCCCGACGCTGGTGAATCAACTTTTAAATGAAACTTTGCAGGCAATGATGCGTGAAGAACTCTCTCTGGAGAGTTATGCTCAGAAGCCGGAAAAATTATTGGCACAAGTATAGCTTTGCACTATAAAATAGGGGGGAAGATGCAAACGAATGAAGAAAGCGTAATAAAAACATGAACAAAAATAATGATTTCAAGTTAAGTGAACTCCGCCCGACGGTGGAAGTCCATCTCTCGGATGGACGCATTTTGTCGGGACGGCGCGGTGCGAGCGCCGGTGAGTTTTTGGCAGCAGTGGAAACTGAAGATAAAAATCCGGTTGTAGCGGTGATAGTCAATGGCGATCTGCGTGAGCTTAATTACGCGATCCAGATGGAAGCAAGCTTGCGTCCTGTCACGATGAATTCAGCGGATGGTGCACGCGTTTACCGGCGTTCGCTAACTTTTTTGCTGGAATTTGCTTTTCAGCAGCTTTTCCCGGATGCGACGCTGACGATTGATCACTCTGTCAGTTCGGGGGGCTATTACTGTCAGGTGGAAGGTCGTGAGCCGCTCACGCCCGAGGAGCTGTGGATGCTCAATCAGCGGATGCAAGCCGAGGTCACGGACGACCTTCCCTTCCTGCGCGAAGAGATTCCGCTCGATGAAGCAACCCGGCATTTTGAGAATTTGGGACAGACCGACAAGGTCAATCTGCTCAGGCATCGCAAGAAAAATTATCTAACCCTGTATCGCATTGGCGACCACATGGACTATCATCATGGCTATATGGTGCCTTCGACGGGCTACTTGCGTTGGTTCGATTTGCAGGACTGCAATGGCGGGTTTGTGCTGCGTTTTCCGCGCCGCCACATGCCTGGTGAGTTACTGCCAATGACGACGACATCTCAATTGCTGGAGACATTTCGGCGCTATGGCAATTGGCTGACACGTTTGGGGATTGAAAATGTGGGCGCACTGAATAATGCGATTGCTGAGGAGCGCGGGCAGGAGATCGTGCTGGTTTCCGAAGCGTTGCATGAACAATATATTGCCGACATCGCGCGCCAGATTGCGGCGAAGCGTGATGAATTGCGTCTGATTTTGATCTCGGGCCCTTCTTCATCTGGCAAGACCACCTTTTCGCGGCGTCTGACAGTCCAGTTGCTGGCATTGGGAATTTCGCCTTTCCCGCTGGAGTTGGATAATTATTTTGTTAATCGCGATAAAAATCCACGTGATGAAAATGGTGAATACGATTTTGAGACTATCGAAGCCCTGAATTTATCGCGTCTGGCAGAAGACTTGCAAAAAATGACGCGCGGCGAACGCGTGCAGATGCCGAAATATAATTTCAAGACGGGCGTTAGCGAAGCCGGAGAAGAAGTGCAGCTTGGTGATGGGCAACTCATTATTTTAGAGGGCATTCATGGTATGAATCCGCGTCTGATTCCTTTTGCGTTGCAGGCGCAGTCTTTCCGCATTTATGTCTCAGCCCTGACGCAGCTTAATTTGGATCGTCACAACCGTGTCTCGACGACCGATACGCGCCTCCTGCGACGCATCGTGCGGGATGCGCGTGAGCGCGGCTACAGTGCGCAGGACACCATCTCACGTTGGGAATCGGTGCGGCGCGGCGAGAAACGTCATATTTACCCTTATCAGGAAAATGCAGACATTATGTTCAACTCTGCGCTGGTCTATGAGCTTTCCGCGATGAAACCCTTTGCCGAACCGCTCCTGCTTCAGGTGCCGCACGGCACACCCGAATATATTGAAGCCAAGCGTTTGCTCGCCTTTTTGGAATGGTTCCTGCCGCTGGATGTTGATTTTGTTCCCGATAACTCTCTGGCTCGCGAATTTTTAGGTGGCTCTTCATTGAAAACATTCAAATGGTGGCAAGGAGGCCGACGATGATGACAGCCCGCCGAATTTTGCCCTTTCTTGCCCTTTTCACGCTTGCTTGCGGATTGGTCGTCCCCGTACCGACCCCGACCCCGCTGCCTGCTACCGCTACCGAGACATTGCCTCCGACTGCGACAGCTACCATTACCCCCGATATCCCCGCGACACAGACCATCATTGTCGCGTTGACAGAGTTATCTTATACCGCAACCCCTTCGCCAACTGCCACGCCTGAGTTTAATCCTGAAGATGTCCTCGAAGAAGAGCAAGTCCTTGCGCCGCCAGCAGTTTCCCCGGGCGCTGCCTACCAACTTGCCGAGGAAGTGCTCATCGACAAATATGGCATTCGCTTTTGGCGTAACCCTGACAGTGCCTATGGATTTGAAGACATCCTGATGATTGAAGCCAACGGTATTGCCAGCATTCGTATCGATCAGGCATCTGCCATCGAACCACTGACAGGCACTGACGTCAATGGCGATGGCTTCCCCGAAGCTATCATTGAGACCTATACAGGCGGGGCACATTGCTGTTTTGGTACACAGGTCTACAGCCTTGGCGAGCAACTGAAATTAATCTTGCAAAAACCTGAATCAAACGCAGGCGGTCAGTTTGAAGATCTGGATGATGATGGTATCCAAGAGTTCGTCACCTACGATGATACCCTTGCTTATCAATATTGTGCCTATGCGGGCTCACCCTTTGCTAAAGTCATCCTTGCTTACGATCCGGTTGCGGAACTTTATCTGCCCGCCAGCCCAGAATTTCCTGAAGCTTATGCCGACGATATTTTGAGTTACGCTGAAAAAGCCGAAATTGCTGCCCCGGGCGAGTACGGTGAAACGGACGAGACGACCAAGTGTGGCGTTTTGCCGCTGGTCTTGGCACATATCTACTCTGGCGATCTTAAAACAGCGCGCAGCGAATTGCGCCGTGTCTATCCCTATTCCGATGTGAATGACTTCTGGGATGAGCTCATGCTCCTAATTCAAGATAGCCCGCTTTACGTCGCCAAAGAAACCGAATAAAAATTTACTCAATTTTTATACTAATTTATTGACAAATCTCATCCAAATGGTAAAATCGCGCCAATGAATTCCAACTTTTTACCTTTCTCTTATGAGGCTAAAGCTAAACACAAGCCCGCATCCGCACCTTTGGTGGCTGGATTTGTGGGCATTTTGGGTTAAGTGAATTCATAAAATAGCGCTTTAGCGCATCACTTTATTTGTCCAAACACGCTCTCCGCTGCCGGAGGGCGTGTTTTTTGTTTTCAGAAAGGAAAATAGATCATGAATCGTATCGGATTTCTTTACTCTCGCCTGCGCGTTGAAGAAAAGCTGCTTTTAGCGGAACTCGAGTCACGCCCGGATGTGGAAGTGGTTCGCATTAATGACGGGAATCAGTATTTCGACATTGCCCAACTACCCACCGATGTGGACGTTCTCTTCGAGCGTTCAATTTCGCACTCGCGTGGGCTCTATGTCTCGCGCATCTTTGAAGCGCACGGTATCCCGGTCGTGAACCCTTCCGTCGTGGCCGAACGCTGCGGTGACAAGTACATCACCAGCCAAATTCTCGTTCGAGAAGGTATCGCCACCCCACGCGTCCTGATGGCCTTCGACAAGGATGCCGCCCTTGCTGCAACTAATGAACTTGGCTATCCCTGTGTACTCAAGCCCGTCGTTGGCTCATGGGGACGTCTGCTTGCTCGTGTCGACAGCCCCGAAATGGCAGAAGCGGTGATCGAGCATAAGGCCTCGCTGGGTGTCAATCATCAGGTCTTTTACGCACAGGAATATATCAACAAGCCCGGACGCGATATCCGCGCCTTTGTGATCGCTGGTGAACCGGTCGCTGCCATCTACCGCGCCTCTGAAAATTGGATCACAAACACCGCGCGTGGTGGCGTGGCGACCAATTGCCCCCTCACCCCTGAACTGAGCGATATCTGCCGCCGCACAGCCGAAGTGATGGGCAGTGGCTTGCTGGCTGTCGATCTCTTTGAAACCGAAGACGGCTTCACCGTCAACGAAGTCAACCATACGATGGAGTTCCGCAACAGCATTGAAACCACTGGCGTCAATATCCCCGCCCTGATGGTCGATTACATCATTTCCAAAGCCCTGCGCGGACGAGAATTACCAGTCGCATTACCCGAACGAGAATTGGCTTATCAGGAATAAAGAGATGTAAAATAGCGGCATGAAAAAACACTTCCTTCTCGATCCCGATATCACCTTTCTCAATCATGGCTCTTTCGGTGCATGTCCAAAGCCTGTTTTCGATACCTATCAGGCATGGCAGCTTGAACTGGAGCGTCGGCCTGTTGAATTCCTTGGCAGGCGAGCTGTTCCTTTGCTCGCCGAAGCACGCGAAAAGTTGGCTGCATATCTGAATTGTGCTGCGCAGGACGTGGTCTACTTCCCGAACCCGACCACGGCCATCAATATGGTCGTGCGCAGTCTTGACCTTCAACCTGGCGACGAGATTTTGACCACCGATCATGAGTACGGTGCGATGGATCGTACCTGGCGCTATTACTGCCAGAAGAAAGGCGCCAAATATATTCAGCGGCATATTCCCTTGCCTGTTACCAGCCATGCCGATTTTGTTGAAAATTTTTGGGCAGGGGTCACGCCGCAGACCAAGATCATCTTTTTGAGTCATATCACCAGCAATACAGGGCTGATCTTCCCTGCTGCCGAGATTTGCAAACGTGCGCGTGAAGCCGGCATTCTTTGCATCGTCGATGGGGCGCATGTACCTGCACATATTCCCCTCGATCTCACTGCGCTGGATGCCGATATTTATACAGGCGCTTGCCATAAATGGCTGATGGCTCCGAAAGGCGCGGCCTTTTTGTATGCACGTCGTGATGTGCAGAAATGGCTTGATCCGCTTGTCATCAGTTGGGGATATGACTCCGAGCCGGGCTATGGGAGCGGCAACACTTTCCTTGATTATCACGAATGGCAGGGAACGCGCGATTTGGCGGCATTCCTTTCGGTACCGGCAGCAATTGATTTTCAACGGGAACAAGCCTGGGATCAGGTGCGTACACGCTGTCGGGAATTGGTACTTGCTGTTCGACAGGAAGTCAGCGATTTGACCGGAATTCCGCCCATCTGCGCCAATCCCGAAGAATGGCTCGGGCAAATGGTCGCCCTGCCGCTCCCCAAAGGCGTGGACGGGCCAGCTCTGAAAGAGCGTCTTTATGATGAATATCGTATTGAAATTCCGTATACGCAGTTTGATGGGCAGTCTTTCTTGCGCTTATCCGTGCAGGGCTATAACACAGAAGCTGAGTTGGCGTATTTTGTGAAGACCCTGGGTGAGATTTTGAATTTGTAAATTGCGAATATTTGGATTAAAGCAAAAAGCGTGGATGTTCAAATCCACGCTTTTTTGATAAAAGGGAAAAACTATTTGGTTTTGATTTTGAAGGGCAGGTAAAGCGGGCAGAAGTTCAGTGCGGCGGTAACTGCCATAACAACAGCGATGACGAGTACCCAAACGTTGGGTAAAGCGGTGAAATAAAGCACAGCCAAAATCGCTGCTATAACAAAGCGGATGCTGCGGTCGGTACTACCTATATTCTTTTTCATTTTGGTTCTCCTTTTGATAATTAATAAAAGACTCTATATCTTAGAGTCATTTTAGCACCAAAAGTTACATTATTTTGAAAGTGCCAACTCCATTAATTTTTGGATGCGTGCGGCCATACTCGCGGGGTCGGGGTGCAAGCCTTCGACGAGCAGGGCGCTGTCGAATATCTGCTCGATGATCTCGTTTTGCAGGTCAGCATCTTTGCCCAGTAAGCTTTTCAGGATGGCGTGTGAGGGGTTTAACTCCAGAATTTTCTTCGGGACTTCGTAATCCTTGCCGAGGTAGCGGTAAACGCGCTGCATTTCCGGATTTAGGCTGTCATCGGGGTCAACCAGACGGGCAACGGATTGCGAAAGGCGTTTGCTGGCACGCACATCGGTGACGCGCTCACCAAGAGTCTCCTTGAAGGATTCGATCAGCGTCGAGAAATCATCTTCGGCGATCTTCTCCGTTTCGCTCTCCTTTTCACTTGCTTCCGCTGTTTCGACATCTGCCTGCGCGACGTTTTTCAACTCGTACTCTTTGTACTTGTTCAAACCCATCAGCATGAACGAATCCAGTGGGTCGGTCAGCAGCAGCACTTCCGTGCCCTGCGACTGGAAGTAATCAAGATGCGGGCTGTGCAGCACGGATTTTGGATCGTCGCCGACGATGTAGTAAATCTCTTTTTGTTCTTCCTGCATGCGTTCGATATATTCATCTAGCGAAGACCACTCTTCCGGTTTCTGGTTGGTCTTAAAGCGTAGCAGCGGCTGGACTTTTTCGGTGCTCATTGGCTCGGCAGCGATGCCCTGTTTCAGGTAGAGACCGAACTCTTCCCAGAAGGCGTTGTATTTTTCTGCGTCCTTCTTGGCGATGTTATCCAGCTCGCGCATGACCTGCCCTGTGACGATCTTGCGCAGCTTGGGCATAAATCCGCTTGCCTGAACAGTTTCGCGCGAGACGTTCAGCGGCAAGTCTTCCGAGTCGACCACACCCTGCACAAAGCGCAGATATTCGGGCAGCAGATCTTTGTTATATTCGTCAATCAGGATGTTGCGTGAGTAGAGTTTGAGACCGTCTTCCTTGCGCAGCGAGAACATGCCGCGTTCGCCTTTGGCAGGGATGTAGAGCAGCGCATAGAGCTGCACGGGCGCATCGGTCACGGCGTGGATGCGCAGGAGCGGCTCTTCGAATTCCATCGTCATCTGGCGGTAGAAGTCGTTGTACTGCTCGTCGGTGATCTCGTTGCGCGCAGTTCGCCAGAGCGAAATTTGTTGGTTGGCCTGGCTTTCGCTGTCGCCAATATAGATCGGGAAACCGATATAGTCGGAGTGCTTTTTGATGACGTTGCGGATGGTGTTCTCGTCCGCGAACTCGGCGGAATCTTCTTTGAGTTTGATCTCGATCTTCGTGCCGCGGTCGGTTTTCTCTGCGGGACTGACATCGAAAGAATCTTCGCCTGTGGCATACCAGGTTACGGCTTTGGCGCGTGGTTTATAAGATCGGGATGTGACCCGTACCCACTCAGCGGCCATGAAAACGGAATAAAAGCCAACGCCGAACTGACCGATCACGGTAGCGATGTCCACTTCACTGTCGCGTGTGGCTTCGATGAAGTTCCGCGCGCCGGATTGGGCGATGGTGCCGAGATTCTCGATGATCTCGTCCTTGGTCATCCCGATGCCCGTATCCTGAATGGTGAGCATGCGTTCGTCCTTGTCGACCGTGATGTGGATTTTCAACTCCGCTTCGGGGTCAAGCACGTTCTGGTTGGTGAGCATCTCGAAGCGGAAGCGATTGAGCGCATCGGATGCGTTCGAGAGCAGCTCGCGCAAAAAGACTTCCTTATCCTTGTAGAGCGAGTGGATCAGGATGTTGAGCAGTTGTTTTGTTTCAGCTTTAAAGGTGAATGATTGAGAGTCAGACATAGTGCCTCCTGTACAGATTTCTGCCCCTGATTTTACTCCGCGAGTGTTGGAGGAATGTAAATTTTTATATTTTTGTGTTGATGTTTGTTTCGCCAGTCAAGAATGCTTTTTTGTATATCGTATTTTACTGCGGGCTGAAGCCGAATGCTTTTTCCACGAGTGGTGTCAATATACAATAATAATTTTGATCCATATCCGCCTCTCCTCTTTATATAAGTGGTCATTCTCCATTCAACATCTACTATCTCGCTTGCTTTATATACGTTTCTGCTGATGGCGGTATCAACAATCATTGTGTCTTTGAAAATATCGACTTGCTGCACCTCTGTAAGAGCTGCGTACGCTATTGTAGCTGCTATAAGAAGAGGGATTGTTGCGGAGATATATTCTCCTTCAAGGAGCACGCCAATTCCAAAGGCAAAAAAAGCCAGAAATACAATACCGAAAGTTGTGTTATGTTGCCGTGGTAAAGAATAGACAGTATATCTACGACTAATAGGTGTTCTCTTCTTATTTCCTTTTTTATTTTTGCGATTCTTTTTTGTCATGAGTAATCTATATTGACTTTCCCGACTAATTAAGTTTGGTAGTGACTCAGACTAAATGTCCAGATGATTCTGCGAGGTGCATGCATTCGCGACGAAGCAGTCTAGCCGCTCAAGAAGAAGATTGCTTCGCTCCGCTCGCACGCGTGCCCTTTGGGTAAAATCAGCATCATTTACTTTATACCATTACCAAATTAACTTCATCAGATGAAACCTTCTTGTGTCATGCTAAGATTTTCAAAAAAAGAAAAACCGGTTATGTGGGAGTGAGCTTCTCCCCTGTCTGCATCAGGTAGAGTTGGTGCGCTCGCCTCTACCGATGAACCGAGGCACCTTGCGCTTGTATGCCTGGTACCTCTCTCCATATTGTTCCTCTAACCAAGGTTCCTCTGTGTATGGCGCCAGCAGGTTCAAAATTACTCCCAATATCCCGATTAGCAAAACCATCCACGAATTGGTCAGCACGATGTATCCGATGATATTCAAACTGTCTCCGATGTACTGCGGGTTACGTGTATATCGGTATGGCCCACCAGTTATCAATCCGTCTCTCAGGCCAATCACATTCTTCAACCCGAAGGTAGCGAATGCCCACGTGCCGATCAATAACCCAATCACAAAAATGCCGATTACATACGGAAGCCTTTGTTTCAAGGAAAACAACATAAAACTATCGAAATCCAGCAATCCAATGACCAGAAAGTTGACCGCCACAAAACCTGCTACGAGCCAGGAGCAAAAGAACTGCCATGATCGCGCCTTTGGTGGCGGCCAGAAACGGAATCCCGGCAGCTTGATGGTCAGCACAAACAGAACCGCATAGATCAATTCCAATGTGATGGTTACTGCAAACAGGTTTTGGATGTTTCCGTTCATGTTTTTAAGCGTGCGTTAGCGATGGATGGGGGGGACCTATTCTTTACGGGGTAGTTTTAGCCAAACGAAAGCTTTGTCATTTGATGGTGCGGATATCGTCGAAAACGCCAGTTGCTTGAGCAAGATCGGTCTGTAATAGATAATGTCCTTCTAATTGTAACTGATTAGACCATTTGTCCAACGGCATATGGTTTGCCAGTACGACTACAACTCGATTTTGCCCCGCTAAATCACCTCGTCTGGGTACCGCATAGGATGCTATGGTAAGTACTCCGGCTGTAACACCATCTTTTGCGCCGAATCCATCAAAAAACAGAAGACGAAGAGGCCAATCGGAAGGCACACTTTCAAGGTGTTGTTGCATGATTTCGCTTACTTCGGCTGAAATGAGTTGGCCTCTGGCAATCTGTGCTACTAAAAGAGCATATTCCCGAGCAGTGCCTGTCGGAAACAATTTGCTTGCCGCTACCTGATATGCCCAAATATCTTGCTCTGAAAGATTGACGGAGGTATTGTAGTGTGTCATATACTGTATTTGTTTCGTTCTCCAGGTCGGATCGTTCAGATAGAGATCTACCAAGTGATCTACATATTCCGTTTGCCCCTCAGAAACCTGTTCGATGATTGCTTGCAACTGATGGATGTCAGGTTGTATGTATTCGTGATTGAATATTGCAAGAACAGTACCAAGAATGAGCCGAAAGTGCGTTTGATGTTCTAACCCGACTTCTGCCAAGATATTATCCATTTTTTCATCCCCGATTCGCATCAATAAGTAGTCTGTGGCAGCATTGCCGCTGTAATGGATCATGATCCTTGCGATGTCATCTAACGAAACTTGCGCGGTCTGATCAAGCGCAAATCCCAATTCGTCCGCCTCTAGAGCCATGCTTTTTAGACCCAAAGTATGTGCGCCACCATCTGTCATCGGTACATAATACTTTTCCCAATCTGTCACGGATATTTGTTCATTCGGATCAAGTCTGTCATTGGCAACTTCCTCCGCATAAGCTATAAGAACGGCGAGTTTCATTGTGGACGCCAAGACAAGCGGTTGATCTGCGTTATGGAATATGGCGTTCTCATCTTCAATAGGCTCTCCATTTTGGTCAATTGTATAGGTAACAATCGCGACGTCATCTGGATTGGCTTCGATATATTCTGCAAACTCTTTCTTCAGGTTATTAGTTTGTTGGATAAAGTATCCCATCCCTATGCCAACGATTCCAATGCCCAATACTAAGATAGACAAGAGGCTAATTAGAATTTTCTTCCCTCGAGTTTTTACCATTTCAAAACCTCCGTATTAGTTCATAGCAATTTGTTTGATTGCGTCTTTACACGAAGATTTACGATGTTCTCTTGTGGTGGTTGCAATATTGATAAAAATTTAGCAAGCCAACGGGGAGTTAAGTAAGATAATTGACAGTCCTGGTTTCTTGGCCTTCAACTGTTACTCAGAAAGGCGAGGTCTTTGAGACTGATCGTAAAATTTTTCATGATCTTTCCCTGTAATTTTGGCACCATAGATCATTTGAACGCCTGCGATATCCGTTTCACTTAAATTCCCGTCGCCCGACCAACGCGGATTGCAATAATTCATTACAGAATCCAGATCCCAGCCGCCGATAGGCAGCGTGCCTTCAGCGCCTTGCGGAGCATCGCACCAGGAAGGGGTATCGGCTCTGTTTTGTTCATGCGCAAAACCAAGCGCATGTCCGAATTCATGCACGGCACTGATGCGAATATAATCTTCTCTTGAGTAATTATCGTATGGGAAGATGCATGCTATTCGATTACCACTGGTATCCACACAGCCCCAATTGCTAAATGTGATGTTGAGAACCATACCATTTTCCAAACCATCAATTTTTGATCCCAGTCCCTTTGTATGTGGGCTTTCATCGCTGATTTGAATCCTTATCCCCTTTGATTCAAGATTGCATTCTCCCCAGCCGATAAAATCAACCAGTGAAACCGCTTCCCAGGTATTCTCGATCGCGGCTTGGATAAATTCTCTTTCTGCCTGATTCTTTTCGTCAGGGTTTTCCCAGCAAACAGGAATGAGATCGCTCTCCCAGACAGCACTTTCGAGCACATAGAGTTCGTCTATGCGCTTCGGTGGGCTTTCTTCGGGGGCCGCTGGTTCTTCAGCCGCCGGTTCTGCCGCCGCTGGCTCTTCGGCAGCAGGGGCAGCACCTCCGCACGATGATAATAGCCAGAGCGATAATATGATGATGATTAAGAATATGCGAGTTCTCATAATGATTTTCCTTAATAATGATGACGTATTATATTCAGTAATAGTTCCAGCTTAATAATGTCAT
>JBNKMO010000088.1:0-6438 GCA_050293165.1 Anaerolineales bacterium | reverse complement strand
TGAGATAAAAAGGCACTTCGGTTGGCGTGGGGACGATTGTCGCGGTTGGGATGGCTGCCATTGTTTCGACTGCCATCGTAGCTGCCATTGCGAGCGCAGTAGCGTTTGCGTCGATGGGCGCGTCAGTCGGCGCGACGGGCGTAGTTGTGCCGCAGGCGCTGATGAAAAGGGCAATGCTCAGAAAAAAAACAATCAATTGAAGGCTTTTGCGCATAAGGTGAAAACTCTTTCCCATTAATTTTGGACATTATACTCTGGTTCATAAATTGACCCCATGCTTCGCCTAGTGCGAGGGCTCAACATGCGAGCGAGGAGTATTCATGTATTGGCGAGAGAAAGGCAAATTGCAAAGATTAAACGCAGATTTCCGAAGTTCTAAAAACTTCGGAAATCTTTTTGTAATGAGCAAGTTTACGCAGGGGTGATAACGCCTTTTTTGACCAGTTCCAGAAAAACTTCCACAATGCGCGGATCAAAATGTGAGCCTGCTTGCTCGGTTAAGTAGGCGATCACATCTTCCTGCTTCCATTCTTTGCTGTAGGGACGGTCTGATAGCAGCGCATCCCAAACATCGGCGACTGCGAAAATGCGTGCCGAGATGGGAATTTCATACTCTTTTAGCCCCCGTGGATACCCAGTGCCATCCCAGCGCTCGTGATGGCAATAAGGAATCTCAGTAGCTCGCGCCAGATAAGGGATTCGCTCCAACATATGATAGGCAGTGGACGGGTGCTGCTGCATGATCTCGCGCTCTTCGGGTGTTAACTTTCCGGGCTTTAGCAAAATATAATCAGGGACAGCCATCTTGCCGATGTCATGCAGAGTCGCGCCGCGACGAATATGTTCCAACTCCTCATTGGGAATATCGAGTGCGCGCGCGAGCTTTAGGGTTGTTTCCGTTACCCGACGCGAGTGCCCCTCCGTTTCTTTATCTCGTAACTCCAACGCCCGCGCCCAGCCCTCGAGCGTGTAGTCATATGAATTGGCGAGTTCTTGCGTGCGTTCCTGTACACGCGTTTCGAGTTTATCGTTTAGGTGGCGTAATTCCATTTCCAACTCTTTTAGTGCGGTGATGTCATGCGAGATGTATAAGCGGCTGGTTACTTCGTAGTTCTGATTCATAATAGGCCAGACACTCATCTCGTAGTGGACAGTTGTTCCACTGATCTCAAATGCTGCTTCCGTGCGCGCATAGGATACGGACGAATAGAGCTTGATCGGAATGGGAAAATCGTCAAAAATAACCTTGGCGTTCTCGCCGATCACTTGATTGGCTTCCTTGCCGAGCAGATCAAGCATTGAACGGTTAATGTCGGTGATGATGTTGTTATTGTCGAGAATCACGACCGGATCCATCATTGCTTCGAAGGCTTCGCTGCGGTTTATTGGCGGACAGCGGAAGATATTGAAGCGCACCAAATTCCAGGCGTTGAAGGCGTTTCCCAAGGCTATGGCAATGGGCGTATTGCTTTGTCCAAAGATGGGGTTGAAGTTGATTAAATCAAAAAAAATACCAACTGCCGGAAAAAGAAAACCAAGTATGAGTAGGCGGCTCTGTTTTCGATAGAGAGTGTGCTTGTTGAAAATATCTTTGAGTAGAATTCCCAATCCCCAAAAATAGATGCTGTAAATATGTATGCTGATGACAGAAAAGAGGGGCGAAGTTTGGTGACGTATTAAGTTGCCATAAGGAGAGATAAGCACGTTTTCAGGAATATGATAAATGCCTGCACCTAAACTTTTTGCCGCAAGCAAGAGAGAGAGAACGAACGAGATGGTTAGTGCAATTTTTAGCGGGAATTCGTTCTTTTTGAGATCATAATTCTTATACTGGAGGGCGAAAACAGGCAGTGTTAACGCGGTCCATAAAATAGCTGTCCATTCAAAAGTATCCCAGAATATTTTTTGTTCCAGTAATGGGTTTGTAAGTTCAAAGATAAAACCAACAATCCAGAGTATTTGGCCGCCCGTATATAAAGCAAATGGTTTCATGCCCACTGCATGTATGCGTTTTCGTGCGTAGTAAAAGACCCAGGCAGAGAGAATTAGGGCAATCACATTCGGAAGGGCAGATAGCATGGGAGTATTTGGCATGATTCTGTAGGCAGGATAAGAAGAGCCCGATGTTTTTGCTATCGGACTCTTCCGTTTTGTTGATCTATTCGTTTTTAGACGTTTACTTTGAGCGCTTTCCAGACTTTTTCCGGCGTGATGGGGTTGGCGTCGATATCCACGCCAACGGCGTTTTTGACGGCGTTGCCGACAGCGGGGGCGACGCCGTCCATCGGAATTTCGGCAACGGCTTTGACGCCGAATGGGTGGCTCGGCTCAAAGGTCTCGACGAAGATGACTTCCATGTCGGGCATCTCGTCTGCGCGGAAGATGTGGTAGTCGCCGAAGTCTTTTTCGCGGGCTTCCCCTTTTTCGTTATAGACCATCTCTTCGCAGACGGCGTAGCCGAGGGCTTGGGTCATGCCACCTTCGATCTGCCCGGATGCAGCGATGGGGTTGACGATCACACCCGAGTCGACGGCCATGACGAGCTTATCAACAATTACTTGTCCTGTTTCGGTATCGACGGTTACTTCGGCGAATTGGGCGGCGAAGGGTGGCGGGGAAGTTGGAGAGACGTAGGAGGCCGTTGCCATGATCTGTTCTTGCTCGTTCCGATGTAGGGTGTCAAGGGCAATTTCAGATAACGGAACCCTGCGTCCATCAGGGGCGACCGCGTGACGATCCTTGAGTTCGATGTCGCTGTGCTCGTCCAGTTCCATCATCATCGCGGCGCGGACTTTGATCCGTTCCGCTACTTTTTCGGCGGCATGGGTGGCGGCTGCGCCGGAGACGAAGGTGGTGGACGATGCATACGCGCCAACGTCGAAGGGCGTGAAGTCGGTGTCGGATGAGTAGACGAGGATGTCTTCGAGCGGAACGCCGAGGACTTCAGCGGTCATTTGCCCGAGCACGGTGTCGGAGCCGGTGCCGAGATCGGTGGCGCCGACCAGCAGGTTGAAGGAGCCGTCGTCGTTCATTTTGATGGATGCGCCGCCCATGTCGAGATAGGGGATGGCGGTGCCTTGCATGACGGTGGAAATGCCGATGCCTTTGCGCTTGGTGGGGCTGACCTGCTGCCACTCGGCGTTGCCATATTTCGTGTCCCAGCCGATGGCGGCTTTGCCTTGGCGGACACATTCTTCCAGCCCAACGGTTTGGATGATCTCGGGACGCGGCTCGCGTCCTTCGTTCCAAGCGGTGCTGAAGGGGTGATATTCACCTGCGCGCAGCGCGTTTTTTAGGCGGAATTCAATCGGGTCAAAGCCCATTTCCTGAGCGATCTTTTCGAGATGACGGTCGAGGGGCCAGTAGCCCTGCGGCACGCCGTACCCGCGATACGCGCCGGAAGGCGGGCGATTGGTATAGACAATATCGGCGTAGAAGCGGATGTTGGGGTTTTTGCGATATTCGCCGTCGCCGACATAGAGCGCGAGCGATTTGTGCCCGGTGTTGCCGGTTACGGTCAGGGCGTGCGCGCCGTTTGCGCCGGTGTCGGAGAGAATTTTCATCTCGTTGGCGGTCATCGTGCCGTCATTTTTGACGCCGGTTTTCATCCAGATGCGCATCGGGTGGCGCGAGCGGCTGGCGATGAACTCTTCTTCTCGGCTGGTTTCGCATTGCACGGGGCGACCGGTAGCGATGGTCAGGTGGGCGGCGATGTCTTCGATTTGGACTTCCTGCTTGCCGCCAAATCCGCCGCCAACGCGGGGCTTCACGACACGGATGCGTTTGATCGGCAATCCCAGCACAGGCGCGAGCATCCGCCGCGCGTGGAAGGGCACCTGCGTGCTGGTGCGGATCACCAGTCTGTCGTCTTCGTCCCAATAGGTGATGCAGACGTGTGGCTCAATATGCGCCTGCTGCACTTTCGGTACATCGTAGACGCCCTCGAAAACACGGTCGGCTTCAGCGAAACCTTTGTCCACATCGCCGATATCAATGCGGATCTCGGCAGCCAGATTTTTGGATGCGTCTGAGTCGGCGAAATCGACATACTCCGGTTCATCGTGCAGGATGGGTGCGCCGGGCTTCATCGCTTCTTCGATGTCGAGTAGAACGGGAAGCTCCTCATATTCGACGTCGATCATGCTTAGGGCTTGCTCGGCGATTTCGGGCGTTTCGGCAGCGACGAACGCAACACGGTCACCCACGAACCGAACTTTATTATCGAGCGAGAAGGTATCGAGCGGTCCCGGAATGGGATCGGACTGACCTGCTGTTGACCAGACGACGCGCGGAATGTCCTCGTGGGTCAGCACGGCGGCAACGCCGGGTAGGGCACGCGCTTTGCTGGCGTCGATGGATTTGATGCGGGCGTGCGCGACCGGCGATTTCAGTACCTTGGCATGAAGCAGACCGCGAATCTCGAAATCTGCCACGAAGGCGGATTTGCCCTGCGCCAGTTTGACAGCGTCCACTTTGGGTTCGGATTTGCCGACAGTCTGATAGGCGGGAGCTTCATCTACGGTGACGCGGGTTGTCTTAAGGGTAGCGTTCTCTTCGCCGCGCATGGCCGCGCTCGCGCGCATCACTGCTTCGACGGGTTTGACGTAGCCCGTGCAGCGACAGAGTACGCCGCTCAATGCAGCGCGGACTTCTTCCTCAGTGGGAGCAGGTTTCTCGTCCAAGAGCGATTTTGCGGCGAGAATTTGCCCAGGGGTGCAGTAGCCGCACTGGATCGCGCCCGTTTCAATGAACGCAGCTTGTAGCGGATGCAAGCCATCTGTCTTCTTCCAGCCGTGGTCGGGATGGTTGCCCAATGCTTCAAGCGTGGCGATCTCATGTCCCTCCGCCTGGGCCGCGAGCATCATCCCGGCGTTGACGGGCTTGCCGTCCAGCAGGATAGTATCCGCACCGCTGAGACCTTGCTCATCGCCGAATTTGATGCTGTGATAGCCCAGTCCGCGTAGCGTGCTGAGTAGAGTCTCGCCAGCAAGAACAGAAACGTCTTGGTCGATACCGTTGATCTTTAGGTTTATATTCATGAAAACTCCTTTTGGACCTATCCCCTAGCCCCTTTCCTTTCAGGAAAGGGGGACGGGTGGCTCTGGGGATTAGCTGGTCTTCCCTATTAGGCGAAGGGGGGATAGGTCAATGTTCTTCGCAAAATCGTTTGATTTTCGCTAAAACCTGATACAAATTTCTTTCTACTTCTTCGTTTGTGAAACGAATGATTTTGAACCCGTATTCTTGTATTACTTTTTCGCGTTCTTTATCTTCTTCAATCTGATGTTTGTGGATTTCTCCATCGACTTCAATGATGAGTGATTTCTGATGGCAATAAAAGTCCACGATAAAGCCGTGAATGATCTGCTGCCGTCGAAAATACCAGCCGAGTTTGTTGGTGCGTAGTTCTTGCCACAATATTTTCTCAGCGTTGGTCATGTTTTTGCGCAGTTCCTTGGTTTGGGCTATTTTCTCTGCGCTAATGCTTTGTCCTCGGATGATGTTTTTTGCGCCATAGCATTAAGCCCCTTCCCTTCAAGGGAAGGGGTTGGGGATAGGTCAAGAAGAATATTTGCCAACCAACGCCGCCACACCTGTCAACAAGATGCCAACAAGCGCCACAGAAACAACCTGTAGCAGTGCTGAAATGCCGATAAAGAGGGTCTGGAAGTTGGGCAAATGCCAGGTTGGCATAAAGCCGTTTACGGCGTAATTCCATAGGGCGGGTAATAGCCAGAGATAGATGGTCATCTCGGTCAGGTAAACGGTATTTTCAGCTGCGCTGCGACTGCCTTCTTTGAAGGCGCCCAAGCTCAACATAACCAGCAGCCAGATGGCTCCGAAGATGATGATGGCGGCGATGGCGTTGAATTGAACGAGATCTATTTGCCCGGCAATTGAGCTAAATGAATAGACGCGTCCGGCGATCAGGGCGTAGTAGATGTTGTAGAAGAGTACATAAGCGACTGCCCCGCTAACCAGCTTGGAAAGTTTCTTGCTCCAATAGCGGAATAAACCGTACATGGGGAAGAGCAACATCAAAGACGGGAATGTGAAACGCGCGCGCCGATATTTATCGACTTGCGTGAGCAGCATTGCGTCGATGGCGAAGTTGGTGCCATCCACAATGCCCATATCTTCGCGGACGGGGAGCTCTTCTCCGATCACTTCGACGTAGGCGTTGTGCAGTTGACGTTTTTGCGTCTCCAGGGCAGCTTCGACAGTGGCTTTTTGTGCATCAGTCAGGGTAAGCATATCGGTCAGAACATCGCCTTGGGTGGTGGCGGGAATATTCGCGCCAAGCAGGACAGAAAGTGTTGGGGCTATATCGACCATTTCTGTATCGGGGTATTCGCCCGGGTTCACGCCCGCGCCAACGAGCACGAACGGCTCGATCAGGACTACTTCTTCACCGCCACCGTGGCCGCCGGCGTCAAT
>JBNKMO010000087.1:0-15987 GCA_050293165.1 Anaerolineales bacterium | reverse complement strand
CCAACTCCCCGAAGTCGGGCGCTCCGTCCCCAAACGCTGGCAGGAAGTCCGCGAGATTCTCGAAAAGCATCCCGCCGCCTACCTCCCGCGCCAAAAAGTCCTCGAACTCTGCGCCGAGCAGGGCATGGAGGCCGACGAAGCCCAACTCTTCCTGACCCTCGAGCACCGCCTCGGGCATCTCATCCACTACGCCCACGACAAAGCCCTGCAGGATATCGTCGTCCTCAAGCCCAGTTGGTTGGCGACCGCTATCTCTTTTGTTTTGGATGATAAAAAGACCCGCGACGCGCATGGACTTGTGCCTGCTGCCCGTTTAAGTCAGCTTTGGGACGACCCCAAACGTAATCCTGCCAACCGCTATGCCCCAGACCTGCATCCCATCTTCCTGCGCCTGATGGAACGCTTCGACCTCTCCTACCGCGTCGCAGGCATCCATCTCAACGGAGATAACGAAACCAGCCTGATCGCCCAACTTGTCCCCGATACCACGCCCACCAATCTGGACGAAAATTGGTGTCCCGAACCCAAACCTGGCGACCTGCAACAAATGCAGATCTGCCGCATCGTCGATGACAAAGGCAACACCGCCACCGCCGAAGGACTCTTCTATCAACTCATCGTGCGCCTGCACAAATACTCCCTTGGGCGCGACGACTACAACCAAAGCGTCCACTGGCAGCGCGGTCTCATCCTCGACGACGAATATAACGGACGTGCCTATCTCAAACACGTCGGCAACGACGTCCATATCACCGTCCGCGCTCCTTATCCCGAACGCTTCCTCGCCATGCTCACCGAAGAAGTCCGTTATTTGGTCGATAACTTCTGGGAGGGGCTGAATTGCCACGTCACCGTTCCCTGCCTAACCGAAGATTGCATCGGCTTATTTGAAGTCAGCAAACTGATCGAAAACAAACGTGCTGGTCGTCCAGAACAACCTTGTTCTGTCTGCAATAAATGGTACAACATTGGCAAACTTCTCAACAATGCCCCCGCCGCTGCTCAACCGATTTCGCTCAACGACTTACAGAAAGAATTTGCCCAAATCAAAGACAAACTCGACGATGTCCACGTTGACACCCGCCGCGTCCTCAGTCGCGTCGACAAAGCCTACGACGACCTTATCCGCGTCTTCGCCGATGAAGCCAAAGAAGGACCGCGTCTCTTCAGCATCCGCCCTGTTGATTTTGAAAATATCGACAATCTCAAAGGCTTGGTCACCTACAAACTGCGTCTGCAACTCTGGTGTGAGCATTCCAAACTTCCCCTTTTCATCCTGAACGGAGTGAACGATGGCAACACTCGCGGGCAATACGACCTCGAAATGCCGCGCGAATGGGTCATCAAAGCCGCGCCCTACTTGAACGCCCTCAATACCACCCTCGGCTTGGTCTTGCCCACCGTCATGGCTGGCTTCAAACTCAACTTCAGCGACGAACAATACAAAACCTTCGACAAGCAGCTCTCCCTCGGCAAAGAAGCCTTCGGCGCCTTAGCCAAAGTCGGCGGGGAGCTCGGTTCCTGGGCAAGCGATGCCAACGCTCCCGATCTGCCCCACGGACAAATGCAACGCGCCGAAGGCGCTCTCCTCCGCGAACTGCACTCTTGGCTGAAAGAAAAAGATCCCGGCTTCGGCGGTCTCGTCCGCGTGATGGATAAGCGCGACCAATTCCTGTGGGTGCACGAGCAATTTGAAGGGGAGTATTAGTCCCCTGATTTGTAACTCTCCCAAAGTGGAGATGAGAGCGAAAGGCGGTAGAGGATGTCTGGAAAAGTATCCAAAAAGGGAATGAACGTAGCTATTATCGTTGCTATCATTGGATTGGCTGGAACGATCATTACAGCCCTGGCAAATAGTCCGGTCCTATTAGAGTTGTTGAAAAACTCACCAACAGAGACAGATGTTCCATTGGATGAAGCACAAAGGATTTTCGGCGCGGATTTTGAAGATGGGAAGACAAGCGGGCTTAGCTTTCATATCGAAGATTGGGCGATTGTAAAAGATAAATCCAACAAAGTGTTGGAAGTGGATACTACCTCATATCCTGATGATGCCTTTCTAACCGTTGCCACATTTGGTCCGGCAGATTTCAACAATGGTGTGCTTGAATTCAAAATTAAGTACGAGGAAATCGGGGGTGTTTACACGGATTTTCGATTGAGAAATATGGCTAAATACTCCCTCTATTTGAACGGCAAAGGCGGAAATGTATCGGTTTCCTATAACAGCGATGCACAGGGTTGGAAGCCTACGCTCTTGCCAGATAGTATTATTCCTTTTTCGTTTCAGACCGGGGTGTGGTATACCGTTCGGCTTGAAGCACAGGGAACGTACTTTACCGTCTACATAGACGGTAATAAATTATTTACTGCAACTGATGAAAATCAAGAATATGGTGGTTTGGAATTCAATATGGACCCCGACACAAAAGTATTGATTGATGACATACAAGTATGGTCGCTCGATCAATGATTCCGTCTGTGTAAATTGAATACCTTGCTGAAAGAAAAAGGCCCCGGCTTCGGCGGTCTCGTCCGCGTGATGGATAGGTGCGACCAATTCCTGTGGGTGCATGAACAATTTGAAGGGGAGTATTAGTCTAGCCCCCTCTGCCCTGTCGGGCCCCTCCCCCAAATCCCAAGAGCATGGAATTTAGGGGAGAATAATGTGATTATTTTTGAGCGACGAATTCTGTCCCCCCATTTTAGTTCTTCAAAATGGGGGGATGTCCGTAGGACAGGGGGGCGGGGTCTAATACAACCCCCACCGCGATGCTCCAAGATACAAAATTTCCAAAATCAACTCTTCGTAGGCGATCCCGTCGGCGGCGGCCTGGAGGCAGAGGTCGCTGTAGCCGGGGGTTAGTCCTGGCAGAGGGTTGATCTCGATCAGGCGCGGGTTGCCTTCGGCATCGAGACGCACGTCCACGCGCGAGACGTCGAGGGCGCCGAGCAGGTTGTGGGCGCGCAGGGCGAGCCGTTTCATTTTGCGGGCGAGGTCTTCATCCACATCTGCCGGGCAGAGATAACTTGGCGCACCTTCTTCACCTACAGAACGGGATTTCGCCTCGTTGCTGTAGATGCCGGGAGTGGCAGAGCGTGAGCTTTCCAATTCAAGAATGGGGAATTGATGGAAGCCGCGCGGCGAATACCATTCGGGGTGGCGGCTCTTCAATTTGGCGTCGGGACGTCCGATCTGCCCAACGGTAAATTCGCGTCCTGGGAGAAATGATTCGACGAGGGCGGGTTGCTTGTAATTCTCGACGATGTAGGCGACTCGTTCGCGCAGTTCCGCTTCGGTTTCGACTTTGGCGTGCATATCCACGCCCATACCGGTGCCCTCGCGGGCAGGTTTCACAAAGAGTGGAAAGTGTAAACTCTGGCGGAGATGCTCGTCCGGGGCGCTGAATTCCTGAAATGGGGCAACGGGCAAATTCCGGTCACGCCAGATCCGTTTTGTGAGGGTTTTATCGAGTGCGATGGCATTGGTCAGCACGCGTGAGCCGGTGTAGGGGATTCCCAATGATTCCAATATGGCAGGCGTTTGGGCTTCACGGGCATCCCCGCCGAGGCCCTCGGCAATATTGAAACAAATATCCGGTTGCACTTCTTTGAGTGCATAGGGCAGATCGGCATTTGCTTCAAGGAAGACGGTCTCATGTCCTGCTGTTTCGATGGCGGCCTGAATGGAGCGGATGGTGTCGATATGGTCGAAATCGGCAAAGGCATCAGGGGGCACGCCTTCGGGGCGTTCCTGATGCTCGTCTTTAATATTGGCGAGGACGGCAACTTTCCATGACCCCTGTGATGAGGGAGGTTTGTCGTCCTGATGGGTGGTCTTTTTTGACATTTTGTCTCCTGATTATTTATGTGATAAGGTGGAGCGGGAGTATATACTTATTCTGTCAGATAGCAAGGTTTTTACAGCATCGTTTCATCCCCTTTTTATGGATAAAAATCATCTCTTTAATCGTCTGCAAGACCCCAAACTAGACAATCATCCTCCTTTCAGGTATGATTACGACGTTCTGTACGCAGAGCTATTTCTTTATAAGAGTGTTAAACTGCATGGATTTTAAACCCATACAAAAAAACACGGTGCAATCTGCTTTTGTGCCCGAATAGGCGAGCCTACTTCGGGCTATTGTATGTTATGGCGGTATCAAGGTAACCGTCTCATCCCTTGAAATTATCTTGAAAAATTAATGGACGTGGAGGACAAATGTCAGATCTGATTAAACAAATCACGGGTGACCTTCAGAAGCAAATCGATGCGTTTGAACCTGAAGTGGGCATGAGTGATGTTGGTACAGTAACCGAAGCCGGTGACGGTATTGCACGCGTCGCAGGCTTGGCGAATGTCCGCGCCCAGGAGCTGGTTCAGTTCCAAAATGGCGTAATGGGAATTGCTTTCAACCTCGAGCAAGACAGCGTCGGCGTCATCATCATGGGCGCTTACGATGAGATCGCAGAAGGAATGAGCGTACGCTCTACCGGACGTATCGCATCGGTGCCTGTTGGCGACGGACTGGTTGGACGCGTGGTCAACGCCCTCGGTGAACCCATCGATGGGAAGGGCCCGATCCCCTTCAGCAGCTACCGCCCGATCGAACGTATCGCCCCCGGCGTGATCGGTCGTCAGGATGTGGATACCCCGGTTCAGACCGGTATCAAAGCGATCGATGCGATGATCCCCGTTGGACGTGGACAGCGCGAGTTGATTATTGGTGACCGCCAGACGGGTAAAACCGCTGTCGCGCTTGATACGATTATTAACCAAAAAGGCAAGGATCTGATCTGCATTTACGTTGCAATCGGTCAGAAGAAAGCCGCTGTTGCCCGAACCGTTGCCATGCTCGAGGAGCAGGGCGCGATGGATCACACCATCGTCGTTTTGGCCGCCGCAGACGAATCCGCTGCGTTGCAATATATTGCTCCTTACGCCGGTTGTGCAATGGGCGAAGAATTTATGGAAACCGGCCGCCACGCTTTGGTGATCTACGACGATCTTTCCAAGCACGCTTGGGCATACCGTCAGGTTTCTCTGCTTCTGCGCCGCCCGCCTGGACGTGAAGCGTATCCCGGCGATCTTTTCTATCTCCACTCTCGTTTGCTCGAACGCGCTGCTCGCGTAGATACCCACTTTGTTATCGTCAAGAATGATTTCGATGGCGAATTCGGCACCAAAGAAGATTCGTTGAATGGCGAAGTTTATGCTGGCCCTATCGCTGAACATAACTCCAGTGAAGCTGCTAAAGACTTAGGTGATGCGAAAGTTGTTCCTGTCGCCGGTACCGGTGGCTCCCTGACCGCTCTCCCGATTATTGAGACATTGCTCGGCGATGTTTCCGCTTACGTTCCCACCAATGTGATCTCGATCACGGATGGTCAGATTTATCTCGAAGGTAACCTCTTCAATGCCGGTATCCGCCCGGCGGTAAACGTTGGTATCTCGGTATCCCGCGTGGGTGGTGCAGCCCAGACCAAGGCGATGAAGCAAGTTGCGGGGCGCTTGCGTCTCGATATGGCTGCTTACCGCGAATTGGCTGCTTTTGCGCAGTTCGGTTCCGATCTGGATGCCGCTACCCAAGGTCAGCTTAAACGTGGTCAGCGTATGCAGGAAATCTTGAAACAACCACAGTATGAGCCTGTTTCCCTTGAAAATCAGGTTGTCGTGATCTTCGCTGGCACCAACGGTTTCGCAGATGAAGTTCCGCTGGAAAGCATGCGCGTCTGGGAAGTTGATCTCCTGCGCTACATGGAAACCTCCCATCCTGAAGTTGTCAAAGCCATCGCTGACGAGAAACGAATTACAGACGATACAGAAGCGAAATTGCGCCAGGCGCTTGAGACTTTCAAGAATACTTGGCAAGCATAGAAAGCGGAGGCTAATTTATGGCTTCAGCACGAGAAATGCGGCTCCGCATTCGGAGCGTAAAAAATATTGCACAGGTTACGCGTGCGCTTGAGGCAGTTAGTGCCAGCAAGGTGCGTAAAGCTGTCGAGCAAGTGGAAGCGACCCGCCCCTACGCCACCAAGGCGTGGCAGGTTTTGCGCCATGTTGCCGGACAGCCGGGACGTGATGCTCTGCATCCACTTCTGACCGAGCGCAATGAAGTAAAGAATACTTTGATCATCTTGCTCAGCAGTGATCGTGGTCTGGCTGGTGCTTATAACACCAACGTCATCCGCTTCAATACACAGAAGTTCAAGGATTACAAGCATCCCACTCAATACATCACCGTAGGACGTAAGGGCCGTGATCTGCTCATGCGTGCTGGTGGCAATGTGATGGCGGAATTTAGTGACCTGCCCGCTGCGCCCTCCTTTGGAGATGTTTCCGCGATTGGGCATTTAGCTGTAGATGAATTTTTGAAGGGCAACGTTGACGAGGTCTATCTCGTTTACACCGACTTCATCAAGATGGGACGACAAGAGCCTGTCATGAAAAAGTTGTTGCCCCTTGAAGTTGAAGACGGCGATGAATTGGTTCAGGACTATGGACAACAAAAAGGCCCATCGGCTGCGTATATCTACGAGCCGGATGCCGAAGAGATCCTGAACGAGATCATCCCCAGCTTTACATCTTTGCAGGTCTATCAGGCGATTCTCGAATCGCTGGCAAGTGAACATGCTGCGCGTATGGTTTCCATGCGCAATGCAACAGACAACGCCCATGAACTGGTCGGCGCGTTGCAATTGGAATACAACAAGGTTCGTCAGCAAGGCATTACTGGCGATATTCTCGATATTGCAGGCGGCGCAGAAGCGCTGGCTCAGTCACAGAAGTAACGGAGGCAATTATGGCGAATACAGGTCGCGTAGTACAAGTTCAAGGTGGTGTTGTTGACGTAGAGTTTGCAGATGGGCAACTCCCTGAACTTTTTGAAGCACTTGAAATCGAGCGTGAAGGACAAACCCCGCTCGTATTGGAAGTCCAGAAATTTCTGGGCGATAATTGGGTTCGTACCGTATCCATGGATACAACGGATGGGCTTCAGCGTGGTGTCGATGCCGTAGCGACGGGCGCCCCGATCATGGTGCCGGTTGGACTGGCAACTCTTGGACGTATCTTCAACGTGCTCGGTCAACCCGTAGATAATGCCGGTGAAGTAGAGGCTGAGGCTTACTATCCCATCCATCGTAAAGCGCCTTCCTTTGCCGATCAGGCAACCAGTGTTGAAATTTTTGAAACCGGTATCAAAGTCATCGACTTGATCGCCCCCTTCACCAAGGGTGGTAAAACCGGTATCTTCGGTGGTGCAGGCGTTGGTAAAACGGTTGTGATTACCGAGTTGATCTCCTCGATCGCTCGTGTTCACAAAGGGAACTCGGTCTTCGCAGGCGTTGGTGAGCGTACCCGTGAAGGGACATCCCTCTTCCGCGAAATGCTTGAATCCGGCGTTATGAAAGACACCGTCATGGTTTTTGGTCAGATGAACGAGCCTTCCGGCGTGCGTTTGCGTGTGGCGCTTTCCGCGCTCGCGATGGCAGAATTCTTCCGTGATCAGGGCCGAGATGTGTTGCTCTTCATCGACAACATCTTCCGCTTCACCATGTCTGGTTCAGAAGTATCGGCGTTGCTCGGGCGTATGCCCTCTGCGGTCGGTTACCAGCCGACCCTCTCCACTGAGATGGGTGAGTTGCAGGAACGTATCACCTCTACCCGCACCGGCTCGATCACCTCGATGCAGGCTGTCTACGTTCCGGCAGATGACTACTCCGATCCCGCGCCTGTGGCGACCTTTACCCACCTCGATGCGACCATCGCACTCGAACGCTCCATCGCGGAAAAAGGTATTTACCCGGCGGTTGATCCTCTGACCTCTACCAGCCGTATTCTCGATCCGAACATCGTCGGAGGAGAACATTATCGCACCGCTCGTGAAGTTCAGCAGGTGCTCCAGCGCTATAAAGATTTGCAGGACATCATCGCCATTCTCGGTGTGGATGAGCTCAGCGAAGACGACAAATTACTCGTCTCCCGCGCCCGCAAGATTGAGCGCTTCTTCTCGCAGCCCTTCGTGACCGCGGAACAGTTCACTAACGTCCCCGGTGTTTACGTCCCGTTGAAAGAAACCGTCCGCTCCTTCCGTGAAATCCTCGATGGCAAGCATGATGACATCCCCGAGCAAGCCTTCCTTATGGTCGGTAATATCGACGATGTTGTTGCAAAAGCCAAGCGGATGCGCGAAACCGCGTAGTTTTAGCGAATAGCATGATGAGCCAGCGCAGCAATGTGCTGGCACAAGATTTGTAAGCATAGAGTAAAAGGAAGAAGATATGCCAATTCGCTGCGAAATTGTTTCTCAAGATCGCCCGATCTATGAAGGGGATGTTGATATCGTTGTCATCCCCGGCATCGACGGGATTATGGGTATCTTGCCTAATCACGCTCCTGTGTTGACCACCCTGAATTTCGGCGTCATTCAGGTGCGTAAGGACGGCGTTGAAGAGAACTTTACTGTTGCGGGTGGTGTCGCTGAAATCCAACCGCATATTGTTACCATTCTGGCTGATCGCGCAGAAAATGTTGAAAAGATCGACATTGCTCGTGCGGAAGCCGCCCAAGAGCGTGCCAAAGAATATATGGAGAAGGGTCCGCCTCCGGATTCTGATCGTTATCTTGCAATGGCAGCAGCTTTGCGTCGCTCAAATCTGCGTCTGGACGCAGTCCGCCGCTACCGTAAGGGACAAAAAGCTACCTCTCATCTGACAGAAGAATAAAATGTCCCTCTTTTCTAAAGAACTGGGCATTGACCTTGGTACGATGAATACTCGGCTCGCTGACAGCACGCAAGTGCTGCTCAATGAGCCGACTATCGTTGCTATCGAAGTTGATGACGAAAAGATGGCAGAGAAGATGGTCTCGGTTGGGCAGGAGGCACTCAACATGCTTGGGCGCGTCCCAGACAATATCGAAGTTGCCCGTCCGCTGAAAAATGGCGTTATCGCTGATTACGTCATCACCGAATCTTTTCTCTCCTATCTTTTACAACGTGTGAGTGGCTCAATGCGCATCTTTCGTCCGCGCGTGATGATTTCGGTTCCTTACGGAGTCACCAGCGTGGAACGTCGTGCCGTCTACGAAGCCGCATTGGAAGCAGGCAGCCGAGAAGTTCATCTCATTCAGCAATCCTTGGCGGCAGCCCTCGGTATCGATCTCCCGATCGGGGCCCCTTCTGGCAACATGGTCATCTCACTTGGCGGCGGCGCGACCGAAGCCTCGGTGATGGCGATGTATGGTATCGTTTCGGCTGAGACCTTGCGCGCTGGCGGGCTTGATTTTGATGAAGCGATTGTCACCTATGTTCGCCGTAAATACGGCGTCTCAATCGGGCAATTGACAGCCGAACAACTCAAGATACGTATCGGCGCTGCCGTGCCGCAAGATCAGGAACAAAGCATGGAAGTGCAAGGACAGGATCAGGTGACTGGTTTGCCGCGCCCGGTGACCCTGACAACGGGTGAGATCGTGGAAGCTTTGCAGGACCCACTTAAGGATGTTGTCGAAACCGGACGGCGCGTGCTCGAGAAGACCCCGCCCGAACTTGTTTCCGATATTATTGACCGGGGAGTGGCCCTTTGTGGTGGTGGCGCGCTATTACGCGGCATCGACAAGTTGCTGACCAAATCGCTCGGTATTCCTGCTTATTTGGTGGATAATCCGCTAACTTGCGTGGTAGAAGGTACCGTGCGTGGGATCGAGTTATATCCCGTTTTGCAGCGAAACCTGCCCAAGGTCTAGTTTGATCCAAAAATCAAAACGCCCGACACATGTGTCGGGCGTTTTTTATATCCGCTATTTTCTTGTCAGAATACGGGGGATTAGAAATCCCCTCGCTGCCTGCGAAAGTGCGGCTTATTCAAGGTAATAGGTCATCCACTGTAGGTGGGTTGCGGGATCGATATACTGCACGCGCACACCTTTGGGGACGTTGATGCAAATCGGTGCGTAATTCAAAATAGCGGTCACATCGGTTTTTGCCAGTTCATCTGCCACGGTTTGCGCATGATCGGCAGGAACGGCAACCATTGCGATCTTGATGCCTGCTTTCTTGATTGCATTTGTCATTTCGGCCGTGTCTTGGATGAGCAGGTCGCCGATCTTCATGCCAATCTTTTTCGGATCGTTGTCGAATGCCAGGACGACCCGAAAACCGCGATCCAGAAAACCCTGATAGCGAGCCAAGCCGTGCCCAATGTCACCCATACCAATAATTGCAACATCCCAAACGCGATCTACTTTTAAAATTTCGCGCAGCTTTTCTTTTAGGAACTTGATGTTATAGCCTGTACCCTGTTTGCCAAATTCGCCAAATTGTGAAATGTCTTTACGGATTTGTGCTGCCGAGATGCCTACCCAGCCTCCCAATTCTTGTGAGGAGGTGACCACTGATCCAGCATCTGCCATTCTTTGCAGAGCGCGTAAGTAAAGGGGAAGTCTTCCAATAATAATATCGGGGGGATTCTTTTTATTCATGCAAACCTCATTTGTGGGATTAAAAAGCGGTGCTTAAATCTACCATAAAAGACTATCTTTGTACAAGAAATCACGATAGTGTGTTTAATCAAAAAACACATGCTTGGAGGATCCACGCGTTTAATATGGGCATAAGGGGCGGACAGATGTTTGAGCAAATAAACTTCAGGGCTGAGACCACCTCGTCCTGCGTACTCTCGGGCGGAAATTTACCCGCCCGCTTCATGCAGGGTTAGAACGCAGACTTCGATGTAAAATAAGATATCCAACAACCCCCGATGCTAATGAGCCTAATATGATCCCAAGGCGCTCATCAAACAATAGATTTACGCCTGTTTCCTCAAATGCTAACGAGCCAATAAACAGACTCATAGTAAAACCTACGCCACACAACGCCGCCGTACCATACAAAGAACTCCAGGACATTCCAGACGGCAGGTTTGTAATTTTTAGTTTTATGAAAATCCAGCACAACCCGAAAATACCGACTTGCTTGCCAATAAATAAGCCAAGTGCGATGCCCACAGGAATAGTATGTAAAAATTGCTCAGAACTAATATTTATAAAACTTATTCCTGCATTAGCAAATGCGAAGACGGGTAAGATAAAAAAAGCGACCACTGTATGAAGATCATGTTCTAAACTTTTAAGGGGCGAATAATGAGGCTCTGTTTTAGATTTTATGGGAATAAACATAGCCACTATAACCCCTGCTAGTGTTGCATGAACACCAGATTTTAGCATTGCCACCCACATAATGATGCCGACTAGCAAATATACGCTTTTTGATTCTATGCCGCGTTTATTTAGAAAAACAAGAATTAGGATACAAAAAGCTACCACGACAAGTGCGGGCAATAAGATGTTGGCGGTATAGAAAAGGGCAATAATTAAAATTGCGCCTATATCATCGAAAATAGCTATCGAAGTAAGAAATACCTTTATGCTGGTAGGAACTCTCGAACCTAGCAAGGATAATATGCCTAGCGCAAAAGCGATATCAGTTGCAGCTGGAATAGCCCAACCTTTCATGGCTACAGAATCGCCAGTGTTAAAATAGGTGTAAATTAACGCTGGAACTAACATCCCACCAATTGCTCCTATACCGGGCAGAATAATATTTCGCTTATTTGAAAGTTCACCTTCAATAAGCTCTCGTTTCAATTCCAGACCGATCAGAAAAAAGAATACCGCCATTAATCCATCGTTGATCCAGAGTAATAATGGTTTTGCTATCTCAAGAGCGCCAACTCGAATTTCAACGGGGGTATCAAGAAGCAATGTGTAATAAGATTGCAGGGGCGTATTTGCCAGCAACATAGCAAAAGCAGCGGCGAACATAAGCATAATGCCGCCAGCAGATTCAAGTTTGAAGAAGCCCGAGATGAACGTTCTTTTAGTATTATTCATAGTTTCCTTTGCTGTCTAAGTAAGAAGCTGTCGAATAAGTAGATTAGGGGCTTGGAGGCGCTGCTTTGAAAGCCACTTGGCAAGATTCGACTTGCTCAAAATTACCACAATCCAACTGGAACTAAAATTTGAGCGCGTTGGTTGACGGTTAAAGAGTTTGCTTTATGGTTGTTCCGTTGGTCGTTTCGTACTTGCCTCGTAACCCGAGTAGATTACCAAATGGATCTTCCATTTGACACATGCCAAACCCATTTTCAATTACCATTGGGCCACGATATAACGTTGCCCCAAGCTGCTCAAAATGAGCCATTGATGTCTCTAAACTTGGAACTGACCAGTACAATACAGTACCCTTTTTCCCGGCATCAACCTTTGAATCTGCCTGCACAATTTCTAACGAGAAACCATCAAGTTCTAAAACAGTAAAATCGAATTCTTCTATATATGTGGGTTGTGCAAACGGGAAAGCCCGTTTGTACCACTCGATCCCAGCTTGAACATCTTGAACATGTATTAAAAGTGCTATTGGTTTCAAATCATATCTCCTTGTTGCCACATAACGCGACTGTCGAAAAAAAAATTTTCCCAGATATCTGGAGCCAGGGAAGTGGAGATTGGTGCTGTTTTTTCAGTCTGAAGGCATTCGAACAGACCGTTGATGCCTAGTTGGGCTAGCGCCCAAAAAGCGTGAATTTTGCCGATATTGTGTACCAGAGCGAACCGCGTACGCGTCCATTGTACATCTACTTTCGATTTCGTACGTAAAGTGAAGCGATTCATATGCTTGTGCACACAAATATTGGCAAAGACCGGCTCGACAATGCCGAGCCGCCTGGCAATTGGACGAAGTTGCTCGTGGCGGTTTGACACGGCAGCAATTCGCCCGATATTACCTGATGCGTTTGGATATTGGCCATGACCTTGAAAAGATCATGCTAAATCTGAGACATCCTCGTAGGTTGGCTAGCGAAGCTGATGTCTTGGCGCTGAGACCAGAACTCCATCAACTCGAGTAATCGTTCGCCTTTTTCTCTGTTCAATCCTTGAACCCCATTACGAAACGGTGCTTGTGGGGATATGGTTGGTTGTCTACAGCCCGAAAACTAAGAGAAATAGTCGCCCTAAAAAGCTTCCCTAAAAGAGAAAACCAGCGTTTTTTCACGACGCTGGTTCTTTTTTATTACGAATGTGCCAAGTGCTTAACTCGTTGTGAGATCGAGTGCGGTCTTGATCGATTCACGAAGCGGTGTGGTGGGACGCCCAATCAAATTGCTTAAGGTCTTGCCATCGTCAAACAACCCCCCTTGTGATGCTCCTGTTTCTGATTGCGCCAACATCATTGCAAATGGTGCCGGTAACCCGGCATTTTGCAAGGCCTGGGCATACGCTTCTTCCGACATGTTCTGATAACTTACCTGCTTTCCAGATTGTTTGCTCAATTCGGTCGCAAATTCGCTTAACGTATAGGCCTCATCACCAGCCAATTCGTAGACTTTGCCAGCCTGGTCGTCTGCCAACAGCACGGTAGCGGCAGCAGCAGCAAAATCAGCGCGGGGTGCCGATGCGATTTTGCCATCACCTGCACAGCCCATCATCGCCCCATATTGCAATGTTGTTGGGATGCCCATTGTATAGTTTTCCGCATACCACCCATTACGCAGTAACACATGGGGAACTCCCGATTCCTTAAGCAAGGCTTCTGTCTGTTTGTGCTCCTTAGCCAGATCAAGTGGGCTGTTAGCGGCATGCAGGATACTGGTATAGGCAACCAGTTTGACGCCAGCTTTTTTCGCGGCTGTAATTACATTTGCATGCTGTGGTACACGGTTACCGACTTCGCTTGAGGAGATGAACAAAACCTTTTCGGCATCAGTAAAGGCCGTAGCTAATGTGCTGGGTTGAGTGTAATCAATCTGCCGAACCTGCACGCCTAGATTAGCAAAATCGGCTACCTTTTCTGGGCTACGGATGGCTGCCACCAATTGATCGGCAGGGACAGACTTCAATAGTTCTTGGATGACTAAACGGCCTAATTGACCTGATGCAGCTGTGATAACAATCATAATATTTACCTCTTGATTTAATTTGATTTGATACGTAAACTCAGTATAATATAAGGAGCTAACTTTTGGGAAGTACGTACAAAAAGGTAAGTATATGACAAAAAACAATGATTCTGGAAAATGGTCTCAGCGCTTGGAAAAAGGCGATTTGTTCGCCAAACCATGCCCTTCGCGAGACGTGCTGAAACATGTAAGCAGCCAATGGGGCACCCTCATTCTCATTGCACTGCGCAACGGCACGCACCGATTCAGCGAGTTGAGACGAAAGATGGGTGGCGTTAGTGAGAAGATGCTTGCCCAAAGTTTAAAGGCGCTGGTGCAAGATGGATTCGTGCTACGTGTTTCTTATCCTGTTATGCCGCCGTTTGTCGAGTACAGTCTCACACCTATGGGGGAGGAGGTGGCCGAACACGTTGTAGCACTGGCGGATTGGATTGAACTGAATTTACCCCGCGTCTTGGAAGTACGAGAAAACGCGCAGGTATAGCATCAGACTCGATGTCGGTTGCATTCATCAATGTTGCGTGAAGACCTACCGTTACGAAGGGGCCATTATGTGCTTGTTGATACCTTGTGTGGCTTAATCCCCCTAACGTTTGCATAACCTGCCCGCCGGGTTTGACTTGGAAGCATTGTAAACCCAAACCTGAATTAGCTCAAAACGCGTCGCTCACCTGCCGCCACAGGCGGGTCATGGTTGATGCTGGGATCTTATTTTCGCACGCCAACCACAACCAAATAATATCGATTTTCTTTTGTCGCCCAAAACCAATATTCTCCATTTACTCTGCGTATCGAATACGCTGCCGGACCACAACAATAACCAATGGAAATCTCTTCATATTGGGGTCCTAATTGTTTGCCATCATAATTGACGAAGTATTTCGCATCTTTGTTGCCAACGAATATTAGCTTCTCACCGAGATTGTAAGGCAAGTACACACCTTCAAGATCATTTTCTTGCCGCAAATCTCGACCATCGAGAATTATCGTTGGTTGCCACGGATTTGCCAACTCCCAGACAACTTTTCCACCAACGTTTTGCAGAGATCGATTGGGTGGATAACTCGTATCTCCACTCATCGATTCCACAAATACATCGCCGTTTTTATATAGAATGTAAGGTTCGCCAGGTTGCTTGTCCGTCTCATACACATCCCCATCAATTATGATGCGAAGGTCATCCCAAATATGACCTTCTCGCCGAAATCTTTCACCAAAACGTGCTGTATCTGTATCATCCCATGTAGGTATCGGAAAACCAAAACATTTTTCTGAAATCCCCCAATCATAGTTTACATCTATAGGTACTTCACATTCCAACCATTTTAGATTGGCATGATATTCTCGCTCACTCATTTGCACGCTTATAGATTGGATTGTTGACAGGGTTGTTGGTTTGTTCTGTATTTCAGTTTTGGCCGGTTCGCGTGTGCCGGTACTACTTATAGGTGTTGTCAATACTGGAGTGCTGGTATTTCCTTCACGAGTACTGGTTGAATACTGTGATGGAACCACGGTTGAAGCATCATTAGGTACATTTTGCGCCTCACATGATGCAATGATAAATACACCCAAGAACAAGATTAGTGAAATTTGCTTTCTTGACACGAACTTTCTCATCTTTCTCTGTGCAAGTTCAGCCACTTAACGGTTTGCGTTAGCGGCGGACAAGGGCGGGACGAGAAGATGCCCACAAACGGGGAAATGATAAAGCCAGAAAACTGCTAAAAATCGCGCCGAATCGCTACCGTCACCTGCACCCAAGATGAAGGGGCTTCATTTTATCCAGGAGAAACCCCACGTTCGCTGAAAAAAGTATACTCTTAAATGGCAGGCACGCAAGCCGTACAGAGCAATGGAGGCGTTTGAATATAGGTAGCCCCGAGCTGCACCGTGGTTTCCGGTCAAATTGATTTAAAAACTGGCGGCGAGGGAGGGCGACCCCGATGAGAAAGCTAAATACCCGAAGTGACCGGGCTTGCCAACACCATCAAAAAAGGAGTTGGATGAAATGAGCAGAAAAGGTCA
>JBNKMO010000086.1:0-4856 GCA_050293165.1 Anaerolineales bacterium | reverse complement strand
AGGGGCGACCGACTGGTCGCCCCTTTTTCTCACATGCAAAAACCGCTGATTATTGCACATCGGGGAGTAACAAAATTCGCTCCGGAAAATTCTATCTCAGCATTCGAGGCTGCGATAGAAAAGGGTGCGGATGCAATAGAGTTTGATGTCCATTTTTCAAAAGATAATCAACTCGTTATTCATCATGATTATTTTCTTGGCAGGACAGAAGATGGTTCAGGCTTCGTTGGGGACTTCACGCTGAAAGAATTGCAAGAATTCGATATTGGCTCAAAATTCGATCACACTTTTTCCAAAGAACGTATGCCAACCTTGAAGGATATTCTTGATGTTGGCAAGGGAAAAATCCGCTTTGAAATTGAACTCCGAAACCCAAGCATTCTCTTTCTACAACATATTTTAGGGGAAGTTGAGCGTACAAGAGTGGAAGCTGATGTTGAACTTACATCTCCTCATACCCCGCTACTTTTGCATATCAAAAAACATGCTCCCTACATTCGCACAGGCGCATTCTTCAACCCTTTTCCAGCATGGAAATCAAAAGAGTTGGGGCAAGAACATCTTGTCGACTGGATGAAACTGTTAGATGCACAAGTTGCGCATTTGCCTAAGGTTTTGCTGGAAAATAATTTTGTGAAAAGGCTTCATAAAGAGGGTATGCTTGTTCATGGCGCAAACCTAAACGAGCCAGATGAAATAAAAGAAGCTCTATCTGTTGGCATCGATCAGCTTTCAACAGACGATCTTGACACGGCTCTAGACATCGTCGCTACAATCAAATACTGAAAACAGGATAAAATCACCCCATGCCCGACCAAACCTACGAAATCACTCTCGATAAATATCTCTACGGCGGCGAAACAATGGGACGCCTGCCCGAGCCAGACAACCGCGCAGTCTTCGTTCCCTATGCCCTACCTGGCGAACGTGTTCGCATCCGCCTGACTTTCCAGAAAAAAGGCTTCGCCCGCGCCGAATTGCTCGAAATCCTTGAAGCATCGCCGGAGCGTATCGCACCCAAATGTAAACATTTTGGCGTTTGCCAGGGCTGCGCTTATCAGCATATCTCCTACGAAACCCAACTCAAAGCCAAAGCCGAGATATTGCGCGATCAACTGACCCGCATCGGCAAAATTGAGGATCCGCCCGTCAACGATACCGTCCCCTCGCCGCAGCTTTGGAACTACCGCAATCAGATGGATTTCCTCGTCAGCGAGCGCCACATCCCCGAGAACAAAAGCCCCAACCTGCTCTACCTTGAAGAATGCCACCTTCCCGCACCTGCCATCAACGAATTTTGGGAAGACCTCGAGTTCGGTGCCAACGACCTCTTCGAGCAAATTTCCCTACGTCAAGATGCCGCCGATAACCTGATGTTCATCTTCTACTCCGACAACCCCGAAACGCCCGAAATGCGCCTGCTCGACGATCTCTCGGTTGTCCACGTCAACAACGGCGAAGCCATCGTCATGGGCGGCGACGACCATCTCGTCAATCTACTCCACGAGCGTCCCTTCCGCGCCTCGCCCACCTGCTTCTCGCATCCCAACCTGCCTGCTGCCGAACAAATCATCACGCATCTGCTCGAAACCCTGATGCTCACGCCCGAAACCACCCTGCTCGAACTGCACAGCGGCATCGGCTCCTTCAGCGCCTTTCTAGCGCAGAAAGTGGGTCGGTTGGTCTGCGTCGAATCAGACGCTACCGCCTGCGACGATTTTGCGATCAATCTGGATGAATTTGAGAATGTGGAACTCTATCAGGCGCAAGCAATGGATGTGCTCCCCAGCCTCGATTTCACCCCGGACATCATCCTCGTCGACCCGCCCGTGGGGGGGCTTGGTCGCCATACCCTCGACGGGATTCTCTCCCTCGGTTCCGCCGAACTAGCCTACGTCTCGCGCGATCCGTCGACATTGGCTCGGGATGCGGCACGTCTGATCGAGGGCGGGTATCGGCTACAGTCGGTCACCCCTTTCGACGTCGCTCCTCATACCGCTCAAATCGATAGCGTGGCGATCTTCGTTAAATAAAAAGAGACTACAAAAGTTTTTAAGGCTTTTGTAGTCTCACGTATCAGGCTAAATCTTCCCGTTCCACCCCATCAAACCCCAAAAGAAAATCTGAACCGTACGCCATGCTGGAAGCCGACTCTGAAATCTTCCGCCAAAATTCGCTTGGCGATGGAGAGACTGGTCTCGGCAGTAAAACGATAGGCTTCATGCGTACGCTGCACGGTCACGGATGCATTTTGAGCGGTGCATGATTTTCTTCAAATTTGCAATAGTGCGGTTACAAGTGAAACGATAATCTACATTGCCATGTCCGCCCCCCCTTTATCCCCCCATTTTGAAAAGCAAAAATGGGGGGAGTAGGAGGTGAGTTGTTTTATCGGCCCATCCGGATGAAGCTGTTCAAATTGATGTGGTCTCCATCCAACTCAAAGGGGATTGGGATAGTTAGATAATCCAGATCATCTGTGTTAATTCTAATACTGCCCTGTTCTTCAAAAACAACATCGTTTGAGTTTCTGGCATCACAATCCATAATGAGGCCACCAATGGTCAGGTCGCTATCGTTTTCAAGGGGAATATGCAGCGAAGAGCTAAAGGGGGCGTAAAAATCGTTGCTATTACATCCATTGCCTATGCAACTGGCCTGCGCTCTATCTATCCAGTCAAAGATGCCACGATTGATCGAATAAGTACCGCTTGGCAGTTCAAGCCCTTCGCACCAACCCCAAAATGTCATACCGGGACCAAAGTAGCACCAACAGGCATTGAAATCGAGGTTTTCAACAGTGGTTCCATTAGATATCCAAAAATTACCATAAATAGGACCTGGGCGATGGAGTCCGTCTTCGTCGGCTGGCGGATTGTGCACTTCCACTGTAGTGAAAGTCACACTGGCGGTATAGGTACACGTATCGCCGGGCCAATATTGGGGATTGCTCATTGAGGAGTGTATGCCTTCTGCATAGGCATACATCTCAAAGTAAAATGTTTCGCCACAAGCGGGCATATAATCTGCCATGTCAAGAGAGCGCATTGCGGAGTCTTCAAGGTAAACCGTATCGACCACTCCTTCTTCCTCTGTAGATATTTGCAAGGCAAAACCGTCAATTTGGCTTTCATCACCGTGCCATCGCCATTGCAAGGTATAGGGGCCTTCTCCTCTGGGCCCCAAGGAGATCGAATTTAAGATCGGCGCAAGACAATGGCTTTCACTACAAGATGACTCGGTAATACGATAGTGTACAAGGGCATCAGCGGACTCAACCCTCAAGTCACTTCCATCCCACTCTTCTCGTGGGTGTGAGGCTGCTAATGCTTCTAACTCAACAGGTCTACCGCCGGCATTAGATCCCAGACACTCAACTGAAATTTCTAAAGGTTGAGTCTCTTCGTGCCAATAGAGCACACTGTTTTCACCTCCAAGTTCTGCTGCGATATCCCAATGTAAGTCGTCAAAACTGTCAAATTCATAGAGACTAGGTTCTCCTTCGTCCAATCGAACATAACACCAAACCCTGTCATAGGGGTTTCTGAGTGCGAGATAATAGGCTTCAATCCTGAGTTGAACTTCTGCCTTTGCTTCGGGAAGCGGAAATACTTCACCTATCCCACCAGGCTCTGGTTCATCATCATCTTCCGGGACGGGTGGTTCATCGCCTGGGCGAGGCAGGGGAGGCTCATCTCCACCATCGGGGGCCGGATCAGGCGGCAAAGCTCCCTCAGGTTCGGGGCAGCCATCTGCGCTTGCGCCAGGTTCGGCGGGGCAGGCATCTGTTCCGTCAGCAACGCCATCACCATCTGCGTCTGGGCAGCCATCTGCAAGGGGGGAGCCGACTTCATCGGGGCAGGCATCTGCGCTATCGAGCATTCCGTCTCCGTCGCGGTCGCTTTCGCTAGGGGTTGGGCAGCCGTCTGGCGGTAATCCGGCTTCATCGGGGCAAGCGTCTGTTGCGTCAGTGACCCCGTCAAAATCACGGTCGGGGCATCCCTCTGCTGCTTCGCTCCCAGCTTCATCGGGGCAGGCATCTGCATCATCCGCGATGCCATCAAAATCTCGATCTGCCAAAGCCGTCGCGTTCACAGTAATAGAAGCTTGCGTAGATTGGTTGCGACTGTTAAAGGCTCTCACAATTAAAGTGTGCGTACCCTCTGGCGGATACCAGGTTGTTAATAAAGGGAAGGGATTGATCCCGCCTTGGGTGTTACTTGTCTGGGCGTCAATCAAGACTCCATCTATCCAAAGTTCTATACGCGTAATTTTATGATCGTCACGTGCCAATGCGCTCACCTGAAAGGGCTGATTAGCTATTAATACTTCTCCCTGTTGCGGAGCACGAATGAAAACAACCGATTGTTCGGATGCGCTAGTGGTGCTATAGAAGAAGCCGCCTAAAATGACCACACCAAAAAGCAAGGCCAAGACAAAGAAACAGCCGAGCAGGAGTGGTAATTTGCTTTTTTTATTTGAGCGTGACACCATTGTTTGATCTTGAGAAGAGTTTCTGTTCATTTTGTCCTCCCGCTCTAATTTAAAGTAACCGAGAAGCTTGATGGAGCCGACCAAGCGCTGTAATTTCCAGCCCCATCTTGAGCGCGCACCATCCAGCGATAGCGAATACCGCAATCTACAGTTGCCTCTACTTGTTTTCCGCTTACGGGTCCGTAGCCACCTGCCGATTGCCAATTGCCAGCCGTAATTTCTTTTTCCAGCTTCACATAATATCCATCAATGCCACTGGGGTCCGTTACAGGCAACCAAGCCAAAGTTTGCGTTGAGCGGCAGGTCAATTCCAAGCCATTTGCGGGGACAGCGGGTGCTGGCACAGGCGGCGGGGTCGTATC
>JBNKMO010000085.1:0-21535 GCA_050293165.1 Anaerolineales bacterium | reverse complement strand
GTAACATCAGTTATTTATTCAAAAAGCGCAAAACTACATTCAACAAAACCGTCAAAATAATCGAAACGATGATCGAACTCGCCAGCGGGAAATGGAAAGAGACGTTCTCACCTTCAAGATGAATATCCCCCGGCAAACGCCCCAGCGGAATGCAGACACGCGCGCCAAGCCAGACCAACCCACCGACAAGAAAAAGGATGATGCCGCCCAGCATCAAAAAACGACCTAAATTTTCCATCAGAAAAGAAATTTCATTTTATTACCGACAAATCGTGATTCCAAGTAGCTTCGTTAGCAATATGCTTCAATAAGCCTGGCGAAAACTTTTCTATTACTTCTTTAGATTGTTCAATTCTTAAAGAAGCCTTGCTTGTAATTTTTTCACCGCTCGTTAAAACTCCTGTTAGTTTTACATTAATGCGACCATTCCTTATTTTAGGATTCCAATTTCCGTATGTAAAGCTAACAAAAAGCAGATAACCACCACACTTGTCTTTTGGCTCTAATATACCTGTAATAACTTCGTGTCTTCCGTTTTCTTCTGAATACTCAGTAAAAAACACCGACATCAATTTTGTAACTGTACCAACCTGTTTTCTCGGTCTAGACGGAAAAACTACGTGTAATAATTGCTGTTTATAACGTCTCCAAAACTTTTCCGTTTCATATGACAAATATGCTTTATCTAAAACGATTCTCTCATTAGTTCTATTTACTAACCCTGCATTTATGATAAAAGACGCTCTAACCAATTCTCGATGTTTATCATGTTCTTTAATTTTTTCAATGAACACCATACTTGCTGTTGGGACAATTTCAAAAATCGGTTTTACAGTGTAACTTCGAATAAACCGAAACAACCCAGAAAACCAAGCTATTAATAGCAATGATATCCACTGAATAATATCGACAGTGACTTGATGAGTTTCAAACCAACTAAGCAGTTCATCCATAGCTATACCATACCCATAGAAGTCATAGACAAACCTACACTACAACAATTTCCCCTGCTGCTCTTCTTGCTTATATTCAAAGCCCAAATGCTCGTAAGCACGTTTTGTCGCCACACGCCCCTGCGGGGTGCGGTCGAGGAAGCCGAGTTGCAGCAAATAGGGTTCGACCACATCCATGATCGTATCGGGTTCTTCGCTGATTGACGCGCCGATGGTATTTAACCCCACGGGCCCGCCGCGATATTTTTCGATGATCGCTTTCAGCACGCGCCGATCCATATCGTCCAGGCCGAGTTCGTCGATGGCGAGCAGGTTTAGGGCTTCTGCTGCGACACTCTTCGTGATCGTGCCATCCGCGCGCACTTGGGCATAGTCACGCACACGGCGCAGCAGACGCAGAGCCACACGCGGGGTGCCGCGAGCACGACGCCCGATTTCGATGATCCCTTCTTCATCAGCGGGGACATCCAAAAGTCGCGCGGCGCGCGTGACAATGGCTTGCATCGCTTCGAGATCATAATACTCCAACCGATAGACGGCCCCGAAACGCGCCCGCAAAGGCGCGGTGACCAGCGCCAAACGTGTCGTCGCGCTCACGACCGTGAAGTGCGGCAGCTTCAAACGGATCGAACGCGCCGAAGGGCCTTTGCCGATCACAATATCGAGCGAATAATCTTCCATTGCGGGGTAGAGTACTTCTTCAACCGCCCGCCCAAGACGATGAATTTCGTCGATGAAAAGAATGTCGCCAGCCCGCAGATTGGTCAGGATGGCAGCCAAGTCGCCTGCGCGCTCAATGGCAGGCCCCGACGTGATTTTGATATTTACGCTCATCTCATTCGCGAGAATATGAGCGAGGGTCGTCTTCCCAAGCCCGGGCGGACCGTAGAAAAGCACATGGTCGAGGGCTTCTTCGCGTTGACGTGCGGCTTCGATCAGGATGGCGAGATTTTCTTTGACCTGATGCTGTCCGATCAGGTCGGCAAGCAACTGCGGACGCAGCGCGTTATCGACGCGATCATCGGGTTTGGCTTCAGGATCGAGGGGGCGGTTATCGGAATCGTTCATGGATGAGATTATACCTGAGGGAGCGGCAGCAAGCCTAAATTAAATGCGAAGCGGGACTTTCATCCCGCTTGGATCGTTAAGATTTTTTGGCTCTCTGTCGCATGCGCTCGGCAATGCGCAACCAAGCTTCGGTCGGGTTTTCAGGACGTTTCTTCTTTTGATCGGGGTCGCTCCAGCGGAAAGCCAGGTCTTCAAGGAGCGCGCCAAGAGGAGTCTCAGGCGCGGTAATAATGGGCGGTTTGCCCATCGTAATAGCGGTGACGATGGAATCCGCCACGTAGGGGATCACGATCTGGATCTTGCGTTTGAGCGCCGTTTCGATCTCGCCGCGCGGCAAGCCCTGACTTTGGAAGTTCCAGTTCAGGACGAGTTCGATTTTATCGTCCGGGTAGCCCAACTCTTCGAAAACACTCAATGCCATACCTGCCGAGCGAACCGATGCCAATTCGGGGGCAAGTACGAGCAATATCTTATCGGCGGCATCAAGCGTGGCGAGCGTCGTGGGCGAGAAATCGTGGGACAGGTCAAAGATCAGATAGGGATAGCGGTTCTCAAGCAATTCAATCACACGCCTGACTTTGTCATCCGAGATCATATCGGCATTGACAGCACTGCGCGGAGCAGCCAGAACACGCGTCCCACCCCCGTGACGGAGCATGATCTGCTCGAGAATTTCGCCATCAATTTCTTCGCTGGGGATATTGGCAAGGTCGCCCCAGGTGTTGCGCATCGGCAAATCGAACATAAGCGCGCTCTGTCCGTTGAAGAAGGCCATATCGGCCAAAACGCTCTCTTCACCCCAAAGCTGGGTCATGCCTGCGGCAAGGTTGGTCGCCAGAGTTGAGACCCCGACACCGCCCCGCAAGGAAAAAACCGCGATCTTGTAAGCAAACTGTTCCTGATGAACAGCACGTGTTTCAAGATGACGCAGAAAGACTTTCACTCGCGCCAGTAGTTCAGCTGGAATGAAGGGCTTTGAAAGGAAGTCATCCGCGCCAACATCGAAAGCCTTCAGACGGTCTTCCACACTTGAGAGCGCCGTCAAAATGATGATGGGCATATGTTTCATCTTGGGGTTTTCTCGCAAGCGTGCGCATAGCTCATAGCCGTCCATATCGGGCATCATCACGTCGAGAATTGCCAGATCAGGCGGTTTGGCGTTCGCAAGCTTCAAGGCTTCGATGCCGTTTAACGCCGTCGATATCTGGTAGCCATCCTTCTCTAAAACACGGGTAGCAAGTTTGAGGTTGAGTTCGTTATCGTCTACGACCAAAATATGAGCAGCCATCATTCATCCCTTTGATAATGTGAATTCGAAACAAATGTACAATTAATCTGGATAAGGGTCAAGAGATAAAAAGTCATATCTTCCTTAATCTCCGCTATAATCTAGGGAACCACTTCAAGGAGAAAAAATGTCAAATATATATCCTTCCAATCATCCGCTTGTTGCCCATAAACTGACCCGCCTGCGCGATAAAAACACGCAGCCGAAGAAATTCCGCGAGTTGGTACGCGAGATTTCGGCTCTGCTGGCCTACGAAGCGACCGCCGATCTGCTTGTGACCCCGCGCGAAGTCGAAACACCGCTTGCCACCACAAATGGCGCCGAACTAAAAGAAAAGATTGGTCTGGTGCCGATCCTGCGTGCCGGTTTGGGGATGGTAGAAGGTGTTTGGGGATTAATGCCCTCGGCCGAGGTTTGGCATATTGGCTTATATCGGGATGAGGAAACCTTGCAGCCCGTGGAGTATTACAACAAGCTGCCCATCGAGCCGACGGTTTCGGTTTGTCTCATTCTTGACCCGATGCTTGCTACCGGTGGTTCGGCGGTTGCTACTGTAGACGTGGTGAAACGTTGGGGCGTCAGCCGGATCAAGTTCGTGGCGATGATCGCCTCCCCCGAAGGACTGGATGTGATGCAAAAAGCGCATCCCGATGTCCCGATCCACCTCGCCGCCATCGACGACCGTCTGAACGAGATCGGCTACATCGTCCCCGGCCTGGGCGATGCCGGTGATCGTCAGTTTGGCACGGCGTAAACATATAAGTGATGATTCGGCGAGGAGCCGCTCGCGGCGACGAAGCAGTCTCACAGTAAATGAGATTGCTTCGCTTCATTCGCAAAATCATTATCCCTAATTCCAAAAAATGGCAGAAGAAAATCACAACGAAATCGAATGCGCCCGCTGCGGCGGCATCTTTTATATTAAAGAAACACGTTGTCCGCATTGTGGCGTCAGCATCTACGAACCTGAAGAGGTGCGCAGCCCACAAAGCAGCGCGCTTAATAACGTTGAAAGTGCGCTGCGCTTGCCCTTTGCTATTTTAGCAGGCTGGTTCATCACGGCGTTTATCGGACTATTGTTGTATATTCCAATCCGCGCATCACTGACCGAAGCGCCTACGATCACTTTTATTGTTCTACTCGCAACAGGCACACTCTCCGCGGGCGCGTTTTCGGGCGGATTTCTCTATCAACGTATCAGCCAGCAAAAGAGCAATTTCGGGAATAGCAGCCTTATTCTCTTCAGTGTTCTGCTCGGCGCCATCGTCTTTCTGACGGAGGGCGGGAGCGCCTTCCTTTGGCAGATATTTTCAATACTCAGCCTGCTGATAACCGGCGCTACCTGCTTCATAGGCATCAGGATTGCCGATAAAATGCTGCGCCAAATGATGATCGACGATCTCTTCGCACCGGTGGTGGAAAGCCAAAAACGTTATCAGGAACTGCTGGCAAAGGTTGGGAATGACCGTGATGTTGCTGAACGCTTGATCGAGCACGAGCGCAGATTTACCCCCAAAGCGACACGCAATATATTGGTAGAGAACGCGATCAAACGCTGGGAGCGAGATAATAAGGTGAGTTAGATGAGAAAAATAACTTTTCGTAAGTCTCAGAGAATAATCTTCCTATTCTTATTGGGGATATTTATTGCAGCATGTAAGGATCGTCCAAATGCGTACCAGCCACCTACGGCGGTAGACACAGTTTCTGGGGTGATCCAAGTTACACAAACTACAACCCCGTCCCCGCTTCCAACACCTATTCCTGCCAAAAATGGATGGACACCAGAGTTTACCGCTACCATATCCAGCAAGGAGGTTGAGGACTATACACAAGAGGAAATTGCCAAAATCTTATTCACACAATGGTTGGATCATTTCAAAACTCAAGATGCAGATTCGCAACATAGGCTTAGTGAATATGAATTACTCAGCGTCGAAACACCGAACAGTTTTTCAGCTTTAAGGGCAGAGGAAGATGTAGATTTTATTGCTACTATTTCTTTTTCTGTAAAGCCAAGTGTGTTTATGTTCTCAAGCTGGGTTGCAGGCAATGGCACTGTAACAGATCAGGCTTGGATAAGAAATAAGTTTCTCTTTACAGGAGTTAAGGAAGCCGACAATCTATACAGCTTGAAAATTTTAGGGACTGGACCATAATGTCCCTATTTGGAGGATTATAAAGAAATGAGCGGTATAAACCAGAGTTAGACAATCCAAGCAGCTCATAAAACAGGAAAAGAGCGAGTTAAAACACTCGCTCTTTTCTTATTGAATATCCACACCCGTCACGCGAGCCAGCCCTTTGTGAATGAGCAAAAGTGGCAAAATCAATAATCCATGTACGCCAGCGCTCAAGCCGAAGATCGCCGCCACTGAGCGAAAAAAGGTGTTTAGCGGAGGAGCGAGATTTTCGAGCAGCCAAACACCGGCGCCTGCCAAAACTGCACCAACAAGCAAAAAGGCGATCAGCCCTCCCAGGGGCAGCCAGGCATTCCGATCCGATTCGGAGGGCAGCATCGTGCTACTAACTGCAAAAGTGAGATAAAGCCAAAGGAAAAAATCGGGCAAATTTGGCAAGTTAAAGAAACCTGTCCAAAAGAGGGTGAAATCCGCTTGACGTAGGGCATCCCATAAAGGCAACAGATTCAGCGGGTAAACCGCTGCATATGAAATGAAGAGTCCGCCCGCGATGAGGGGTGCCATCCCGATAATGGAGTCGCGCAAAATATCGGTTTTCGAGACTTCCACGTAGCCGAGCCTCAAGGTGCCGTTCGGCATACTTTGCGGGATAAGCGAGAAGCCACCAGTGGGGACAAAGAGCAATTTCGCCACCAGATAATGACTCAACTCATGCAGAAAAACGCCCGGGAAAAAAATCAACGAAAAAATCACCATCGTGACATTGGCACGCCGCGTCAGAATCAAAAAGATGGCTTGAATCTCGCGATGAAACTTCCGTTGCAAAAAAATCAACGGAAGCAGCATCAACACGAGCCAGATCAAGCCATCCAGAGAGCGAAGGTTCAAATCTTTAGCAGGTTAGTCGTTCTGCGCAGCAGCCGCAATCGCAGCAAAATCAGCAGCCTTAAGAGAAGCACCGCCCACCAACGCACCGTCAATATCACTCTGAGAGAAGTATTCAGCGGCATTATGGCCTTTCACGGAACCGCCATACAGGATGCGGATACCCTCAGCAGCCTCTGCACCAAAGATTTCTGCCAAGACAGCACGCAGCGCTTTGATCGTATCATTCGCCAATTCAGCAGTCGCGGCACGCCCGGTGCCAATCGCCCAGATCGGTTCGTAGGCGATGACCAGATCGGCGCTAACATCTTTCAGCCCAGCTTTGATTTGGCGCGAAACAACTGCCGACGTTTGGCCTGCTTCGTTTTCCTCGAGCGTTTCCCCGACACAGACAATCGGAACAAGCCCGTTCGCCTGCGCGGCATGGATTTTTTTATTCACGGTTTCATCGGTCTCGCCAAAGTAGGCGCGGCGCTCGGAGTGGCCGAGAATAACATACTGCCCGAACTCTGCCACCATAGCGGGAGCAAGCTCCCCGGTGTACGCTCCGCTGGCTTCCCAGTGCATATTTTGGGCACCAAGGCCGATCTTGGTTCCAGCTAACAAGGCACTCACAGGCAAAAGGGCTACTGCAGGCGGGCAAAGCACAACTTTGACGTCGGATATATCTTTGACCAACGGCACCAGTTCAGAGACTAGTTCGCGCGCATCGGCGACGGTATTATTCATTTTCCAGTTTCCAGCAACAATGGGGGTACGCATATAATTTCTCCTATTTAGGCATTTCGCTAAGATATTTTTCGGCCTCCACGTGAATCCACTCAGGGCCCAGATCGCTGTCTATCAGCGATTCAAGCAAGGGGATGGCTTCGGCGGGGCGGCGGTCACGCATGAGCATTTCTGCTTCGAGTAGCAGCGCTTCTTGCATGCCAGGTTTAAAGGTTTTCAAGTCTTCGAGCATACCCCAGGCTTCCTCACGATTGCCGTGATAGAGGGTCTGGCGCGCCTCTGCAAGACGCAGCATGGGTTCGTCTTGGCGTAAAATCTCTTCTTTGGGAATCGCTTGAAAGAGTTCTGGCGCCATCGCAGCTTTGTAGATGCTTTCACGGAAAAACTCTTCAAAGATGAGGCGGTCATCCATGCGGTCGGGCGGGGTATTGTTCAACGCGTGTGTAAAGACAACGGCTGCCCCAAGCCAGGATTCCTTTTCCATCATTGCAAAACCTGCGGAGTAATGGAAATCAACATCATCGCCTGCGAGCTCGAGACCTCTGCGCAATGCCTGGTAGGCTTGCTCGAATTGTTTTTTCTCCAGTAGGGCGAGAGAAAACTCCAACTGGGCATCGGGATTATTTGGTTCGCTCTGTACAAAATCGCGGGCTTCTTCAACAGTGAGATTCTTCTCTATAGTATTGTCGAGGCCCCGATTGTTTCGGAAATCTATAATCGCGCCAATTGCGAGCAGACCAACACAAAGAAAGGCGATCGCACCCAAAACATAGAATAAAATTTTTCGTTTCTTCTTTTGTGGTTTTGGCGCTTCGACGTTGGAAACAGGCTCTGCCTGCGCAAGAGCAGCGGCATTTGCCTGGGACGGGGCAAGTGTTGGGGATACGGAAGCAGGTAGCGGGACAGGGGCGCTCGCGGCTTTTAGATCGCGGATCGGGGCTGTCATGGTCACTTCGGCCATATCGACATCGGCTTCTTTCCAGGCATCCTTGAAGGCTTTGACCAGTTCTGGGACGCTCTGATAGCGATCATCGCGGTCTTTGGAGAGAGCTTTGAGCAGCACACGCTCGACTTCATCCGGGATCGAAGGGTTGACGCTCTTCGGCAGCGGCAGCGGCGAATAAATATGATCGTGAATAATGGAAAAGGGGGTGTCGGAGCTAAAGGGGACTTGCCCAACGACCATCTCGTAGAGCATGACGGCGAAAGAGTAGATGTCGGTACGTACGTCGAGGTCTTTGACGCCCATCGCCTGTTCAGGTGAGATATATTGGGGCGTGCCCATAATCATGTCGCCGGAAAGGGTGGATTCGCCCATTTCAGCGATGCGTGCCAAGCCAAAGTCAGCAAGGTACATTTGCCCATCGGTGGCGACGATAACATTGGAAGGTTTAATGTCGCGGTGCAAAATGCCCTGTTTATGGGCGTATCCCAACCCTGCGCCGACCGCCTCTACCACACCCCAAATCTGCTCCACATTCAGGCGTCCACGAAGCAGATGGGCTTTGAGGGTTTCGCCTTCGACAAATTTCATCACCAGGTAGGGCTGTCCGGCATGCTCGGAAAAATCATAGATCGGCACGATGTTGGGATGTTCCAGTTTGGCGACCAGACGCGCTTCACGCTGGAAACGAGCGAGGAAGCCTACGTCTTCCAAAAAGGCGGGATGCAGCACTTTGAGCGCTACGTGCCGGTCAAGGTTAGCATGATAGGCCTTGTAAACCGTTGCCATACCGCCCCGCCCAAGTTGTTCCATGACCCGATAGGGCCCCACATTTTCGCCATCATTAAACGTCATAAAATTGTCCTTTGATCTGACTTATTATAATCGTCAAATTATAGCCCACTTCATAAAGCAAAAGACTACAAAAGTCATAAAGACTTTTGTAGTCTTGATCTTAGAAAAAAGATGGACTACTTATCCGCCAAAGCGGCCAAGCCGGGCAAAACCTTACCTTCGAGCATTTCGAGCGAGGCGCCGCCACCGGTCGAAATGTGGCTGACCTGATCGTCGAGACCGGATTGTTTGATGGCTGCGACAGAGTCACCACCGCCGATGATGCTGACTGCATCCGCAGCTGCGACCGCTTCGGCAACGCCATAGGTGCCTTTTGCAAATTCGGGGAACTCGAAAACGCCCATCGGACCGTTCCAGACGACCGTTTTTGCGGATTTCAGGATCTCGGCATAGGTCGCAACCGTGGCAGGACCAATATCCAGCACACGCCAGCCTGCGGGGACATCCCCAACCGGAACGACCTTACTTTGGGCTTGCTCGGCGAATTCGTCAGCGATGACCATATCGACGGGCAGTTGCAACTTGTCTCCGGCATTTTGCAGTAATTCTTTGGCAGTCTCAAGCGCATCCGCTTCGACAAGCGAATCGGCCATCTCGTAGCCCTGGGCTTTAAAGAAGGTATTCGCCATCCCGCCGCCGATCAGAATCTTGTCGGTTTTCTCGAGCAGGTTGGTGATGACGCCGATCTTGTCGCTCACTTTTGCGCCGCCCAAAATCGCCACAAAGGGACGTTCGGCATTCGCAATGCTCTCACCAAGATATTTGAGTTCTTTTTCGAGCAGGAAGCCTGCTGCGGCGGGAAGATGTTCTGCCACACCAACATTCGAAGCGTGGGCGCGGTGCGCGGTGCCGAAAGCATCGTTGACAAAGACATCCGCAAAGGAAGCAAGTTCTTTCGCCATCGCAGGGTCATTCTTCTTCTCGCCTTTGTGGAAACGGGTATTCTCCAGCAGGAGAATTTCGCCGGGCTGAAGAGCCGCAGCAGCGGCTTTCGCTACGTCACCGAGGCAATCGCCAGCAAATTTAACGGGCACATCTACAAGACCGCCGAGATATTCGGCAACGGGGGCCAGCGAAAATTCAGGTTTGGCTTCGCCTTTCGGGCGTCCGAGATGCGAGGTCAGGATCAGTGCCGCGCCTTGATCCAGCAGATAGTTCAGAGTGGGTAACGCAGCTTGAATACGGGTGTCGTCGCCGACTTTGCCATCCTTGATCGGGACATTGAAATCCACACGCACGAGCACTTTTTTGCCCTTGACGTCGATGTCTTTGAGTGTTTTCTTATTCATGGTTTACTCCAAATGAAAAACGTGAAACGTGATGCGTGATAAAAATTCACGTTTCACGCATCACGTTTTAATGGTTTTCCTAGATTTGTGAACTAAAGAGTTTCAGCCATCATCACAGCGAGGTCAACGGTGCGGCAGGAGTAGCCCCACTCGTTATCGTACCAGGTGACGATCTTCGCCATATTGTCGCCGATGACCATTAGGCTGTCGGCGTCGATAATCGAGGAGCGCGGGTCACCTTTGAAGTCCATCGAAACGAGCGGCTCATCGCTGTAGCCAAGGATGCCTTTCATTGCGCCTTCGGAGGCAGCTTTCAGGTCGGCTTTTAAACCTTCGAGAGTGATCGGTTTTTCGGTTTCGACGACGAAATCGACGATGGAAACGGTCGGGGTCGGGACGCGCAAGGAATAGCCGTCGAATTTACCCTTCAGTTCGGGGATGACCAAAGCAACCGCTTTAGCAGCGCCGGTGGTGGTCGGGATGATATTCACGGCAGCAGCGCGGGCGCGGCGCGGATCGCTGTGCGCCAGATCAAGGATGCGCTGATCGTTGGTGTACGAATGCACGGTGGTCATCAAACCTTTGACGATGCCATAGTTATCCTGAACAACTTTCGCAGCGGGAGCCAGACAGTTGGTGGTGCAGGATGCGTTCGAGACAATATGATGTTTCGCGGGGTCATAATCGCCATCGTTGACACCGAGCACAATCGTCACATCTTCATTTTTGGCAGGCGCAGAAATAATCACCTTCTTGGCGCCGCCTTTTTCGATGTGGGTTTGGGGACCGGGGTTTTTCTTGGTGTCACGGAAAACACCCGTCGACTCGATCACGATCTCAACGCCGAGGTCTGCCCACGGAATATTTCCGGGATCGCGTTCAGCGAAAATCTCGATCTTCTTGCCGTCTACGACCAAATCTTTCCCGTCCACTTCAACGGTGCCGGGGTAAATGCCGTAGCTTGAATCGTATTTGAACAGATGGGCATTGGTCTTTGCATCAAAAAGATCATTGATCGCAACGATCTCAATTTTGTCGCCAGCACGTTCTTTGGCAGCTTTCAAAACCTGACGCCCGATGCGTCCAAATCCATTAATGCCGACTTTTACAGTCATGATAGAACCTCCTAAAATATAGGTGAATTGGTTTATTGTGAAATATTACTCAAACCTGTTTATTATAACGTACTTTAGAAGTTATACAATAGATTCTGAAATAAAGCAAAAGGATTAGACAACCCGAAGCGCCCCTGATTTGAACTTGCTTCCAGTTCATAAGAACTTTCCAAAAAACAACGAAATTCGTTAATTCCCGCCCACGAAGAATTTCCAGCGCCCCAGCAGAATGCCAACCAAAGCAAAATCAATCAGCACGGTCAGCCAATCCCAAAACCCGACTTGGTCGGTAAAGGTCAGCAAAATGTTGACGATGAGCAGTAGCAGCATAAAGATGAATACGGGCATCCTTTTTTTGGGCAGCAACCAAGCCGAAAGGAGCATTGCTCCAGCATTCCCGAACATCATCACCCCCATAATCGCCATAATGACCCTCAATTGTGTGGATGCCTCCCCAAGTCTCATCAAGGTGGCAAAACCCAACCCAACCCATATCAATGTGTTGAGGGCAAAAAGTCCTTGCGCAAGTTTAAGAGCAGAGAATCTTTTCATAGCTCTTTTCTAAAGAAAAAGTGCTGATGCCCCAAACAGATTCTTCAGGATTTTCAACATGAATGATTTTGTAGTCTTTTTCCATATCTTTCTTCTCTGTATTCTTGCCGGAATTAATTAGCAAGACTCGTCACACTAAATCAGCGCAGCAATTAAAAACATGGCTACAAGAACAAAAATAATCACACCTAAACCAATCGAATAATTCTTTGGGGTAATTTCCCCGTTTTTATCCATCTTTTTAATCAGCGGAAATAAACGCCAGTAGAAAGACAAGGTTGCAATCGCCAAAGCGATCAGACTCATGCGCTGCATGTCAACATCGGCGTTTACCACGATGACGGCTAAGAGCAATAGAAAGATCAACTTGGCACCAGCAACCCAATTGACAAGATATTTGATGAAGTCGTGAATTTCCGGATATCCTTTTGACTTTTCCCAAGCTGTAAAAACGCCTACAGCATTGGAAGTCTTGGAGCCAGGCGCAAAATAGAGGGCGAGCACGTTGAGGAACTCTAATAACATAAAGGCAAGAATTGCAATTTTCACCAGGCTCATGTGATTTCTTCTCCATACAAACTGATGGGCAGTCCTTCTATTCTACAACAATTCCAGCAAACCGGTTGGGTACAGCGGGAACTTGCCTGCGCGGAAATCTGCTAGAGATATCCACAAGGCTTTGAAACGGTCGCCATTATCTTCAAAGCCAACGATGATTTCTTTTTCATACAGCGCCGCATCGGCAAACTTACCCTCGTAGGTGACGATAAATTCATGCCCGGTTTTGCCGTAGACGGTGAAGATATTTTCAAGCGTTGCCAGATAGCGTAGTTCGGTCAATTCCGCATTGATCTCCTCACGAAACTCGCGTCTTAAAGCCTCGATGCTGGGTTCACCAAACTCAATCCCGCCACCAAGCGGACGGTAAAAAGTCTCGCCTTTGACATGGTCATAACCTTCAAAAACAAGAATGGAATCGTCTTTGCGGATGATACAGATGGTAATGACACGGATGCGTTGTAGCTTCATAAGGTTCCTAATCAGATTCTATAAACAACTGGGCTCTATCCTTTCCGTTCGACGAGATCCCACAGATTGCCGTACAAATCTTCAAAAACGGACACGATACCGTATTCTTCTTCCTTGGGTTCTCTAATAAACCGGACGCCCTTGGCTATCATTTCATTGTAATCGCGCCAGAAGTCGTCGGTATCAAGAAAGAGAAAAACCCGTCCGCCCGTTTGATTGCCGATTGCTTTTTCCTGCTCCGGCGTGGATGATCTGGCAAGTAATAATGTTGCGCCGTTGGTATTCGGCGGGGAGACAATGACCCAGCGTTTATCCTGTTCGGGCTGGTAGGTGTCTTCGATCAGATCGAAGTTCAGCGTTTTTGTGTAGAAGTTGATCGCTTCATCATAATCTCTGACGACCAAGGCGATATGGGCAATAGATTGTTTCATCGTATCAACTCCTTATGAACGCATCAATACTGTATTTACCAAAGCCAATCCCGGTGCCAATGGACGGGAGAGAAATTTATCATGGACATGGTCATAACCTTCAAAGACGATAATGGGGTCGCTTTTTCGGATGATGCAAATAGTGATAACACGGACATGCGTGAGGCGCATTATTTTTCCTTTATCTGCTATCTTCCTTCTATTGCATAAATAGACTGTTCCCAACTAATATAAACAATACCATTATTAGCTTCTGGAGGAAACAAAGGTTCTTCATATTGCACTCGTGTAAAAATGTTTAGATATTCCATATTAATTTTAAAGCGTAATCGCCCATTTTTAGCATCCAGAGCATATAATCGCCACTCAGAGTCACCAAAATAAAGAATGTTTTCATCCAAAGCAGGTGCAAAATAAATTCTCCCCTTAAGCCTTGAAAACTCCCATTTCAATTCGCCTGTGATTTTATCCAAGCCATAGACCCCATCCGTAGCAACCAAAATGACAGAATCTCCCAAAAGAAAAGGATTGCCGATAATGCTATTGAATAAGATTGGATCATCCGACGTCGGGGGCGAAAAGCGCCACTTTAACTCACCCGTTTCTAAATCCAATGCCATCAATGTTTGATTTGCAATATATATAGAATTTGTATCGACGAGCGGGGAAGAAAAAAAGTTTATCCTGTCAGCGCTCTCTGGTGCAGGTATTTTATAACGTCCAACTTCAGCCCCCGACTTCGCATCCAAGACATAGATAAAACCATCGAGGCTGGCAAAATAAATTTTATCATCTACGATAACAGGCGCTTCAGTAATATCATCCCCTGTCTCAAAAAGCCACTTTAGCTTTCCTCCTGCGCGGTCAAAAGCATATAAATTTTGATCTCGACTACTCGCATAGACAATATTGTCTTTAACCACAGGAGAATTGAACTGCAACGCACAGGTTTCGCATGTATCTGGATTTAAATTTCTTTCTTCCGCTTCAAATCGCCAAACTTCCTGCCCATTATTAGCATCAAGTGCATAAAAAGAACCATTCTTGGTGCTAAAGAAAACCAAATTCTCAGATATTGTTGGCCTTTCTACAACACTTCCATCTATTGACACAGACCATAATTCACTCCCTGTCTTAGAATCTAGGGCATAGAAAGCTGCACTCTCCTCCTTTTCTAAAGGGAGGCTTCCAAAATAAATGGCATCTCCCTCAAATGCGGGCCCAACCATAACGGTTTGCCCAACTGGTGCACGCCACAGCATTTTGGAACGAGCTTGGATGATACTTATTCCCAGAGAACCTAAAACCAAAAGGATGAATAACAAGATCGTCAAGCAGGATACAGCAAAGACTCTCTTTGTTTCGGGATTCGGTTTCGGGGATAGATATTTTGTGCTTTCAGCATTTTCTTTAAGTGCGCGCATAAGAAAACGTTTGAAAAGTGCTTGCGTCAAAAACCTTTGAATAACATAAAAAAATAATGAGGCAAAGGGGTAAAGTAAACGAAAGTCTGAAAGCACATTCTCCACACTGAATGGTACTCCCTGAAAAGCGAAGAAAACAGGAAATACAATTAAGGGCAAGAACCCCATAATTATATAAAGCAGGCGTATCGGGAAAATGGATAAATAATATGTAAGACGATAATGTTCAGGTTCCTGCTTCTGCAATATGAATATCCCATCTGATACTCTTCGAAGCCTTGCCCCTCTCATCACAGCTAGCAAAAAGGGCGTCTTAATTCTTACACGGTTTCCATCAATACGCCTTTGGGTCAGCGTGCTGAATTTTTCTGCACGAAATACACGAACTAATTCATCAGTTATCTCATCTTTGCCTAAAGATGAGTCTATTTCCAACGTCCCTGTAATATCATAGAAAGGCATTAATTACCCCTATCAATTAGTAATCTTTACGAAGACAACAAAACAATAGCACCCAGCGCCAAGCCAACGCCGAGTAACTGTTTGAGCGTGACGGCTTCGTGCAAAAAGATCAAGCTCAGCGCCAGCGTGACCAGCGGATACAACGCCGTCATTGAGACAACGACCACACTGCGTCCACGCGTGATGGCGGAGAAGAAGAAAAAGGTCGCCAGGGCAGCGGATGCACCCGAAAGCACGGCGTAGAGAATGCCGTTCGGGCTACCCTTCGGCTGAAAGCGAACGAAAAAAGCGGCAATTAATGCCACAGTAACTGTACCAATGGCTTGATAGACCGCCGCATCCACATCACGAATGGAACTGGTTGCCAACTTGGAAAAGAAGCCCCAAAATCCCCACAAGAGCATGGCGGCGAGTGTGAAGAATAGCCAGTTCATTGTTTTCTCACCACAGAGAGCACAGTGCGCACGGAGAATTTAAAGCTTTTCTCTGTGATCTCTGCCGTCTCGCACCGACGTGCTCGCGGCACGAACGGTGTGTGCTCTGTGGCAAATCTCCTAACGAGCGCCCGTGCGCCCAAATTGACGTTCGAGCATATCGACCGAGAGATGGATCATCGTCGGACGCCCGTGTGGACAAGTACGCGGCGATTCGCAGTTTTCGAGATCGCGCAAGAGGGACTCTTGCTCTGCCGTGGAGAGCGTCTGCCCGCCCTTGACCGCCATCCGCTTACAGACGCGCCCCGCAATGCGCTCTTCGAGCTTATTCTGGAGCGGGGTCTCGTCGCCTTCAAAATCTTCGACAAGCACACGCAGCGCAGCAGCGGGATCAGCGCCAGAAAAGAGCGTCGGGATGGCACGCACCTGAAAGGTGTTCGGTCCAAAGGGTTCGACTTCAAAGCCGAAATTACGCAGCACATCGAGTTGATCTTCGAGCAAAGTCGCCTGAGAAGGCGGGAGTTGAATGACAGCTGGCTGCAACAAGTTCTGCGAGGAGAGAGCGTTCGCTTCTTTTTGTGCCAGCAAGCGTTCAAAAAGGACACGCTCATGGGCGGCGTGCTGGTCGATTAAATACAGCCCATCAGGCCCTTCAGCGATAATGTAGACTTGCCCGATCTGCCCGACAAGGCGCAGGAGCGGCATTTTTATAGACGGGAATTGGGAATCGGAGCTTGGGGAGTCGGGCGTTGAAAATTGTGAATCGGGTTGTGACTGATTTACTACTTCCTGATTCCTGTTTACCGGCAACTGCTCACTATCATCCCCCGCAAACTGCCATGTCAGATCAACGCCGCTACTCTGGCGAGAGGGTCGCTCTGACCACAGGGCAGGGGGCGTGATGCCCATTTGCGGGACGGGGGTGTAGGCGAGAATCGCTTTTCGGACGGAACGCTGCACGAAGGAAAACATCCGCTGGGGGTCGGTGAAACGGACTTCTGCTTTTGTCGGGTGCACATTCACATCAACGGAAGCAGGTTCAAGGTCAAGGAAGATCGCGGCGAGCGGGTAACGTCCCACCATCAGCAGGGTGTGATAGGACTGGATGAGCGCTGTCGAGAGCGAAATATCCTGCACCCAGCGACCGTTAATAAAGAAGGTGATCTCCGAGCGATTCGAGCGCGTTAACGAAGTCGGGGAGATAAATCCGCTCAATTTCACATTTTCTTCAATAGCGTTGACTTCAAGCAATTGCTTCGCCACGTCCACGCCGTAAAGGGTGGCGAGGATGGCGCGGCGGTCGCCGTTGCCGCTGGTTTGGAGCTTGGGCTGCCCATCCTGGATGAGCTTGAAGCGCACATCGGGATAGGCGAGGGCGTAGCGCGTGAGCAGGGCGTCGATGCGGCGGCGCTCGGTGACGTCTTTTTTCAGGAATTTGAGACGGGCGGGGACGTTGTAGAAGAGGTCTTCGACGCGGACGACGGTGCCACGCGGCGCCCCAACTGGCTGAGGGGGCGCGGCCTGGCCACCCTCGACAAAAATCCGCGTCGCGGCTTCGGCTTGGTCGTTGCGCGACGTGAGCGTGAGGCGTGCCACCGAGCCGATGGAGGCCAGCGCTTCGCCGCGAAAGCCGAGCGTGCCGATGCGGAAAAGGTCATCGGCGGAGGCGAGCTTGCTGGTGGCGTGGCGCTCGACGGCGAGGGCAACTTCGTTCGATGGGATGCCGCTGCCATTGTCGGCGATCTCGATCAGGCGGCGTCCCGCTTCGGCGATGGTGACGGTGACGCTGGTCGCACCTGCATCGAGGGAATTTTCGACCAATTCCTTGACCACCGAGGCGGGGCGTTCGACGACTTCGCCCGCAGCGATCTGGGAGGCAAGTTCGGGGGAGAGAATTTTGATGGGCATGAGGGGTATTATACTCGGCTGAGTGGTGGAAAGCAGGGGGAAGAAATCAATATGACTTTGCATGATTCCGCGAGGAGCGCGTTTGCCTGCACTCGCTGTATTTCGAGTGTGCGACGAAGCGGTCTCACTGCTATCAAAAGACTGCTTCGGCGGTGAAGCTGCCTCGCAGAATCAGTGAAAACAAAAAAGGGGCGGACAGCCGTCCGCCCCTACCGATTCCCTAATCGCCTGATCCCTAATTACCTATCCCCTAGTTCTTCCTCGATCTCCGCCAAAACTTCCTGCGAATCTTCTAAATTATCTTGCATCCCCAACCGCGTAAAAATCTCCACCGCACGGCGGGCAAGGTCGAATGCCTCGTCAAGTGCCTTCTCTTGTTTAAGCAGGGCTTTGGCAATACGGTAGCTTTCTCTAGCGATTTCCTCTAACTTCCCGACTTTTTCTGCCAGCGGCAGGGCTTCCCGCGCCAGCGCTTCCGCCTCTGCCCACTGCTCGCGGTCGAGGGCGAGGGCTGCCATATTGCCAAGGCGAGTGGCAATATGTTCATCATTCTTATTCTTTCGGCTAATCCGCAAGCTCTCGCGCAAGTGACGTTCGGCGGCAGCGTAGTCTTTGTTTGCTCTTTCCGCGCTTGCCAGATCATCCAGCGCGATAGAGACCTCATCGCTTTCGGGGGAGACGGAGCGATGGATTTCCACAACTTCGTTAAGGGCAATAATAGCAGCAGGATAATCTTCCTTCAGTTTATATCCATTCCCTCGCAGGTGGATAGCTATTGCTTTATTAGTTGGCGTACTCTCCTGCCAATGCTCGGCGGCACGTTCGGAACAGGCAAGCACTTCGTCGGCTTGGTTGCGGAGGTAATAAGTTGAACCCGCGAAGTAGGCTCCCCAGCCCGCATTCTCCTTATCATCAGCGGCGAGAGCGCGTGTTTCGGCTTTTTCGCAAAGCCATATCCGTTCATCCCATTTTCCAGTGAAGTTCAAGAAGAACATAAGTTCGCGGCGCACTGTTTGTAAGCGGTCATTGTCACCTATCAGCAGGCGCGGTAAGGCAGCAGAGACCAATTCCCATTCGGCATCCAGTTTGGGGAAGTCTTCATAGTTGTAGTATCCACCATATTGCATCACCAGCGCATAGGCGCGGTTGGCGAGGGCATCGCCGGTTTCATTGACGGCTTCAGGGCGGCGGGTGGCAATGAATTTGCGCGCCAGCGGCGGCAGGTAAAAGGCGCGCGCTTCTTCGTCGGCGGTCAGGATGGCGCGTTCGGTCAGGTCATCGAGGGCGGTTTCAGCGGCGCGTTCGGGCAGTTCGGTCATCTGCGCCAGCCAGCTTAATTTGGCGGGCTGCGTAAAATGCGTCAACGCCGCGAGCACTTTGGTTTCATTTTCGGTAAAGGTTTCGAGCAGGTCGCCAAAAATATATTCAAGCGGGTCGTTGCCTTTGGGCGCTTTGTCAATGAAGGCACAGGCTTCGGCAATCGTGCGGCATTGTGAACGCTCGCGTCCCAACTGCCCCGCGATCCAGCGAATAAAGAGCGGGTTGCCGCCCGTAATTGCATAGAGTTCGTCACGTTCTTTGTCGCTGGCGCGGGCAAGGCGAGGATATCTGAGCGCTAATTCGTCGATGAGTTGCATGGCTTCGTCGCGGTTCAGGCGGTCAAGGCGCACGATGCGTGCATCCACGTCGCTGCGGCGGCGCGAGGTGACGATGGCTTTATTGCCCTCCGGCAGCCGTGAAAGGAATTGGAAAAGGCGCGTGCGCTCCTCTTCGGGCAAGGTTTCGAGATTGTCGAAGACGATCAAGGCTTTTTGTCCTGCCAACGCCAAACGGATCGCATTCGGGCGTTCGTCGAGGGGCAGTTTTTCGAGCTGCGCTTCGCCGAGTTCCTTGCCCAGTTCTTCGAGCATTGCCAAATAGGTTGCGCGCGTAAAATCTGTTAACTTTTTCTCGCCATCGGGCTTCAACTCGCGCACTTTGGCGGTGATGAAAATCTTGCGCTCGAAAAGTGCTTCGTCGGCGTCATGCGCGGCTTTGATGGCGAGGGCGGTCTTGCCAATCCCGCCGGGACCGTCGATCAACGCGCCCCAGGTGCGTGATTCGGGGGAAAGGGCGGCTTCGATGGTTTTGAGTTCGTCCACGCGCCCGAAGAAGAAAGGTTGGTGGGGGAGGGTGTTGCCGGTGGGGGATTTTCGATTTTCGTTTGATGATTGACGATTGGTATCAGCAGCGTTGCGTTCGGAGAGATAACGGCCAACCGATGATGCAATATTATTCGCAAGATTATCGGGAGTGGTGAAAAATTCGACGGGTTGTTTTTTGACTTTGTCCAGGAAGGCGTCGAGTTTGACTTTCTTTTCATATTCGATGTGCCTTGGCGACCAGGGGTGTTCATCGTTGACGACAAATCCAAAAATCGGTTTGCCAAGTCTTTGCGCATGGTTGAATTCCTGTTCGGTGATAGAAAATTCGTCTTTGTCTGGAATCCATCCATAGCGATGCGCGTAAATGCCAATGAATAACTCACAGTTTTCGATTTCATCCAAACAGGCTTTGGTCGATTCTTCTGGACGCGCACCGAAGGCTTCCATCCAAACCACGTGCAAGCCAATTTGTTCCAGCGCATCGTGCGCCGCTTTGCGATATTCGATCAGATCGTTGTAGGTGGATGAGAGAAAGACTTTCATGGTTGCCTCGAATGGTGAAGGTGTATTTCCCGACAGGGGTGATTTTACCATTGCAAGAAATAAAAACCCGCGACTTCTGTATGATTTGCGCACTATGTTCATGGCTATACCAGCACGTTATAATCCGAGCAATGAAAACGCAAATCTCGATCATTTTATTGATCTTTAGTCTTACTGCCTGTACACCACAAATCACCCCAACACCAGCCACAATCTCTATCATCCCAACTTTAATGGCGACAATGACACCCTTCCAGCCCCAAGCAGCGACGCGCACACCGCTCGTTTTCCCGACCATGACAGAGACCGTCCCGCCGCCGACCAGCACGCCTAACCCGCTCGAGAAGTACGCGATCGCATCCATGCGGGCACGTTCCTATGGCGGTGGGATCATCGAAGTATTGGGCGAAATGAGCGACGAAGGCAGTTTCAAACGCTACAAAATACGTTATCCCAGTGACGGGATCCCGATCTACGGCTTTGTGAATATCCCCAAAGGCGAGGGGCCTTTTCCCGTTATCATCGCCATTCATGGAAATTACGACACCAGCAATTACCAATTACTGCCCTACACGACTTACTACGCTGATCGGATCGCGCGGAAGGGGTATATCGTTTTTCACCCAAATATGCGTAATTTTGGCGAATCAGGTTCGGGCGACGATCGTTACCGCAGCGGTCTGGCAGCCGACATCCTGAACTTAATCGCACTTATCAAAGCGCCGGGCTTTCCGGTCGGCACATTCCTAAAAGCGAATCCTGCCAAAGTTGGACTCTGGGCACACAGCATGGGCGGGGAAGTTGCCTTACGAGTGATCACGATCAGCAATGAGATTGACGCAACCATGCTCTACGCACCAATGACAGGGGATATTATCAAAAATGCCCGATTCATCAATAACCAGGAAGAGATAAGTACACCACCCCATCTCATCTCAACGATTTCTCCGCAGGCTTCCTACAGATTAATTACATCGCCGATCAAACTCTATCACGGCACAGCCGATCAGATTATTCCGGTCTCGTGGAGTCGGGAAACTTGTGCTACACTAACGGTTCTCGGGAAAGAGATACATTGTACTTTTTTTGAAGGCGCAAAACATACCTTCAACGGTAACTACACTGCTGATTTTGAGCGCAGCTATTTCGATTTTTTTGAGACCTATTTAAAAACACCATGAACAGAAACTCACTCACTCGCTATGCCTGGCTTTCCATTGCCGCGGCAGTCATCACCATCTCGCTCAAGGCAGGCGCCTATCTCCTAACCGGCTCAGTCGGCTTACTCTCGGATGCAATCGAATCGGTTGTCAACCTATTGGCGGCGGTTATGGCACTCAGT
>JBNKMO010000084.1:0-5075 GCA_050293165.1 Anaerolineales bacterium | reverse complement strand
CATCCCCTACACGCCCGACCTCAGCGCGGGCGGCATCGCCTATGCCTGCCGCTCCTTGCCGCACACCTACAACCGCATGGGCGGCACCGACGCCAAGCGCATGCGGCGCATCGTCGGCGGGATCGCGGTTGAGCTGGCCTTCAGGCGTTATCTTGGCGAGCGTGAAATTCCCTTCGATGTCAAAGGCGCCACCCCCTTCACCGACCCGGATAAATACGATGTTTCGCTCGGCGGGCGACGTTGCGATGTGAAGTCCTTCATGTTGACCCGTAAAGCGCAGATCAACGAACTCAAACGCGACCTGAACCTGCTGCTCGACGCCACAGCTCTGATCCCCTCCGATCAGTTTGCCGCCGCCACCCACCACGAGAGCGATCTCTACATCTTCGCCTTCCTGACGGGGTTGGTCGCCGCCTCGCGTGCAGATATGATCCGCGCGGTCGGGGCGGGCAATCCGCTGCATCTGATCCACACCCTGCCAAAGGATTGGGCAAAGCCCGAACACTGGCATCCGCTGGGGAAGTTGGCGCTCAAAAGCGAAAGCGACGAGACTCTGACCGTCGAGTTGGGGGGGCAGGATAAAGATCGGGGGTTCATCTCGGAGCGCATCACGCTCGAGCCGCAGAAACGCACAGAAACGGAATCCAGCTTCCACACGCTCGCTTACGCCCACGTCGACAAAATGCCGGATGCGCGCATCGGCATCCACAGCCCCGAAAAGGATGAGACCTACCTGATCCCCTCGCGTGAGTGGGGCAATATCCAGGTTTATGGCATGAGCGTGCTGCTGGTCGGCTACCTGACGCGTGCCGAGTTCCGCACGAAGGCGCAAGAGATACCGGCTGGTAAACGAGTCTATCAATATGCACGCACAAAGACGAAAAACCTGGGCGTTCCTGTGCGTGAGTTAAAGCCGCTCCGTCCACTTTTTGAGAAGGTGAAAGAATTCTAACTACGACTTAGGAGAACCCAACTATGACCGACCAACTCCACCGCTGCCCCTGGCCCACGAACGACCCGCTCTATACAAAATATCATGATGAAGAATGGGGCGTGCCCATCTACGACGACCAACTCCTGCTCGCCAAACTCATTCTCGATGGCGCGCAAGCCGGGCTGAGTTGGATCACGATCCTGCGTAAGCGCGAAAATTATTGGGCTGCTTTCGACAACTTCGACCCCGAAAAGATGGCGCGCTACGATGATGCCAAAATCGCCGAATTGATGGGGAACGCGGGCATCATCCGCAACCGCCTGAAGATCAACTCCGCGATCAAGAACGCCCAAGCCTATTTGCGGATGCGCGACGAGGGGCTCTCTTTTAGCGAATTCCTGTGGTCATTTGTTGATGGTAAACCAATCGTCAACGCCCTGAAAACGGATGCGGACTACATCGCCGTCTCGCCCGAATCCGAAGCGATGAGCAAAGCCCTCAAAAAGCGCGGCTTCAACTTTGTCGGACCGACCATCTGCTATGCCTTTATGCAGGCCGTCGGGATGGTGAATGACCATCTTGTGAGCTGCTTCCGCTACGAAGAGATCAAGAAAGGTTATTCTTAGGAGCACACCATGAAAAAGGCATTCCTTTTCCTGCTCACGCTTGGTCTCTTCGCTGCCGGTTGTACCCCCGCCACGCCAACAAAAATCCCCGCACCTGCAACTATAGAAAACAATATCCCCACGGCACCAGAAGACAATAACCCTACGAAAACAGACAGAACTACCTCCGCTGAGATCATCGAAGCGAAAGGACAAGTGGATGCCCAACTTGCCGAACAGGATGACTTCATTCCTGCCCAAATCGGCATGTTGCTCTCCGCCGTCAGCCAGATCGAAACCGGGGCAGATGGCTATAGTCGCCTTGACCTCGTCAACGGCAGCATCGTGCGCGTGGGACCGCAATCCAGTTTTTTACTCGAAGACGTCCACGAATCGGAGGCTGGTACTTTCGCCCAACTCAAGATGCTTTTCGGACAAGTCTGGATCATCCTGAACGGTGGGGAAGTGGAAATCGAAACGCCCTCCGGTTTGGCTGGAATACGCGGCTCATACATGGGGATTCGCGTGGATGCTGGCTCTGCCCCCGTAACCCGAATCACCTGCCTCGAAGGGACCTGTACCCTCGACACCCCCACAGAATCTATCACCATCCCAGTCGGGCAGGCAGCTATCGTCAAGCAGGATGCAGCCATCCAACTTGAACCGCTCAGCGAAGAAGACCTGCAAGGCTGGCTCGATTTCAATCCCGAAGCCGCCGATCTCGTAGCAGATATTAAACCAGAACTACAGCCTATACCCACTCAGCTGCTCCCAACCACAGCCGAAACACAAGCAATGACAAGCACATCCGGACATGTGAAGTTACCGCCCCTATCCTGCCTTGCCACTGGAAATTGTATTGAGTATTGCCGTGCTGGCGAAGAACCAGAACCTGCCGAATGTACTGCTTTTGCAAATGAGCTGGCTGCGCAAGGAGTCAATTTTGACGCCTTCAAATCCTGTATTGCGGATGGAGGCGACCCGCAAAGCTGCGCCGATAGCGCACGCTAAGAAGCAACTTCGCATAAGTCTAAACGTATACTGTATATCAGCTCCGCACGCTTCTTTTGGTAGAAAAGGAAAGAGAAAATGGAAACCCCGATTATTCTGATGACGATCATTGCCATTCTCATCATTGCTTTGGCGATACTCCTTGTTTATAAAATGAAAGACCCTAATTACAAACACGAAACAGATTATCGCGTCATGTTCATTCTTGGAATCACCTGGCTGCCCCTGGGCATCGCAACCGATAATGTAGCCTTTCTTGGCTTGGGTGCTGTTTTCCTGATCGCCGGATTGGCGAATCGTGATAAATGGAAGGAACAGCCCAAATGGTCAGAAATGGATCCGACAAAAAGAAAGATCAAGCTATTTATCATCGTTGGCTTGACCGTCCTGTTAGTAGGTGCAGTTGCGGCTTTTCTGATTGCAAAATAGAAACACGTTATCCCAAAACCCTTGCAAAGATAAAACTCAGCAAGGGTTTTCTTTTTTACTTGCTGATTAACTCTTTCCGCTGCCTCGTGTTGCACCTATGAGACATTCCGTATTACTTTTTGTAGCGCGATGCTCTAGATACACCATCAGCAATGCCTACGCCATAGACAAGGACGACGATACCCCAAAGAATGGCTAATCTCCTGTTTTTTGCGCTGTTAGACATAGAGAAAACAAAAAACAGCGTTTATCCCGTTCATTTGTGCTTTTCACGCTCTCTACGCTAAGGGCGTGCAGTAGGGGAAAATAACTTTAAAAAATATGCGGTTGTCCTGCATATATCTCTTTGGCGTTCGTGGCAAACTCGCATGATCAATTAAGATTTACGTCCTTTCTTGTTTTGGCTATTGCGGGAACAATTTAATATTAGTTGTGTACACCTGTGATCATAATAATTTCATAGCTTGCTCAGCCGCTGCCATTGTCGCGGCGACCACATCGGGGGTGTGTGCGATGGAGACAAAACCAGCCTCAAACTGCGAGGGGGCAAGGTAAACGCTGTTCTCCAGCATCGCCATGAAGAATTTGCCAAAACGCGCTGTATCAGATTTGCTGACACTCGCCCAATCCTTTGGCGGGACTTCGCTGAAGAAGGTGCTGAACATCGTCCCGACTCTGGTTTGTTGTATGGGGATTCCGGCGGCATCCGCCGCCCGTTTCACCCCTGACTCTAAACTTGCTGCCACGTTTTCAAGTTGCTGCCAAACTCCATCTTTCTTCAGTTCGCCCAGTGTCGCGATCCCGGCCATCATCGCCAGCGGATTCCCCGAGAGCGTCCCGGCCTGATACATGGGACCGGCAGGCGCAACCATCTGCATGATCTCACGTTTGCCACCGTACGCCCCAACGGGCAGACCGCCACCGATCACTTTGCCGAGCGTCGTCAGATCGGGGACAATGCCGTAGCGTGCCTGCGCCCCGTTGAGATGAGCACGGAACCCCGTCATCACTTCATCGAAAATTAGCAGCGTGCCGTTCTCTTCGGTCAGTTTACGTAGCCCCTCGTGGAAACCGTCCACGGGCGGGATGACACCCATATTTCCCGCAACTGGCTCAACGATGATCGCCGCGATCTCGCCGGGGAACTGCTTGAAGAGCGCTTCGACCGAGTCGATGTCGTTGTAGCGTGCAACAAGCGTATCCTGCACGGTCGCTTTGGGAACACCGGGCGAATCGGGCAAGCCAAGCGTCGCCACACCTGAACCAGCCTGTACGAGCAACAAATCGGCGTGTCCGTGATAGCAACCTTCAAATTTGATGATCTTGTCGCGCTTGGTGTAAGCCCGTGCGAGACGTAAAGCCGTCATCGTCGCTTCGGTACCAGAGTTGACGAAGCGCAACATCTCGATATTCGGCATCAATTCCATGACTAGTTCTGCCAAATCCAACTCAAGCGGGCTGGGTGCACCATAGGATGTGCCAAGTTCGGCGGCTTTTTTTACCGCATCCACCACAACGGGATGGGCGTGTCCGAGAATCAAGGGTCCCCACGAGAGGACATAGTCAATGTAGCGGTTGCCGTCCACATCGAAGAGATAGGCGCCTTCGCCGCGTTCGATGAAGAGCGGTTGTCCGCCAACGGCGCGGAAAGCCCGTACGGGCGAATCCACGCCGCCGGGGAGCAGGATTTTGGCTTTTTCAAAAAATTCGATTGATTTTGAGATGTTCATAATGGCTCCTGTTTTACTAAACACAAAGGTCACGAAGAAGCACGAAGGTACACATTTTTAACTTTGTGTCTTTTTGTGTCCTTCATGTTTAAGAATCTTTTGGGCGGCTTGTTCACCTGAGTTAATACAATCAGGAATACCGATGCCGCGATAACCATTGCCCGCCAATGCAATATTGGGCATTTCGGCGAGGGCGGTCTCGATGGCTGCCAGCTTTTCGGGATGACCGAGGTTGTATTGGGGCATGGTTTTTTCCCAGATGAATACACGGCTGACAATCGGCTCGGCGGTGATGCCGAGAGTTAGTTCGAGTTCTTCGCGGGCGATGTCAAGTAGGGGGGAAAGGCCGTTCGCCCTTCCAGTGTT
>JBNKMO010000083.1:0-3315 GCA_050293165.1 Anaerolineales bacterium | reverse complement strand
TCATGTCAAGGTTTTCATAAAGCAATTCATGGAGGAGAAAGAAGATGAGGATAGTTGATACAAGTATCGTTAATCCTAAGTCATACACGATACTGATTGTGGATGATGAACCGGCCAACCTGGCCACAGTGACGGAGTATTTGGCCGGACATGGCTTTCAGGTCAAGGTTGGCCAAACCGGCGAAATCGGACTTGAACTGGCTCGGCAGGCTCAACCCGACCTGATCTTATTGGATGTGAAGCTGCCGGGCATAGATGGCTTTGAAGTTTGCCGCCGTTTAAAAGCCGACGAACAGACACAGGATATCCCCGTCATTTTTATGACGGTGGCGGCTAAAACGGAAGACAAGATCAGGGGTTTTGAGGTAGGCGGCGTAGATTACATCACCAAGCCCTTTCAACAGGGGGAGGTGCTGGTGCGGGTTAAAACCCATCTGGATTTGCGAGCGCTGACTTTTCGGCTGGAACAAGAAGTCTGCAAGCGGACCGAAGAATTGACAGTCGCTAATCAACGGCTTCAGCAGGAACTTACTGAACGTAAGCATGCGGAAGTCGCGCTGCAGGAAAAACAGGAGTTGCTGCTTGAAGCACAGCAACTCGCGCACATCGGCAATTGGTGGCACGATTTGGGTACGGATGAACTGTTCTGGTCAGATGAATTTTTTAGAATTCTTGGGATAGAGCCACAGAAACCCACCAATGAGTTGGCTGCTGGGTTGATTCACCCAGATGATTTGAGCATCCTTCTCAACGCTATGGAAGAATCTGCCGCAGGGAAGATGGAACATGAACATCAGTTTCGGGTTATCAGGCCGGATGGTGAAATTCGCTGGATTCATAACCGCTGGGTAAGAGTGAATGACAAAGACGGAAAAGAAATAAAGCGAGTTGGGACTCATCAGGATATTACCAAGCAAAAACAGGCAGAGGATGCATTACGAGAGCGGGAAAAGCACTCGCAGTCATTGTTGCGTCTCTCCAGAAAACTGGAACAGGCTCAGATATACGCTGAAGTTCTGGATGCAGCGCAGGAAGAAGTGAAAAAGATTATTGGCTATCAAAATCTTTGGATATATCTTTTTACTCTTGATAAGAAGCAAGCCAGAGCCATGTTTGCCAAAGGCCCCGTGGCCGATAAAATTATGACTGGTGAGGCGGTTATTATCCTAACTATCGAAGGCGATGGAATGCTCGAAGAGATTGCTGCAACTAAAGATATTGTTGTGGTCGAGGATGCAAGGACAGACGAGCGAACGGATAAAGAAATCGTAGCACGGATGGGAAATCGGACAATTATCAATGTCCCCATTCTTCTGTTTGGTAAGCACTTGGGGGCAGTCGGCACGGGTACTTTTGGGGATGAAGGAGTACTGGTCCCGACAGCTTTAGAACGGGAATACCTTATGGCATTAGCAAGTCACATGGCCGTTACACTTGAACGCATTCACCAGCTGGACCTGCGTAAGCAAGCAGAAGATGCACTGCGTAAGAGTGAAGATTTTCTGTCTTCAATTGTTGAAAACATCCCTGATATGATCTTTATAAAAAATGCCAAAGATTTAAAATTTATTCGGCTTAACAGGGCAGCGGAAGAACTCCTTGGATTCAGTCGTGATGAGTTAATAGGTAAAAGTGATCTTGATTTTTTTCCTGAAGAACAGGCCCATCTTTTTATGGCAGATGATAAAAAGGTGCTTGGGTATGGAAAGCCCCTTGATATACCTGAAGAGCCGATTGAGACAAAGTATGGGGAACGTATACTCCACACAAAAAAAATACCTTTGCTTGATAATAATGGCAATCCTGCTTATTTACTTGGAATTTCGGAGGATATCACAGAACGCAAGCAGGCGGAAATACAGCTTGTAGCTAGCGAGCAACTTTTTCGGGCGCTTGTGGAGAATTCGCCCGACTTTATCGCCCGGTATGATCTGGAATATCGTCGCATCTATGTCAATCCTTCTATTCAAAGCCTCTTCAAAGATTCGACGGAAGGCCTCCTCGATAAGTCACCGGCTGACCAGACTCCGATCTGCGCTCCGCAAGTGTACCTCGAGCATCTGCAGCGGGCGATTGAGACCGCCACTGAAAACATTGGAGAAATGCCTTTTCGCACGGCTCAAGGGGAGATGCACTGGGGTCAGATACGATTTGTGCCCGAATTCGACTCTGATGGCCAGGTAGCCACCGTACTTGCCATCGGGCGTGATATCCATGAAATCAAGGAAAACGAGCGGCGTTTTCGTATGCTGGCGGAGAACTTTCCCGACTTTATAGCCCGGTTTGACCGGGATGGCCGATACACCTATGTCAACCCTGCAATTGAGAATGCGTTCGGCGTGTCAGCTGAAGCTCTGGTAGGCAAGACGGTGCAAGAACTGGGCCCAAAGCAGGTCGATAAGCTTCTGCTCCTGCTCCAACGTGTTTTTGACGGGGGTGTCCCAAATGAATTTGAAACACATTGGAATACAGAAATAGGCGAGCGTATCTTCGAGGTGCGCCAAGCACCGGAAAAAGATGCGGCCGGAAATGTTGTCAGCGTCCTTGGCATTGCTCGCGACATCACTGAGCAAAAACAGGCAAAGCAGGAAATCCAAAAACTGAATCAGGAACTCGAACAACGCGTTGCTGATCGCACCGCCCAACTCGAAGCGGCTAACAAGGAACTTGAAGCCTTTGCCTACTCTGTCTCGCACGACCTGCGCGCTCCGCTGCGCCACATTGATGGTTTTATGGAATTATTAGAAGGGAGTCTGGGAGCAAACCTTGATGAGTGTAGCCAGCACTACATGGACACTATCGCTGATGCGGCCAAGCACATGGGGCAATTGATTGACGACTTACTCGCTTTCTCACGGATGGGACGGCAAGAAATATCCAAAACGCAGGTTGATATTGGGGCTCTGGTGGGGGAAGTGATTGGGGGATATGAACCGAAAACGCAAGGCCGGATCGTTCGCTGGAACGTGGCTGATCTGCCCACCGTTAGCGGTGACCGGGCCATGTTGCGTTTGGTATTGGTTAATCTGATCTCAAATGCCCTGAAGTTCACCCAGCCGCGTCAGGAGGTGGAGATTGAAGTCGGTTGTATACTGGATTCAGATGCAGATGTCGAAATTTTTGTGCGCGATAACGGCGTTGGCTTCGACATGCAATATGCCGACAAGCTCTTTGGCGTTTTCCAGCGCCTGCACAGTCAGGAAGATTTTGAAGGGACCGGCATAGGGCTGGCCAATGTCCAGCGTATCATCAAACGTCATGGCGGCAGGGTTTGGACGGAAGCTGAGCCAAACCGCGGGGCTGTCTTTTACTTTT
>JBNKMO010000082.1:0-6189 GCA_050293165.1 Anaerolineales bacterium | reverse complement strand
GAAGCCGCTGACCAGCTCGATTATCAACTCGATGGCTGGCGCATCGGGAACCCGATCCAGCCGCCGCGCACGATCATCATTGACCTGCGCGGCACCGAAGACGAGATTTTGGGGCGCATGAAACAGAAGACCCGCTACAATATCCGTTTGGCGGTGAAGAAGGGTGTCAGCGTCCGCAAATGGGATGATGTGGCTGCCTTCTACGAGATGATGCAAACCACTGGAGGGCGGGATGGCTTCGGTGTCCACTCGCAGGAATATTATCAGCGAGCGTATGAGCTTTTCGTCCCAAGTGATTCGGCGGAGCTTTTCGTCGCAGAATATGAAGGCAAACCGCTGGCAGCGGTGATGGTCTTCATCAGCGGCAATCGGGCTTGGTATATGTACGGGGCATCGAATAACGAAGAACGGAACCGTATGCCAACCTATCTCGTCCAATGGGAGGCGATGCGCTGGGCAAAGGAACGTGGAGCGGTTTTGTACGATCTCTACGGCGTGCCTGACTACGACGAAGCGCATCTCGAAAAGCATTTCAACGGCACGCAGCGCAACGAAGGTCTGTGGGGCGTTTACCGCTTCAAGCGTGGTTGGGGTGGCGAAGTCAAACGCGCTGCGCAGGCGCTGGATCGAGTCTATAAGCCGTTGCTTTATGCGCTTTATCGGACTGTGAAGAAGTAAAAGTATGCATTATTGTTTTCTGTGTGGTTCAGAGTTGGAGCTACGCTTTCTTGACCATCGTGATCGAGAAGCGTGCCCTAATTGTGGTTGGGTACATTATCCGCAACTTAAGGTGGGTGTGGGGGTGCTTATCGAAAACGATGGGTGTTTGTTGCTTCTTCAACGTGCTCATGAACCTTGGGCAGGCTATTGGAATCTACCTGCTGGATATGCGGAAGCAGATGAAGCGCCGATTGAAGCGGCAAAGCGCGAAACCTTGGAAGAGACTGGTTTGCGTGTTGAATTGGGAAAACTGGAGCATCTATATTACTTTGATGACGATCCGCGCGGGAATGGCATCATGCTTGTATATAAAGCCACGAAGATTAGCGGAGAGCTTAATATCAATCGCGATGAAGTAAGTTCCGCACAGTATTTCTCATGGCAAAATATCCCCAAGAATCTAGCAGGGGGGGCTGATGATCGAATTGTGAAAAAATGGCGTGAAGATGCACAGCTCTCTGCGTCGAAAGAAAAAATTTTGTGAGCCTTTACGCTCTTTGTGTTTGATTTTCGAGAAATTATGAAACCTTATTCTGGCTCTAACTGGAACACCCTCATCTCCCAACTCCCCGAACCGCATTTCTTGCAAACCAATAAATGGGCGCAGGTTAAAGCTAAGTATGGCTGGCAGCCGATGCCCTTTGTCTGGCATGAAGGGGATGAAGTTGTCGCCGCTGCGATGATCTTGAAGCGCGCCTTGCCTATCCGGGGATTTGCCGCACGTTTGAGTGTGCTTTATGTGCCGAAGGGTCCGCTTATGGATTGGGAGAATGAAGCTCTCCGAGAACGTGTGCTCGGCGATTTGCAGGCTTTTGCCAAAAAGCAGGGTGCGATCTTTATCAAACTCGATCCTGATGTGGTCTTGGGGACGGGTGTTCCTGATGAAGATGATTTTGCGAGCGGAACGAAGCAATCTCCTGGTAATGATGAGACTGCTTACCCTGAAGGGGACACGTCGTCGCAAGAGCATGCTCCTCGCAGAATTAGGTCTGTGGGAGAGAAGTGGCAAGAAGTACTCACAAAACGTGGCTGGCGCTATTCGGATGACCAGATCCAATTCCGCAACACGGTCTTGATCGACCTCTCTCCATCCGAAGATGACATGCTGATGCACATGAAATCGAAGACGCGTTATAACATTCGCTTGGCGGCGAAGAAGGGCGTCACAGTACGTGTCGGCACGCCCGACGATTGGACAATGCTCTACAAAATGTATGCCGAAACCAGCGTCCGTGACGGCTTCGCCATTCGTGACGAGAATTATTATCGCCATGTCTGGCAAACCTTCAATCAACCTGAAACCTTAAACCTGCCAACCTGTGAACCCTTAATCGCTGATGTGGATGGTGAGCCGGTTGCCGCTATCGTCGTCTTCTACTTTGCCAAGCGCGCTTACTATGTTTACGGCATGTCCACCACAAATCACCGCAACAAAATGCCGACCTATCTCCTGCAATGGGAAGCGATGATACGCGCCAAAGAACGCGGTTGCACCGTCTACGATCTGTGGGGCGCACCCGAAACCTTCGACGAGAGTGACGCCATGTGGGGCGTCTTCCGCTTCAAGGAAGGCTTGGGCGGCGAAGTCGTCCGCACCCTCGGCGCTTGGGATTATGCGCCAAATCTATTTTGGTATAAACTGTATACGGAAGTGATCCCCAGAGTTTTGGATGTAATGCGTTCACGAGGCAAGAAACGTACACGAGGGAATTTGGATTAGAATCCACGAAGGCACACGAAGAGACACGAAAAAAGTGTTAAAAATCTTTGTGCCTTCGCGTTATTTTGTGGATGAATAAAAGGAGGAAAAATGGAACTGATTTACAAAGAAGAAGTGTACGCTATAGTTGGCGCTGCGATAGAAGTCCATAAAATCTTGGGGATGGGGTTTCTTGAGCCTGTTTACCAGGAAGCGCTGGAGATCGAAGCCTTCTCTAGAAAACTTCCTTTTATGGCTCAACCCCATATCCAAATTCAGTATAAGGGGCGACTTCTGCAACGTGAAGAATCCCAGCTTTTGAATTATCTCAAAGCGACTGGTCATAAAGTTGGCGTGTTAATTAATTTTGGCAGTCGTGGAAAATTAGAATGGCGACGTTTCGCTGTTTAATTAAAATCCACAAAGGATACGAAGCAACACAAAAAAAGCTTTAAAACTTCGTGCCCTTCGTGTTACTTCGTGGATAAAAAGAAAGGAATGCAAATGCCCCCTCGCTTAAACTTCGCCCATCTCCCAACCCCCATTGAACATCTGCCACGTCTCTCTGAGCATCTCGGCGGGGTGCAGATATACGTTAAACGGGATGACCAAACCGGTCTCGCTTTTGGTGGGAACAAAACCCGCAAGCTTGAGTTTCTCGTCGCTGAAGCGCAGGCACAGGGAGCGAAGACGCTCATCTCGGCAGGAGCGGCGCAGTCCAATCACTGCCGTCAGACGGCTGCGGCTGCGGCGCGCTATGGGTTTGATTGCATCCTTGTTTTGACAGGAGAAGAACCCACACGCGCCTCCGCGAATTTGTTGTTGGACAAACTCTTTGGGGCGAAAATTATCTGGGTGACCGACCGAGCCGACCGTGACCGAATCTTGCTTCAGACTTATGAGCAGACTCTTGCCGAGGGCAGGATGCCCTATCTCGTCCCCTACGGCGGTTCCAGCCCGACGGGGGCGTTGGGCTATGCCTTTGCACTGGAAGAACTCATGGCACAGGATTCGTCCTTTAACTGGATTGTCTTTGCAACATCCTCGGGTGGCACGCATGCGGGACTGACGTTGGGGAAGAAGCTTTTCGGCTTTGACGGTCAAATTCTCGGCATTAGCATCGACGAGGACGAGAACTGGCTCAAGGAGCATGTTTCGACATTGGCCTCTGATGCGTCCGAATTACTTGGTGAACGTCTAGAGTTTGGTTTGGACGATGTCCAAGCGACCGATACCTACTGTAAGGCAGGCTATGGCGTTTTGACCGACCTCGAGCGTGAAGCCGTGCAGCTTTTTGCCAAATATGAAGGTTTGTTGCTTGATCCTGTTTACACGGGACGTGCTGCGGGCGGGATGATTGATCTCATCCGCAAGGGTTTTTTCAAACCTACAGACAAAATCCTGTTCTGGCATACGGGCGGCACGCCGAGCTTGTTTGCGGATAAATATTCGGCGGGTGTTTTATAAAGTCTTTCTCCCCCAAATTCCATGTGTCTGGAATTTGGGGGAGACGCCCTTTAGGGCAGATGGGGCTGAAGCATTTCCACTTCATCCCCAACCTTCACCCCTAATCTCTTTGCTGCATTCCCATTCACAACCGCCACTTCCAGATAGCCACCGCTGTCGCCTAAAGCGACCAATGTGCCGGCTTCACGATGGCCATAGGATTTGACTAGCCCGTCGATCTCCACACCCGCGATGCGGATTTTGGCGTTCGCACTAACTTTGTCAGCGCGCAGGTCGGTGCGGATATTGCCGAAGTGGTCGATCAGTGTGATATGAGCGATCCAGCCCGTATCCGTTTTTTCGGGCGTGGGCATGTCCAAGCGGACGGGGTTGTCGATGGGCGTGCCGAGCTTCTCGAGCGGGACGCCCGCTGCCAGGTGTGCGCCAACGGGAGCGAAAAGATCGCGCCCGTGGAAGGTGCCGGTGATGCTTTTTAGCCAGTAGTCTGGATTGTCGAGAGTCACAAAGGTTATCGGTAGATGCTGCTCTTCGGCATCCTGTATGAGCGGCGTGAGCAAGCCGTTGTCAGGGGCGACATAGCGCTGATTCCCCAATTGCGCAGCAATCGTGCGGCGTGCCGTCCCCACACCCGGATCTATCACCGCGACATGTACCGTCCCAGCTGGAAAAAATGGCGCAACGCGCGAAAGTGTCACCGCGCCTTGTAGCAGATTTTGGGGTTCTATCTCATGTGAAAGGTCGGCAATCTTTACGTTCGGGCAGATGCCCCAGATGACGCCTTTCATCACGCCGATGAAGCCGTCTTGTGTGCCAAAGTCTGTCAATAATGTCAGTATGCTCATGTCATTCCTTTTTTGATGGTAGTATAAAACAACATTCTGTTGCGAGGTGAATTATGTCCGAGAACGAACGTTCCCCGAAAGAGATTTTGGGTGAAATTCAAAGCGCTTTGCGTGCAGCGACGGCTGAAGAACGGTTGGCGGCGCTTACTGAGTTGAACTCGCTGACCTATAGCAGCGGTGCATTGCTGAAGCAAGTCGAAAAGATGGCCGTTTCAGACCGCAGCAAAGCGGTGCGCGAGGCAGCGTTGGAAAGTCTGCGCTTGCCTTTGCACCGCCAAATTCAGGCGCGTAATGCGCAGCTTTCGCAGCATTATCGCCGCATGATGGTGGATGAGATCGCTGTCTGGGAGCAGGATGAATTGTTGGATGGAACGCGCGCGGAAGTGCTGCGCGAGCGCTACGCTTTTGACCTTGCGCCTGCTCCCGTTAAAGCGGCGACTGCCCCGTCCCAACCACAGCCTCCCAAACCCAGGCGAACGCTTGCACAAACGCTCTTTAGCGAGAGCAGCATCAAGGTGGCGCTCTATTTGGGGGCCTTCTTTATCATCGCGGCGGCGTCGATTTTTGCGGCTGCCGTTGAAGCATTGCGTTTACCGATCTTGTTTTTGTTCACGGTTGTATTTGGGGGCGGTGCACTGGCGCTAAAGAAGAAACTTCCTCAACCCAGTTTTACGCTTTTCATCATCTTTTCGGTGCTTTTGCCAATTGACTTTAGCGTTATCGCCGATCAATTAAATCTAGCGGGTGGGCAGTCCTCCCTGTATTGGTTCTTTATCTACGCGCTGATGACGGCCATCTGGGCATTTGCCACCTGGTTTTATCAATCGCGTTTTTTCAGTTTGCTGGTTTTTGGCGCGCTGGGAATTTCATTTTTCAACCTGGCAGATCTTTTCACCAATGTGCCGGTCGACCTTTTCCTGCTCCTGCTCTCGCTTTCCTCGTTGTTGGGATTGGGTGCGGTCAAACTGCTCGAAAAATGGCAGGATGAGAAATTCACCTTACCGCTCTTCTGGGGCCTTCAGGCGCAGGAGATTTTGCTGCTCTCAATCTCTTTTATAACCTTCCTGCTCCATTACGACGATGCTTCTTTTAGGGATGGCTGGTGGCTGGCAACGACTGCCATCTGGTGGCTGGGAGCAGCTTTTTACCTGCTCAGTAATTGGCTCAAAAACAATCTGCTTTTCCGCGCGATGGCTGTTCTCTCTATGATGCCATTGGCATGGCTCTTCATGAACACCTTTGAGCCGAGTGAGACTGTACAGGCAATTTCCTTCCTGGTTTGGGCGTTGCTCTTTGCCCTAAGTGGAGAAGCGTTGCATACCCTGAAGGGTAAATTCCACGAATATGGGCAACTGTTAATCTTTGGCGCCGCTCCGCTTGCAGGGTTTTCGGCTTTACTGGGTATCGGGCATAGTGAATCTTTGGGATTCGGGCTAACCTTGAGCGTGGCTGTGTTGTACA
>JBNKMO010000081.1:0-24405 GCA_050293165.1 Anaerolineales bacterium | reverse complement strand
ATTTATTGTTCATGGTCATAATGAAGAAATGAAATTAGCAGTTGCCCGAACAACTGAAAAACTAGGATTAGATGCAATTATTCTTCATGAGCAACCCAATCAAGGAAGAACGATTATAGAAAAATTTACAGATTATGGGAGTTCAGCGTCTTTTGCTATCGTTCTCCTTTCTCCTGATGATGAATTATTATCGGGGTCGTTAAGAGCGAGGCAAAACGTTATTCTTGAATTGGGTTTCTTTATTGGGCGAATGGGGCGTTCAAATGTGCTTGTATTATTCAAAGAAGCTGAAAAATTTGAAATGCCGTCGGACATTTCTGGTGTGCTTTATGTCCCGTTTGATAAACACGGAAACTGGCAATTTCAATTGGTGAAGGAATTACAGGCTGCAGGACATAATGTTGATGCGAATGTGTTGATGTCATAACACGTCGTGAAATTATTAATCAAATAATAGTTGCTTACAGCAAGTTCTTATTGAGAAGGAGAATCTATGCCCATCTGGCTTGAAACATCCATCACCGTTCGTTTTCTGAAACTTTGAAGGGAGATTTCCGTAAAATCATTATGATGGCAGTCCATATCCACGAATCGAAAAGGAAGAATGATGGCTAAAGCAAATGAAATATCCAGCCTTAAGACGATACGAAAATTTCTCAAGGAAGGCACTTGATCAGAAACAATTATGAGCGTCGTTGACGGCTCCTTCGATCACCCGCTGGCACTTGAAGAAAAAGCCAGCATGCCCTTTGCCGGTGGCATCATGCAATATGGTTTCCAATGCGGCATGATCTGGGGGGCAGCCCTGGCTGCGGGGGCTGAGGCCTATCAACAGGATGGACCGGGTCCGCAGGCAGAAGCGAAGGCGGTCCTTGCAGCGGGGAGGCTTGTGGAAGCTTTCCGTACGAAGAATAAGAACAAGAATATTAATTGTAGTGAGATAACGCACCTGAATGACTCATCCTCGGTGAAGGATATGGTGTTATTTTTTCTGGTTAAAGGCGGCGTAGCAAGCTGTTTTCGGATGGCTGGGCGCTATGCCCCGGTAGCGTTCGATGAAATAAACACTACATTTTCTGAAAATAATATTGAAGTTCCTCAAGCTCCGGTAAGTTGCGCGGCAAAGTTGGCGCAAAAAATGGGCGCATCTGATCTACATACCGTGATGGCGGCCGGGCTTGCGGGTGGGATTGGTTTATGCGGGGGAGCATGTGGCGCATTAGGTGCTGCTATCTGGCTTGTATCCTTGGAAAATATCAAGGACGGAAATGGTATGGTCGATTTTAATAGCCCAATCGCAGCCGAAATCGTCGATAATTTCGTAGAATGCACCGAATATGAGTTTGAGTGTTCGAAAATTGTCGGCAGAAAATTTGAGAGTGTCAGTGACCATGCCGATTATGTGCGTAATGGTGGTTGCTCGGAAATCATCGACGTATTAGCTCAGAAAATAGAAGCTGTCTAAATTCTCCTTCAAAAGAGAATTAATATTTTCTTCATCCCCCTGCAGGTCTCCCCTTCAAGGGGGGGGGAGTTTTAAGGGGATTGTGGGGGAGGGTAGGGTGGAGGCAATACAGTAACAAATTACCTGAATAATGGTTGTTTATTCTAAAAATTGAATTCGGGCTGTGTCCTGTTTTTTCTTTCTACGCTCAAAATCTAATTTATAATCAAGATAGTCTTTTTTTGATAAGGAGAATCTATGCCCGTCTGGCTTGAAACGTCAATCACCGTCATCACGATTATCGTGATGCTAATCGGCCTCTTTGGCCTAATCGTCCCCATCTTCCCCGGCTTGGTCATCATCTGGCTGGCTGCATTGGGATTTGGTCTCATCAGTGGTTTTACGACTGGGGGGTGGATCCTCTTTGCCATCATCACGCTTTTGATGATTGTTGGCAATGCCATCGATGGCGTCTTGATGGGCGCTAAAGCGCTCGAATACGGGGCATCCAAGCGCTCGATTGTGTTGACCCTGGTGATCGCGCTCGTAGTCAGCTTATTCCTTTCCCCGATCGGCGGTCTGTTGTCCGCACCATTAGCGCTTTATCTGCTTGAAAAGAATAATGGACACACCAAAGAAGAAGCTTGGGCGATCACGCGTGGGCTGATGACTGGTTGGGGTTGGGCATTCGTTGCCCGCTTCGGCATCGGTATACTCATGATCGTTTTGTGGTTCTTCACCATCTAAAAGGAGAAAAAATGCCAAACGTGCTTTACGATATTCTTGATATGGCGGGCGCAATTCTGCGCCTGATCGGGCTTTTGGTCTTTGGCCTTGGTTTAGGCTGGTTTGCGCTTGATGCCTACCGCAAAGAAAGCTGGCAGCTTCAAGTCGCCGCCTTTCTCGGCTTTGTCTTTGCTGCTGTTGGCTTCGCAAAATTCCTGTCGCCCGGTTCGTTGGGGATGTTTGCGCTCGGCGCAGGAGGTGCATTGCTGATGTGGGGCATGTCCAAAGGCAAGCAGAAGGATGACGAGGAATAAACAAAAAAGGCTCCCGCTCGGGAGCCTTTTGGATTAAGAAAACAGGCAACTTACGCAGCAGCGTCAGCTTCTGGCGTGCGCTCGAGATAGCTTTCGATCATAAAGAGATTCTTCTCGCCCACGCGCTGCACCACATCCAGCAGAGTTTCTATGCTCGAAACTTCTTCAACCTGCTCGGTTACGAACCATTGCAAGAAGGCTTGTGCAGCATAATCACGTTCTTCCATGGCCACGTCCATCAGGGCATGGATCTGGGCGGTGACTTCATTTTCCCAATCCAAAGACATTTGGAAGCTGGAGGCAGTATCAGCAATCTCATAAACAGGGGCTTCAATCGCAGGGATTTTCACCTCCGCGCCCACATCCAGGAGATAGTGAACAAACTTCATCGCGTGCATCTGTTCTTCAGCGGCCTGCCCATAGAAAAATTGCGCAAATTTCGGCAGCGAACGGTAATCAAAGTAGGTTGCGATCTGTGTATATTGCATTGCGGCACCCATCTCGTTTCCGATTTGGGCATTCATCATGTCGGCTAACTTTTTGCTAACTCTCATTGTTCTTCCTTTTTTGTAGATAGTCAGATACGTTATTCACATTCTAGCACTGGAAAATTAGAAACCTATTGGATTCCTGCCAGCGCCTCCTGCGCAGCCGTACTTGGGTCAACTTGCTCTCGTAAAACGGACATCGTCGCAGCCCTGAATATTTCACCCAAACTCTCCGTTATATCGTTTGATGGGATCGGCTGCGCCGCCAGACTCAGCGCGTGCAGCGCTGTCTCGTTTGCGTCCAGCGCAGTGGGACGGGTGGGCAGGCTGCCAAGCGCAGCCGTCCACTCGGCGAGGAAGGCACTGTCAGATAAGTATTCTGCCAATTCAACGGCAGCAGGTTGGAGGTCCGGGGATGATCCGGCCAGCGCCCAAACCCAGGCAGTTGCCAGGGCGCAGCTCTCCCCATTCGGGGATGGGATGGGAGCAATTTGCATATCCGCTGGCATTCTTTCAAAATATTCACTTGTCCAGACGGTTGCGGCAGTTTCAGGTTGGGTATTGAAAATCTCCCAGAGAGTTTCGCGGGTTTCGATCTCGCTCGATTTTGGCGAGATGCTCTCACTTACATAGAAGGTCAGCAGGTCGGTTAGTTCGTCGGGATTTAGGCTGGGCAGCCCTTGCTCGTCGCGCATTGGATTGCCAGCGATGGTGGAGAGGCAAAAACTGAGTTGCGCCTGTGGGTTATCGGCAGCGAAAAGGATTTGGCTCTCTTGCTCAAGCAGACTTTCGAGCGTGGGCAGTTCAGGGGCGTCTTCAGCAGGGCGATAGGCGAGGCCGAAAAGGTCTGCCGAGAAGGGCAGCCCATAGGCCGAGTTTTGGATGTGGGCAAGCGGACGCGCATAAGGGAACCAGTCTGGGTCGTCGAGCAGTTCGCTCAACCCGTCGATGGGATGTAACACGCCTTGCACGGCAGCTATTTCCAGTTCGGGGCGTGGCAGTGCGACGAGGTCGGGCAGGCTGGTGGGAGCGGCACTTTGGGTGGTGAAAAGCGCGCTCAGCAACCCGGCGGGACCTTCAGTTGCTTTGACGCGTACCTCAAGGATCAGGTCTGGGCGGCGGCTCTCAAAGGTGGCCAGACGCGCGCGCAGAATTTCGGCTGCGGCTGTTTCAGCGTTCGGATCAAATTGCGGTGGCAGCCAGATGCGCAAAACTTGTGGCTCTGTTTCGGCAGGTGTTTCTGCACTGATCTGCTCAGGCGTTGGCGTGACAGGAATCTCAATCTGTGCTGTTGGCGTTGCGGTCGTAGCCTGTGGCATGTTGAGCGGAAATCCTGCACAGGCAGCCAGCAAGCCGGTCGTGATGAGTGTTACCGCAAGCCAGGCAATTTTTCTTCTCATTAGATGACAATCTCTTTGCTCAAGAGGGCGACCAGCAATTTGATGGTCTTCTGCACATCGTCGTAGTCGACCATCTCGGATGGCGAGTGGACGTAGCGGCAGGGCACGGAGATGTTGCCCGCCATCACGCCCGCGCGGGAAAGTTGCAGGGCGCGCGCGTCGGTGCTGCCGAGTTCGGAGACTTCACGCTGGTAGGGGATTTTTGCTTTTTCTGCGCCTTTTATCATCCATGCCACGATGCGCGGATCGGCGATCATGCCAGGGTCTTTGATTTTGACAGCAGGCCCTTTGCCAAGTTCTACATCTTTGGTTGGGCTGTGGGGTTCATCGCCCGTTGGGCAGACGTCAATAGCGATACCGATTTCAGGGTCTACGCCGTAAGCGGATGTCACCGCACCACGTACACCAACTTCTTCCTGTGCGGTAAAGACGAAGGCGATCTCGTGCGGACTGCTCTTGAGCTGGCGCATGACTTCGATCTGTACGGCGACGCTGATACGGTTATCCATCGACTTGGCGATCAGGCGTTTGCCGAGGTCTTCAAAGGGACGATCAAAGGCGGCTACATCACCAATTTTGACGGGGCAATCTTTGGGGCTGGTTGCGCCGACATCAATAAACATCTTGTCGAGATTGATTAGTTCGGGGGGGCGAACGAGAAAGTGCGCCCCGATTACGCCAGTGACGCCGTTCAGGAATTTGACGCGTGAGCCGACCAGGGTTTGCGGAAAAACAGCGCCCACCGGGGTAAAGCGTACAAAACCATTTTCATCGACATGATTGACGATTAAGCCGATCTCGTCCATATGTGCTGCCAGCATGATTTTCTTTCCGTTTTTGGCATTCTTTGCTGGCCTTTTATAGGCGATCAAGTTGCCGAGGGCGTCGATCTTGATTTCATCGGCGAGGTCTTTGATCTCGGCGTGGATGATCTCGCGGATGGGGGCCTCGTAGCCGGAGGGACTAAAAGTTTCAGTTAGTTTTTTGATTAAAGGTTTCATCGTAAAAATCCTGTTTAGCGCGCTTCTTCTAAAATTTTCGGCGAAAGATCACTCAATGCTGCGTGAAGTAAATTCAGGGTGTTTTCCCAATCGCTGATGCGGCAAAGCCCCATCGCTGTGTGCGCATAACGACCGGGAACAGAAACTGATCCAGACGGAATGCCGTCCAACGAAAGATGGATCGAGCCTGCATCCGTGCCGCCGCCACCAGGCTGGCGATACTGATAAGGGATTTTTTTCGCATCGCCTGTGTTGCTCAACCAGCGGATAATGCGCGGGTCTGAAAGTGTGCGTCCGTCGATGGTATAAATCGCGGGGCCGGCACCCAGCTTGGTGTTATAACGAACGTTCTCGCTGCCGTCGTGCATCGGCAAATCGTAGGCGGGCGTCGAGTCGATGGCGAGCGCCACGTCCGGGGCGAGAGCGTGCGCCGCGACTTTCGCGCCGCGCAATCCCAACTCTTCCTGCACGGTGAACGCCGCCAGCAGATCAATATGATCCGGCGCATTCTTGAGCAGTTCAATCAGGATGGCGACACCGAGCCGATCATCGAGTGCCTTGGCACGGATCGAATCGCCCATCCGTAGGAATTTCGTGGCGAAAGTCGCCCGATCCCCAACCTTGACGTTGGGTTTGCCCAGCCCCACATCAATGCGGAGCGCGGAGAGGGGAATCTTGCTGCCATGCTCCCCCGGGCTGACGAGGTGGATGGGCGCAGCCCCGATTACCCCAGGCACATTATCGCGCCCGACCAAAACAGGCTTGCCCGCCAGTTGGCGTGAGTCCAGCCCGCCAAGAGAATTGATCTCGAAGAGACCATCCCCCGCTTCGTTGACGAGCATAAAGCCGACTTCGTCCATATGCGCGGCGAGCATCACCTTCAGGCGTTTGCGTCCCTTGCCGCGTTTCGTGACCAGTAGGTTGCCCATCGCATCGACTTTGATCTCATCGGCGATGCCTTCCACTTCCGCACGTACGATCTTGCGGATAGGGCCTTCATCACCGGATGGGGCGGTGGTGTTGGTCAGGGTTTCAAGTAAGTTAAGTTGAGCTTTGCGTATTTTTAGCATTTTTTATACCAATACAGTTCCTAAGCGGACGCTGAGTAGACCTGAACGAAGTGAAGGTCGTATCGAAGCCCGCTGCTCAGAGACTGGGGTTAGTCATCCCAGACGATCTTCTCTAAAAAGTCTTCATCCAGCATGGCGATGAATTCTGCCAACAAACGTGCTGTGCGCTGAATATCTTTCACCGCGACCATTTCAACGGGTGTGTGCATATACCGAATGGGGATGCTGATGACGATTGCAGGAACCCCTTCAGCCGTCTGTTGCATCAAGTCGCCGTCTGTGCCAGAACTGGCAGGCAGTATCTCGATGCTGTAGAGCATCTCCAGTTTTTCGGCGAGCTCTTTGAATTGGTTATGCAGGAAGGGGTGATTGGTTGCGCCCCATCCAATTGTGGGACCGCTGCCAAGTTCGAAGGTCTCCCAACCGCTTGCCCCGGGACCTTTAGCGAAGGTCACATCGACAGCAATGGCGAGGTCAGGGCGTACTTGAAAGGTGGATGTGGATGCACCGAAGCCGCCGACTTCCTCCTGCGCAGTGGCGGCAGCCCAGACATCCCAAATGTGATTGCGGGATTGGAGTTCTTCGAGACAAAGCGTTAACGCTGCGACCGAAGCACGGTTATCGAGCGAATGCCCGGCAAGCGCGCCGCCGCTCAGTTCGGTTGGCTCTGTGGCGAAAGAAACTGTATCCCCGACCTTGACCTTGCGCGCCAGTTGCCGCGCCGAAAGCCCGACATCGACGAGCAGGTGCTTCAGCGCGATAGCGCCTTTTGCTGCGCCCTCGGGTAAAAGGTGTGCGGGCGGCTGGACGATGATGCCCGCCAAGTCACCGCGCTCTGCGTGGACAGTGACGGCCTGTCCCGGCAGCACGCGGATATCGATGCCGCCGAGATTGCTAATATGCAGGAATTCACCGTCTATGCTGCTGACGATCAATCCAATCGCATCCATGTGCGTGGCGATCATCACAGATTTGCCTTTGCCGGAGCCGCGCTTTAGCCCATGCAGGGAGCCGAGTGCGCTTAGGCTGAGCTCATCGGTGAGGGGACGCCATTTTTCTTCGATCAGCGTCGCCGCAGGTGTTTCAAAACCGGAAAGCCCGGAAACGGAAATTAATTCTTTAAGTAGTTCGGTGGGTTGGAGGGACATGGGAATAGACTTATACCTTTATAAGAAACGATAGCCCCGTAAAATGCGGGGCTATGGCTGGGAATTAGGGTGTAGGAGTGCTGGTCGGAACCGTCGGTGTAGGGGACGGCGTGGATGTACTTGTTGGGGTGTTGCTTGGCGTAAAGGTAGATGTTGCGGTTGGGGTTTTGCTGGGTGTGAAAGTCGCCGTAGCAGTGAAGGTTGCGGTTGCTGTGGGTGTGTTCGTTACCGGCAGGAAGGCAGTCGGCGAGGGCGTATTTGTTTCTGTTGGGGTTGGGGTGTTGCTTGGGGTTGGGCTGACCGCATCAGGAGTGGCGGTGAGAGTTAGTGTTGCGGGGACTGTCACTGTTGGGGTAGCGGTATCAGGCAAAAGTGAGGGCGTCTCGCTTGCTGTTGGGGTGGGGGTTGCGGGGCCGGGAGCAACAGCTACAGCAACAAATCCTAGGCAATAGCAGGGTAGCGTCGCCAGAATAATTGACAACAGGATCATGCGTCGGCGTGTTTGTGGGGTGGGGTTTGTATCCATTTGTGCTCCGCTCTGATGATAACATAAGCACCCAAAAAGTGAAACGAGATGCGCTACTTTGTCGCTTCTTTGATAATGCCCAACTCAGTTAACTTCTCGACGATCTGAGTAGGGGGGCGCTGGATGGTCTGCGCCAAATTGCGGATGGAAACACCCTGACGATATTTCTCACTCAGATAGAGCACTTCTTTCGTGCCCCAGGCTTTCTCATCTCGTGGATAAATGGTCTCTACCTTTGGCTCAGGCTTTTCGCCTGTTTTTTTGATACTCTGATCCTCCCCGACAAGAATGGTTTCAAAGCGTACCCGCCCGGCGTTCACGGCTTCTTCGATCGCTTTTTGTGATTTGCTCAACCGTGCTTTCCCGCTCTTTATATCGACGATGACAACTTCCAGATTATCAACGCTTGCACCATCATCGCGCAGCGCGGAATAGCCGTTGAATATCACATAGTCGACGGGGTCGCCTAAAAAGCGGGCATCCGATGGAGAGTAGTCAAAACCATCCATAATGGGGGCCACTTGCTCTGCCGCCTTACCGCGCAAGGAACTGCGGCTTGAGCGCAAACTGCGCTCTTTGGCGCTTTCAATATCCTTAAGATGTTTTTCTTTCAGCGAATTGGTCTCGTTGACATGTTCTTTTTTGAGCCTTTCCATTTTGGCTTTTTGTTGTAAAAGTGCATACACAAAGCCGAGCAGGGCACCGAATAACAATCCAACAAGAGCATAGAGTATTTCCATAAAGATTCCTTCTGTCAAATGAATGCTGGAATTATCTCATAAAAGTGTACGAATTCTTTCGCCCTTCCAAAATCTTGTGCCCGGATTTGCAGAGTAGGGAGTGAACTTTTGTTCCTTGCGTGGGCTCCACAAGGTATAAATCCACGTATGATTCCAATCTTGCTCAAATTTCCCAGTTTTCTTTCCTCTCCCAGGCGTTAAACTTGATTTTTGCAACTTCAATCTTGCTTGCATTTCAGATCGTAATGGTGCAGGTAAATACGATGATTTTAGAAAAATGGGTTACGTGAAGGCTTTACAGTGCGCGTGCAAGAGCTGATACTGTCAGAAAGCTATTGATGCTAAATAAAAAAATTATTCTGTTTGAGGGGTTTCTGTTGCAATAGAAGGATCAGGGGGTGCTGCGCTTGGGGTGGGAGTGTTTTCAGCAGGAACAACAGTTATTCCTAGTAAAGCGGCTAACTCGAGTGTATATTGGTCATGCTGTTGACGGGCTAAGGTAATCCCCTGGTTGACGCTTTCTTGATCTGCTCCTCCCAAAAAGGCTACCAAGGTGTTGATCACTGTGTTCATGTGCGTAGTTTGCAACACTTTGAGGGTATGTAAACAGGATGGCGCTTTGTAATCTTCTGCATCACGACGAATTCTTTGTAATTCAGAAATTGCTCCACTTAATTGATTTTGTTGAACATTAGCGGCTAATACAGCTGCATCATCAAATTCGCGCATAAATTTATGGATTTCTTCGATTTCATCGTTTATGTTTTCTGGTGCGCAGGGGTCTGAGTTTAATGTGGGTGTTGATGTTAGAACTATTTCTTGTACCTCTGTCTCCTGTGTTTGTTGCTCTTGTGCTTCTTGCTCTTTACAGGCGATTAAAAGTAATAAAATAATTGGGAAAATTAAAATTATAGGAAGTAGTCTTTTTTTTATCATAATAAATATCTTCTTTCGGAAATACTTGAGGGAAGGCATAAGCCTTCCCTCATTGGTTTATTCTTTATGGAAGCCCCCATTTTCACTAAAACAAATAGGGGGCTTCGTTTTTTTAGAGAAAGGCTATTGAGAAACCATGATAAAAGTTCCTGAGAAGTTGACTGTTATGGTGATAAAGCCATTTTCTTCTTGAACTCCAGATGTAATTAGCATTCCGTCTTCAGGGTTATCCGGATGAAGCGGGAAGGTGGTGCCAAATTCGAAGATCGGTAATTGAACCCAACCGCCTTCACCATCGTTAAGGGTCGTATCCCAGAACAGAATTGAGTAACCGCGACCGCGAGAGTCTTCCGGAATTTTGAAGTAAAGGGTAATTGTGCCATCTGAATTTAAGATGAAATTACCTTCTGCGTCCATCAGGTCAACATTGACACCTGAAACAAAAGTGGTGCCAGCACCAATTTCACCCGGGATGTCTTCTTCTGTAACCCCTTCCAGTGTGCTATATCCATCGAAGGGACAAGCGACTTTTATAAAGGTGCCATCAGGTAATTGAATGATCGTTCCCAAAGTGTTTTCGCAGTCTTGTTCAATTGGTTCGCTGCCCTCAAAGGGAACTTCTACGAAGTTGTATTCTTTGGGTTCTTCGGGGTCTTTTGGTTCATCGCAACATTCTCCGCAAGCACATTCGGGGCAATCTTCGGGATTGCTTAGATCCAGCAAGTATTCTCCTAATCCATTACCGCCAAATGTAGTTGCAGCCAGATCTATGTTAAGAATTCCTTCTGGACTAGGTTGCACAACCAGACCATATTCTCCGTTATTGGTAAGAACACCGCTATTCATATTAACTACAATGCTGAGAATATCTTCTCCCGGACATAGGCAGTTATACGTTTGGGGTGTATAGATTTCAATACCATTCACACCATTTTCGTCCACAGTGACGTCTGTTAAATCTACTGTCCCTGTGGCGACGATCAGCAGACCTGTTTCGGTATTGAGGTTGAAGGTGCTGCTATTAACAAAGATATTGCCACCGTTCTCTGTAAAGAGAAAGGCTCCGATATCGGTTAAATTTTCGTTAGCCTCAACTACCCCGTCATCACCGGTCACACTTACATTATCCAAAGAGATGTTGGCTTCATTAGCTTTAATGTATATGCCGTAAGAGCCATTCTCAATGAAGAGACTATCGTTGACAAAGACACTACCTTGTCCATAAGATGTCAGGTAAACACCTTTTGTGCCGTTATAGGATGCTTCTATGCCGCTGATAACAATATCTCCGTCTGCGCTTTGGGCATATATTCCATAAGAGCCATTGCCGTTATATGTACTGGTAAGAGTTGCAGGATTGGTACTTTCAACGGTGATTGTGCCTGCACCAGTCGCTGTAAGATAGGCGCCTTTTTGACCGTTACCATTTGCTTGCTCAATATCGGTCAGCGCAATGCCACCATCATAATTTTTGGCTTGGATGCCAAAAGTCCCATTGTCATTGAAGATGCCACTTGCAACAGTAATCTCACCGGTTTCTTTAGAGACCAGGACAACGCCTGCGCCGTAAGTATTGTTGTTGGCTATTACATTGGTTAATGAGATAGCTCCGTTGGCTTGAGCATATAAACCGGGATCTGTGGGGTAATTAAACTGCACATTATTGTTAAATTCACTATCTGTTACTGTGATTGCACCATCTGCGATTAGGTAAGCACCGTTTGTGCCATTATCGCTTGCAATAACAGTGGTGAGAGAAATATCTCCACCAGATTCGGCGTGTAAGCCTGTCCAGCCATTTGTAATAAAACTGGTATCAGAAATATCAATTGAACCGGTGCCATTATAGGTATCAATGACTGCGCCTGTGCCATTCCCCTCTACCATCGATGTAGCCAAAGTTACGTTGCTGTCAGAAAGTATATCCAGCCCTGTTCCATAGGCATTGAAGGAGAAGTTTCCATTTTGAATATCAATATCTCCTGTGCCATCAGCATCTGAGCCCGTGAGTATCGCACCGTACAACCCATTTGCTGTGACTGTAATTGTATTTAGGGTTGTTGTGCCTCCCGAATCCGTGACTAAACCATCAAATCCATTTAGAGAGAAGATGCTGCCATTGGTAATTGAAATACTACCTGTGCTTGCACATAATTGAGAAGAATTTTCATAAAGGCAACTGTCTAATACTGCTCCTGTTAGGCTATTAGAACTCGCTGAGACATTATCCAGAGAGATATTTCCTTCAGAAGCAACAAGTAAACCATTGCTGTTGTTATTATTGAATTCGCTATTTGTGATTTGCACGTTGCCTGTGTTGTGTATTTCAGCGCCATCACCAAACCCTTCCGAATTGGTTGATGTGCCATTGACAGAGACATTATCAAGTTCAACATCACCATCTGTATCAATATAAAGCCCAAAGCCGGCATTATCGGTGGTATTTGCTATATCAAAATCATTGATAACAATATCCCCACCCCAACCAACAAAGGCAATAGAAACATCAGATAAAGATGTTCCTGTAATATCAGTGGCTATATCAAAATTAGCACCTTCATCACCATTCCACCCCCCTTGTACAGTCAGTGTAGAGCCGCTTCCACTAATATTTGTTAGTGTGCTTCCATCAAATAAAATTTGATTATCATCATTGCCGTTGTAGCTATCTTCAACATAAATGATGCCGCTTCCTGTGTAGACGGGTGCACCACTATTCGCATCGGCCGTTAGGGCTGCGAGCAAATCAGCAAAGGTGGTATAACTGGCAGTACAACCATTAGCTCCCGGTGTTGGTGCTTGACCTGCCGGACACCAGATAGGATCCCCCTCTGCTAGAATATCAGCCGCTGCTTCTGTAGCCATCGGTTCAGGTTCGCCATCGTTATTGATGATAACCAATTGGGTGTCTTCCGGGGCTTGTTCTAAAATTTCGGGAACTGTAAAAGATTCGTCATCAGAAACAACTTCCTCTCCAGATTCTGTATCACCCTCCCCGCTTTCATCAGATGGAGCATCTTCTTCTGTAACTTCACCAGAACTTTCATCTAGAGCAGTTTCTTCCTCTCCAGATTCTGTGTTGCCCTCCCCACTTTCATCAGAGGGCGTCTCTTCTTCTATAACTTCACCAGAGCCTGGCTCTTCGGTTGTAGGGTCTGTTGAAGTACCGCCATCAGCGTAAACAATGATGGGATTGATGGCGCTAAACAGCATCATAAAAATGACAACTAATGACGAGGTAAACAGACGAGTCTTTCGCATATCATGCCTCCTAAAGAAAAGAATGAATAAATGTGAAAAAGTGAACAATTCAATAATAATGCATATACTTTCTTGTGATAAGATACCTTTCAATTTGATAATACCTTTGTAAAGAAATTGTAAGGTGTATATTTCATGATCCCAATTTCTCTGAAAATTTCCGGTTTCCTCTCATACCGCGCTCCCGTCGAGCTCGACTTCACCGAATTCAGTCTTGCCTGCATTTCCGGGCAAAATGGTGCGGGGAAATCTTCGCTGCTCGATGCCATCACTTGGTCGCTTTTTGGGCAAGCCCGCAAACGGGATGATTCCCTCGTTAACTTACAATCAAAAGCCGCCGAGGTTATCTACACTTTCGATTACGAAGGCAACCGCTACCGCATCCAGCGCGTCATGCCGCGCGGCGGAAAAAAGCTGCTCGAATTTCAGGTCGACAACGACGGTCTCTGGCGCCCGCTCACCGAAGCCACCATGCGCGCCACGCAGGAGCGCATCGAGCAGACCCTGCGCCTTGACTACGCCACCTTCATCAACGCGGCCTTCTTTTTGCAGGGCAAAGCCGATCAGTTCACCCAGCAGAACGCCGGTCAGCGCAAGGAAACCCTCGGCAGCATTTTGGGTTTGGAAATTTGGGATGAGTACAAAAATCGTGCGGCCATCCAACGCCGTGAAATTGAGCAAGAATTGGATTTGGTGGATGGGCGCTTCGCCGAGATCGACGCCGAATTGGACGAAGAAGATACTCGCAAAACACGCTTGAGTGAACTCGAAAACGAACTCGGACGTCTATCTGCTACCCGTAAACAACAGGAATCTGTCCTTGAGAATATTCGCCGTTTAACCGCCTCCCTCGACGAGCAGCGCAAACTGGTTAATACCCTGGCTGATGCCCTATCCCGTTCCCAACGCACCCAGGCGGATATTGAATCCCGTCGCGCGGAACGTGCTGCCGAACGCGCCCGCTACGCCGATTTGCTTGCCCGCGCCGACGAAGTGGATGCCGCCTACGCCGCCTGGAAAGAATCCCGCGAAAGCCTCGCCAAATGGGATGAGACCGCCAAACAATTCCACGAACAGGATGCCAAACGCCAACCCTTCCTGCAGGAGATCGGCGCCGAAGAAGCGCGCCTTCGACAGGAATTTGCGTCGTTGGAGAAGCAGGAAGTAGGGATCAGGGATCAGGAATCCGTGATTAGGGATTTGCGGGAACAGGTTGAAGCTGCGGAAAAGGTATTGGAAGAAGCTGAGCAAAAAGTTGTTGAGCGAGATGCTTTTTTGCAGAAACAAACCGAAACTCGCGAGAAATATACCATCCTGCTCGCTGAAAATAAACAATTCAAACTTCAAATGGATGCCTTGAAAGAGCGCATCGAAGAGTTTGCCGCCATCGAGACTGCGACTTGTCCGCTCTGTGGACAGGAATTGAGCAACGATCACCGCGCCGAAACGCTGGAGAAGATGGAAAAAGACGGCAAAGCCAAAGGCGACCAATACCGTGCCAACACCGCCGAGATGAACGCCATTTATGCCGAAGTTGAAAATTACGCTGAGCGCAACACCCAATACGCGAATGTGGAAAAAGAACGTTTGAGTGCTTCGACGAAGTTGACGCAATTGCAAGAACGTCTTGCCAACTTGGAAGCAGAAGGTGAAAAGTGGAAGGAGGAGGGGGAGCCAAGATTAGCGGAGCTGAAAGATATTCTTGCAAAAGAAAATTTTGCTCAGGAAGCCCGCAAATCCCTCGCCGATGTGGATGCGGAACTCAAAAAACTCGGCTATGATCCTGCTGCCCACGATGCTGCCCGTCAACTTGAGAGTGAACTGCGCAGCGCAGAAGATGATTTTCGCACGCTTGAAAACTCTCGCGCGGCACTGAAGCCCCTCGAGGAGGAACTCGCTAATCTGGATGCTCAGGTCGTCAAAGGGCAGGCCGATGTGGATGCCCAGCAAAAGGAATATGAAGGCGCAAAAGCTGCCCTCGATGCCGCCGCAGAAAAAACACCTGATGAGAATACGGCATACGCTGAATTGCTGCAGATGCAGGAGAAAGAGAACCAACTTAATCAGGAGGTCGGTGCGGCGCGCCAAAAGGTGGATGTGCTCGCCTCGTTACGCATCCGCAAACAGGAGTACGCCTCCCAACGCGAGGGGTTAGCCCTCCAGATCTCACGTTACAAAAAACTTGAGCGCGCCTTCGGTAAGGACGGTGTCCCCGCTCTGCTGATCGAGCAAGCCCTGCCCGAGATCGAAGAAAAAGCGAACGACCTGCTCGACCGCCTTAGCAATGGCACGATGTCCGTCCGTTTTGTGACGCAGTCAGCTTACAAGGATACGAAACGCGACGACATGAAAGAGACCCTCGATATCCAGATCAGTGATAGCGCGGGTATTCGTGACTATGAGATGTTTTCCGGCGGGGAGGCTTTTCGGGTCAACTTTGCAATCCGTTTGGCGCTTTCGCAAGCACTTTCACAGCGCAAAGGCGCGCGCTTGCAAACGCTCATCATCGACGAGGGCTTCGGTTCGCAGGATGCACAGGGCAGGCAGCGTTTGGTTGAAGCCATCAATCAGATCAAAGGCGATTTTGCCAAAATTTTGGTTATCACACATCTTGAGTCACTCAAGGAAGCCTTTCCGACGCAGATTATGGTGGAGAAGGGCGAAAATGGTTCGGTCATTCAAGTAATTTAGAAATGATTCCGCGAGGAGAACGCTTTTGCGACGACGCGGTCTCATAATGTATAAGATTACTTACCCTATACAGGGTACACGCAAAATCAGATTGAATTTTATGTTTATCTCAACCCTCCTTCTCATCCTCGGCGCCATTGCCCTCTACTGGCTGCACGGCCAGTATCAGCTCGATATTTTTCTCGAGCCGACCTCGCCGCCTGAGAATGCGCCGCTCATCTCTGTCTGTGTGCCTGCCCGCAACGAAGCGCGCAACATCCGCCGTTGTGTGGATGCCCTCCGCGCACAGGATTATCCCAATCTCGAGATCATCATCTTGGATGACCGTTCGAAGGATGCCACGCCCCAAATTCTGGCTGAACTCTCCAAAGAGGATGACCGTTTAAAAATCATCCACGGCAAGGTACTCCCTTTGGGCTGGGCCGGTAAACCCCATGCGCTGATCCAGGCCGCAGCAGAGGCGCGGGGTATCTGGCTCTGCTTTGTAGATGCGGATACTTTCCCCGCGCCTGGCACGTTAAGCGTTGTCTACAAGAAGGTTCTGGAAACCAAAGCCGACTTTTTCACGATCTTCACACATCAGGAAATGGAAAGCTTCTGGGAGCGAACGGTTCTTCCGCTTGTGCTGACCGCACTTTCGGTGGGCTTCTCTCCGCGTAAAGTTAACGACTCTAAACGCAAGGAAGCGATTGCGAATGGACAGTTCATCTTCATCAAACGCGCGGTTTATGACGCGATTGGCGGGCATACCACGCTTAAGGACTCCATTGTTGAAGATAAGGATTTGGCTGCGCGGGCGAAGTTGTTAGGGTATCGGCTCGTGCTTGCCGATGGCAGTGACTTCGTGCGGACGCGTATGTACACCTCTCTGCCGGAGATGTGGGAAGGCTGGACGAAGAATATCTATCTTGGGTTGCGGGATGAACCGCGTTTGGTAGGGTTGGGGATTTTCGGGGCGTTTCTTGCCCTTTGCGCGGCGTTGCTGCTTCCAATTTGGACCGGGGTTGGACTCTATTTAACGGTAGTAAACCCAAATCAGGAGAGTTTCGTGATTCTCATCGAAGCGTTGCTCTTGTGGGGAAACCTGCTCTTTTGGCGTATCCAGGCGAATCGGGCATTGGAAATCCCACTTTGGTATGCGTTCACAGCGCCCCTGGGGGCGGGTGTCTTTGCGGCGATGATGTTCGCATCCGCTTTCATGGTGATTTCTGGCAGAGGGGTGATGTGGAAAGGGCGACGTTATCAGCGTTAAAGTGAGTGTCCGTTTTTGAGCAGGTGAGTGATTGTATCTGCATCTACCTCTCGACTGTAATACCAGCCCTGGAAATAGTCGCATCCCAGAAATTTGTAAAAATCAAGCTGCTCTTGGGTCTCGATCCCTTCAGCAATGACGGTTAGTCCCAATTCACGGCTGATAGAGATTATGCCCGAAACGATGGTGGCTTCTTTTGGATCAACAAGAATATTCGGTGCGAGGCGCTGGTCGATCTTAAGATGGTCAAAGGGGAAACGAGCCAAGTATCCCAGCATGGAATAGCCGGTACCAAAATCGTCGATGGCTAATTTGACCCCTAATGCTTTTAATTTGAATAGGCGTTTAAGTGCTTCTTCCGGGTTTTGGAAGACGATATTTTCAAGGAGTTCTATTTCCAGCATGGATGGATCTATACCTGCTGTGGCCATAATATGATCCAGATTTTTCAGAATGTTGGGCTGTTTCAATTGCAGGTTCGAGAGATTGATTGCGATATGAAAGTCAGCAGGCACAATATTTTCCCAGAGCTTGCCCTGTTCACATGCTTTTTTAATGACCCACTCTCCAATCGGTAAGATTAGCCCGGTTTCTTCTGCCAGTTCAATGAACCTGCCTGGGCCTAAGACTCCCAGAATTGGATGCTCCCAGCGCAGAAGCACCTCCACGCCAATACAGCTCCCATTGGTTGCATTAAACTGGGGTTGATAGAGGATGGAGAATTCATCCTTTTCAAGTGCATACTGCAAATGCGAAATAATTTGAATGCGCTCCTCGATTTGTTTGCTCATATCGATCGAATAGAATTTGGCGCGATTTTTCCCTTCGCCTTTGGCCTTATACATCGCGGTATCCGCTCTTTGGAGCAGTTCTTGCGCATTTTGTCCATCTTTGGGGAAGATACTAATGCCAATACTGAAAGAGACCATTAGCTTCTTCTCGTTGAAATCAATGGCCTGTGAGAAGGATTGCAGAATAGTTTCCGCGACCTGGGCCGCGCTTGTATTATCTTTAATGGTGTCCAGCAAAATTACAAATTCGTCTCCGCCAATGCGGGCGATAATATCCCCTTCACGCACCGTCATCTTGAGCTTGCGAGCAGCCTCCTGTAATACCATATCTCCAATTGCGTGTCCGTAAGTATCATTGATTGCCTTGAACTGATCGATATCCAGATACAAAATCGCACCACTGGTTTGAGCGCGTTTGATCTTGGCAAGTGTATGTTGAAGTACCTCTTCGAAGAAAAAGCGATTAGGGAGATCTGTCAGAAAATCGTGTGATGCCAGATATTTGAGACGTTCCTCTTCATCTTTGCGTTGTGAAATATCGCGGATGATTGTCTGGGCTTCGTAGCGTCCTCCAAAGAAAATTGACGACGTAATTGTTTCTACATCGAAGACCGTGCCATCGCTCCTGACGTGTTTTTGCTCGGCGAGTGGAAGCACGGTCGTCCTTTTGGCGTGGCGTATCGACGTCAGTCGTGTGGTTGCCATCGCTTGAGAGCTGGGATGGATCAGCGCGAGCACAGGGGTGCCGCTAAGTTCGTTCCCATCTTCGACTTTGTACAGCTTCCGAGCCGCATCATTGGCGTAAATGATCTTGGTTTGATTATGGACGATGATTGCATCCGGATAATTCTCTACCAGCCCGCGATATTGTTTTTCGCTTTCGCGCAGCAGGGCTTCACGCGATGAGATCGTGCGACTCATATTCTGGAAATTCTGGATGAGATGCTTGATTTCATTCAGATCATAGGAGTCACGAGGAATGGTGTTGCTGGCGGCATAATTTCCGGCAGTTAGTGCGTCGGTGCTGATGCTGAGTTGTTTGAGAGGCAGAACAACTTGTCTATGCATTTGTTTGGAGAATTGTTGTATTGTGAAATAAAAGATCATAATTAGAAAGGCGATCATGGCAAAGCCAGCGCCCAACGCGGGGCCATAGATCACTTTGGCAGGCACCTCGGTGATGATTAGCCAGCCAACAGAATCAATCTTTTCGGTGGTGGCAAACCAGAATGTCCCCTCGCGCCAGTAATAGGAGAACGAGCGTTTATTAGCAAAACCATCCTGAACGATCTTCCAGTTGTTGATGTTGGACTGTTGTTTAACTTTTTCAAAATTTGGGTGGGCGATCAGCGTGCCATGTTGGTCAATGACCATAACAGAAATTTCAGGGAATTGAGGGGCCCCCTGTGATACTGTCTCTTGCAGCGAGTTGAGATTCAATTCTCCAACGAGTAAGTGCTCGTCATCGGTGCAGCGGGAGATGTAGGTAGTCGGCTCACCTGTGCGCAATGACGAGTAGGTGTTTGATATATTAGTTCCTTGGGTACAGTCCAGTTCGCGGTAGTAATCCTGACGTGACATGTCGAAGTTTAGATAGCGTTGGTCCATCGGTTCCAGCGCTTCAATGATGCCTGTATCGCTAATTAGGTAGATGGTTTCGAAGGATCTATGAATGTCCTTCTGGGCTTGCATAAATTCTTGTGTGATTTCTAGTGATGTGGTTGGGATTGAGCTTGCAATCGCGTCTAATTCATTCGCAGAATGGCCGATATAGGTCTCTGTGGCGTAGCTAATCGAAGCACTATAGCGTTCTTGTTGCTTTTGTAAGATACTTGCTGTGAAATACGTAGTCGTCCCCAGAGCCAGAAGCGCTGCAATGGTGACTGGGTACAGAAGGCGGGTACGGATGAGAGAACTGAATGCAGATTCGAGAGTGCGTTTATCGGAGGGGGTCATTGGTTTGGGATGGCGTTCATTGTGTGGAGGGTTTTCATTTCTCCGTTTTCAATGGTGAGCAAATAGAGGGTGCGTATAACATCTCCATATTCATTGATATTAATCGTCCCGTGGATGCCTTCGAAATTTTTTGTTTCCAATAATGCTTCGGCTAGCCCTGTCTTGTTGCCTTTTGTTTTTTCGAGGGCGTTGGCGAGGACGATGACCGCTTCATAGCTATAGCCGGCTCCGAAGTTGGGGGTTCGCTTGAAGCGCTCGACAAAATCTGCTTTGAAGGCAGTATAGGCGGGAGATTGGTCGCTCTCGTCATGAGAGACAACTGTGATGATATTTTCGATCGCTTGCCCGCCATTTTGGATTAGGTCATCAGTAAACGCCCAAGTTGATGTCAGGATTTGGGCATGCAGGTCAGCGAGATGGGCTTGTTGGGCGATAAATGCTGTATCTCTAGCGGAAGCAAGTATCAATATCCCGTCGACATCGTCGGCTCGGGCTTCGAATAAGGCTGGGGTGAGGTCAGGCATTTCGGATGATGAAAATTCATGGGTGGCGGTAATCTCGCCGCCATAATTCATAAAAGGAACAGAAAATCCATCCCGATAAGTGCTGGTGAATGCAAGGTTGTTCCGATCAAAAAAGATAACGATTTTTCTCAATTCAAGTTCTTTGTAGGCGTACTGTGCCAATGTGGCAGCGGTATAGGCATTAACGACGATGAGACGAAAGAAATTGTCTTTGAGTCCGGCTAGTAAAGGAGTGGATGCCGTTGGGCTGATGAAGACCATACCTGAATCTTTGACTTCTTGCCAACCAGAGATGGTCGTTTCGCTGGTCATATGACCGATTATGGCGGTCACATCGGCCTCAATCAGTGCGCGGTCGGCAGCGATAGCGCCTTCGGGTGTGCCGAGATCGTCTTCTATAACCAGTTCGAGAGGCTGCCCGTTAACACCCCCTGCGGCATTGATCGTCTCAACTGCCAAAATAGCGCCATCGCGCCCGTCGATTCCCAGACTTGCGTTTTTGCCGGTTAGGCTAGCTGTAAAACCGATCTTGATGGGTTTCTTGCCGACACAACTCGTTAGGATGACAAGACAGACGGCTAAAATATACCCATATTTTTTGATTGTCATGGTTATGCTCCGAGTAGTGTGGTGGCCCATCTTTGGCGGAAGGACGAGAATATTTCTATTATAGATGAAATTGTTTTGTGATAACAGTTATCTAGGCGAGTTTTGTCTTCTTAGGTTGTGACGAGGATAATAACTCGCTTTGAAAAAATGGGAGTTCTCCCCCGAGATCGTAAAGAAAAAATCAGGTTATTCGGTAATATTTTTTTGAGCGATACAAATTTACTAGCCAGCGGACAGTTTTGTTTTCGATGGTGGTTGAGTAGCCCTGAATGCTTTTTCGGGGCGTATCGAAACCACAAAACAGCGTTTTTCTGTCTAACTATTAGTTTCGATACGGCGAAAAGTATTGCCTACTCAACCAACGATGGCTCTTTTTAGCACAGTGTCTGGTGGCTAACAAATTTGCCAAGTGAAATTTAAATAACTATAAGAGTACTTTATCGTTGCCGCGATCAATTTCCCAGGGATAGAGCACGAAAGAATCGGTCACATCGGCATAGTAATCGGGACGTGCCTTGCCGAAAAGGGTGCGGTAGGGATTGTAGTGCAACACGCAGGTTTGCGGATCGCCCCCGGCTGCCATGACGCGATTTTTGACGGCGGTGATGTGGCGTCCCGAACCCCAAACATCATCAATAATCAGGGTGGTGTAACCACGAAGTTGCTCATCGGCGGGGAATTGGATGAATTGCGGCCAGGCCATTAGCTTGTTTTCTGCTTTTTCGAGTTCGGCGGGAAAATCGACGGCGGCGGTCAGGACGTGCGTGATGTCCATCGCTTCGGCGAGCATCCCGCCGGGGATGATGCCGCCGCGAGTGACCATGACCATGGCATTGAATTCACGATCAAACTTGGGGATCAGATAATTGATGAGGCGGTCTACATCTCGCCAGGTCATAACGATGTGGGCGGGGTGTTCACTTGGCATCTATCTTACCCCCCGCATGGTTTCTTCGGTCAAAAAGTCAACGATAGCGATTAAGGCTTCACCTTCGCTTTTGCCACTTGCCAGCGCTTCTGTGTAGACTTGTACCTGACGGTCGGCGCTGGTGCCGCGCTCCAGAATAGTTTTGATATGTTCGATCTCAGTGCGACTGCCAAGTTCATCGACCACGTCATCAATCAGGTCGAGCATTTCCAGGACGAGGAAGTTCATTGGCACTTCTTCACGAATGCCAAAGTCGATCAACTTGCCATGAATGCCGTAACGCATCGCCCGCCACTTGTTTTCTTGAATATGGTGCTGGCGATACCTGCGCCAACTCATATTATTTTGGCGCAATTTCAATAGCTTCGCAGTCAAAGCTTGAATAAGCGCCGCGATAGCCACGCCATCATCAATGCTCGTGCAAATATCTGAGACGCGTATTTCCAGCGTGCCAAATTTTGGATGCGGACGCATATCCCACCAGATTTTGGTCGCGTCAGGGTTGCCGTTAGCATCGACTGCTGAGCCGACTTGCCCGAGCGTATCAACGAGTGTTTGATATTCGGAGTATGATTCAAAATGAGGGGGAATTCCTGTACGTGGGAGCATTTCAAAGACCACGCTACGGTATGATTTCAAACCGGTATTGCGTCCTTGCCAGAAGGATGAACTGGTCGTCAGTGCCAGAATATGCGGCAAAAAGTAACGCAACTGGTTCATGATCTCGATCATGCGGTCGCGGTTTTCCGGGGCATCCCCAAAACCGATATGGATGTGCATGCCAAAGGTCAACAGGCGTTCCGCTACACCGCGCATTTTATCCAGCACTTCGCGGTAGCGTTCGCCAGCATTTACATCCTGTTCGAGCCATGAGGCAAAGGGGTGCGTACTCGCGGCGGCAATCTTCATCCCTTTTTTCTCAGCCAGTGTCCCAACCATGCGGCGCAAACGGATCACTTCCTCGCGCAATTCCTTCACGTTTCGGCAAACCTGGCTGCCGACCTCGATCTGGCTTTGCATGAACTCGGGTTTCAATTCTTCTTCGGGGTAGATCAACTTGCCCTGTTCCAAAAGCTCCTGCACATACGAGTGCAGATCGCGCGTTTCAGGGTGGATGATCTGATATTCTTCTTCGATACCGAGCGTGAGAGGGATGTTATACATGGCAGCCTCCAAACTGATAAAAAGTAAAAGGGGGAGGGAACGTTGCACAAGTTTACCATTCCTTCGATGCGTACATGGGTTTGACTGGCTTCCGTTTGTGAACTAAATGCCCATCCTTGTCATATGACCCCGGTTATGACCTCCGGCACTCCGTCATATGACCTTTTCCTCCCTATACTGACAACGTCAATACAACTTCGAATATTGATCTTACGTACATGTCTTCGGAAGATTAACAATAAAAGTGTGTCGCACCGTTCGCGATGTGAAGCTCCCCTGCAAAACCTGGATGGGGGAGTTTTTGAATCTGTGCGACGCACTTTTCCCCAAAAAGGAGAGACACCATGAAACGCTTTGTTCTGCCATCTATTTTGATTTTATCCGCCGTGCTTTTGAGCGCCTGCGGTGCAGCGACCCCAACTCCTGCTGAAACCCCCATGCCTCCTGTGACAGTCGATTCGACGATCATTGCCGAGGGACGACTTGAACCGATTGCCTATGTTGACATCGCTTTTTCATCCAGCGGCATTGTGGATGAAGTTTTCGTCGTTGAAGGGCAGCAAGTCTCAGCCGATGAATTGCTTGCTCGCCTGGAAAATACCGACTTGCTCGAAAATGACGTTCTCCGCGCTGAAGATGATCTCGCCCGTGCAGAGGCGCAGGTGCTTGCCGAATTGGCCGATGCCTATAAGGAATTCCGCACTGCGCAGGAGCAGCTTGATAACTACATCCCGCCCGCAAAATATCGGGATATGACTCCCACAGAAGCAGCTGAGGCTGCTCTTGCTGCGGTGAATGAAGCCCGGGTTAACTACGAACCTTATTTTGGCGTAGAAAAACCAAAAAAATACGCGAAAGACCTGAAAGAAGAATTGGATAATGCCTGGAACTACTACAACCTGGTGCTTATATGGATCAATCGTGAAAACGCACTTGAAGCTGCCCAAGTTCGTCTTGACCAGGCTTTGGCTGAGTATGAAAAACTCCAGAGTGGGGAAAATATCGCCGCCGCGAGCCAACTTTCAGCCGCTGAAGTTGCCCTCAATAATGCCGAACTCCGCTCCCCAATTTCGGGTACGGTAGCAAACCTGAATATCAAAGCGGGCGAAGCCGTCAATATGGGGCAGGCAGATTTGACCGTTGCCGATTTCTCCGGTTGGCTGATCCAAACCACTGATTTGAACGAATTGGATGTGGTCAAGATCAGCGAAGGACAGACCGTCTCTGTGACCCTCGATGCCATCCCTGATGCAACCCTGAGCGGCACCGTTCTCTCTATCGGACAGACCTTTTCCGAAAGCCAGGGTGATGTGGTCTACGAAGTGACCATTGCCTTAGACGAAACTGATCCTGCCATGCGCTGGGGGATGACCGCCTTGGTTGAGTTTGTAGAAGAGTAATTCAGTCTCTGAGCGGAGGGCTTCACGAATGTGAAG
>JBNKMO010000080.1:0-5847 GCA_050293165.1 Anaerolineales bacterium | reverse complement strand
GAGTATGGTGCCAGTGATGCCGCTGTCTTGAATATTGTTTTTGGCAAGTCTTGCCCGCAAGGCAAGCTGCCTTTTGAATTACCTCGTTCAATGGAAGCGGTACGCAACCAAAAAGCGGATATTCCTTACGACTCTGAAAATCCGCTTTTCCCCTTTGGTTTTGGGTTGTCGTATTAATTTCTAATCAATAAAGGATCATCAATGAGTAATAGAAAAGAATTTCCACAAGATTTTATTTGGGGCGCGGCAACGGCCTCGTATCAGATTGAAGGGGCATGGGACGAAGATGGCAAAGGTGAGAGTATCTGGGATCGTTTCAGTCATACCCCCGGCAAGGTTCAAGATGGCGACACTGGTGATGTCGGTTGTGATCATTACCACCACTGGCGCGAAGATGTTGCCTTGATGAAAGAACTTGGGCTGAAAGCCTACCGCTTCTCAATTGCTTGGCCTCGCATTCTGCCCGCAGGGCGCGGCGAGATCAATCAGGCCGGAATCGATTTTTATAGCAATTTAGTCGATGCCCTTCTCGAAGCTGGCATCGAACCCTGGGTCACGCTCTATCACTGGGACTTGCCACAGGTTTTGGAAGACGAAGGCGGCTGGACAGTTCGCTCCACGGTCGATGCTTTTCTTGAGTACACCGAAGCCATCTCACGTGCTTTGGGTGACCGCGTCAAAAATTGGATCACCTTCAATGAACCCTGGGTGAGCGCATTCATCGGCTACAAGGAGGGCGAGCATGCCCCCGGTCTCACCGATATGAACGCAGCCGTTGCCGCATCCCATCACCTTTTGCTCGCGCACGGCAAAGCTGTACCCGTCATCCGCGCCAATGCTGCGGATGCAAAAGTCGGCATCACCCTGAATCTAGGGGTGCATCAACCCGCTTCTCCCAGCGTTGCCGATCGTAAGCGAACAACCTGGGTGGATGGATATATCAACCGCCTCTTCCTTGATCCGCTGGTGGGGCGCGGCTATCCACAGGATATGCTGGATAGCTACGGTACGCTCCAGGACTTCATCTTGCTCAGCGATATGGAAACGATCGCTGTGCCGATCGACTTTTTAGGCGTTAACTACTACACCCGCGGCATCGTCCGTGACGAAAAAGCGGAAGAGAATCTCCCCATCACCCTGCAACGTGGCAGCGAAATCACCGAAATGGATTGGGAAGTCTATCCTCAGGGTCTCTATAAGCTCTTAGGGCGTCTGCACTTTGACTACGAGTTTCCTGCCATCTATGTTACCGAGAATGGCGCCGCCTTCCCCGACGAAGTCATTGATGGTCAGGTGGACGACCCTGCGCGCCTGTCCTATATCAAACGTCATCTTGCCGTAGTGCATGATGCTATTAAAATCGGCGTTCCTCTCAAAGGATACTTTGTCTGGTCTTTGATGGATAATTTTGAATGGGCTTGGGGGTATTCAAAGCGTTTTGGTATCGTCTATGTGGATTATGAAACGCTGGAACGCATCCCGAAATCCAGCGCGAAATGGTACAGGCAAGTTATTCAACAGAATGGGTTGTTGTAAAGATAAATAAGAGCTACATGGTTATGCCTCTCTGAGAAGGGCTTCAGCCCGACGCAGCAATCTCCTTCTATGAAGGAGATTGCTGCGCTTTGCTCGCAAGGGCATCACATTGTGCGGTTATGCAATATTTGTTCATTGGAATAGGAGTAAAAAATAATGTACACACGCAAACTTGGTCGCTCGAATATTAAGATCAGCGCCCTCGGTATGGGTTGCTGGGCAATCGGTGGCCCCTTCTGGGACGGCAACACCCCGCTGGGGTGGGGTGAAGTGGACGATATTGAATCGATCCGTGCAATTTACCGCGCTCTTGATTTTGGTGTCAACTTCTTTGATACAGCCAATGTCTACGGCGCTGGACACAGCGAACGCGTGCTGGCAAAAGCTTTTACGGGGATGCGCGAGCAGATTGTCATTGCCACGAAATTTAACGCCGTCTTCGATGAAGAAACCCGTCAGGTAACTGGCTCAAGTTGCGCGCCGGACGATATCCGCGCAGCCTGTGAAGATTCCTTGCGCCGCCTAAACACCGACTATATCGACCTCTACCAATTCCACGATAATGGCTATCCTGCCGAACAAGCTGAGCCGGTCCGAGATACGCTGGAAGAATTGGTCAAAGAAGGCAAAATTCGCACCTATGGCTGGAGCACCGATTTTGCCGACAGGGCAGAAGTTTTCGCGCAAGGCGAAAATTGTACATCCATTCAACTTCAACTTAACGTGCTCGACGATAATCCTGCTGTAGTTGATCTCTGTGAAAAATACAATTTGGCAGCTATCAATCGTGGACCGCTGGCTATGGGGCTTTTATCTGGAAAATATACAGCGAACACAAAACCATCCACAGACGATGTGCGTGGCGAGAAAAGTCCTGAGTGGATGACTTATTTCAAAGATGGCAAGCCCAGCCCTGAATGGCTGTCAAAAATGGAAGCCGTGCGTGAAATTCTCTCCAGCAATGGGCGCTCTTTAGCACAAGGCGCGCTCGCGTGGCTGTGGGCACGCAGCGAACAGACCATTCCCATCCCCGGTTTTCGCACTGTAAAGCAAGTTGAAGAAAATTGCGCTGCACTAGAATTTGGTGCGTTGACAAACGACGAGTTTCAAGCAGTAGAAAAGCTCTTGGAAAGAGCCTAAAACATTGGTTTCACCTTTCTTCCCGCTGTGCCCTCATCCCTTCAGAGGGGGATGAGGGCCGCAGGAGAGAGTATGCAAAATTTAGTTATCCAGATCAGTTTTTTAAAATAACATTTACGGGGAAAAGTAGTAGAGTCACAGAAATCACTCTTTTGCATGACAAAAGTCACCCTTTTACATGACAAAAATCACTGTCGGTTTTCCCTTCAAAAAGTGCATATTTAAGCTATATTTGTTTATCCGCGCAACAAACTAATAGGCGCCCACTCCCTATGGCTAAAAAACAAAGAGCCGATCAAGAAAGTGTACGCAAAGTAAATGCCTCACTGGTGCTTAATGCACTAAGGTTATATGCGCCAATTTCCAGGGCTGAGTTGGCTGCCAACACGAAATTGAATCGAAGCACGATTTCGAATATTGTAAATGTGTTAATCGAAGACGGTTTGGTTCTCGAATTAGACACCATGGAGTCTAAAATCGGCCGACCTGGTATTGCTCTCACACTAAAGCCAGATGGTGGCGCCATGATAGGGGTTGAAATCGGAGTAGGTTTTACTTCGGTCATCCTAACAGATTTTGTTGCAAATATAATATGGAGAGAGCGGATTGAATATTCTTATACTCAACCGCAAATCACCACCCTCTCGGAAGCAGAGGAACTGATCGATCAGGCTATTCATTTTGCCCAAAACAGAAATCTTCGTTTATTGGGGATCGGTTTAGGAATCCCCGGGTTGGTTGATGTCCCAAAAGGTGAACTTCTTTTTGCGCCTAATCTTGGTTGGAAAAATGTACCCCTTCGCCTGATGTGGAATCAGAGATTTAACTTACCCATTTATGTAGAGAACGAAGCAAATCTCGGTGCCCTGGGGGAATATTATTTCGGTGTTGGACGTAACGTAGATAATTTTATATTTATCAATTCTGATGTAGGGTTAGGTGGCGGTATCATCATAGATGGAAAGCTATTCAAAGGTGGGCGCGGTCTTGCTGGAGAAATAGGTCATATTCAAAGAGACAGCCAGGGGGAACTCTGTGGCTGCGGGCGACGAGGGTGTTGGGAAACCCAAGTTGGGCCGCAAATAGCCCTGGAACGTGTAAAACGCGCTATAGAATCCAAACCGGACCATGCTCTACTCAAAAAAACTAATGGCGATTTAGATCAAATAACATTTGACCAAGTTATCAAATGCGCTCTTAATGGGGAGCCTTTTTGTCTTTCTGTTATTGAAGAAATTGGCAAAAATTTGGGCGCAGGAATTGCTGATCTTGCAAATATTTTTAATCCAGAAATGGTGGTTATAGGAGGAGCGTTCAGCGATGGACAAGCGATATTGCTTCCTGCCATTGAAGAAACAACCACCCTTGAGGCTTTGCCTGCTATCAGAAAAGATATGCATATTGTTTTTTCTGTGCACGGGAAAGACGCCTGCGTCTTAGGAGCTATCGCAATTGTCTTAGATGATATCCTAAGAGAGGTTGCTCTTGTCTAAACAATATAAAAGGAGGTCCAAATCAAAAAAACGCCAACTTGTTTTTCTGCCGCTAATTGAAAACAAAATATATAAAGGAAAATCTGATGAAAAGGAATAAGCTCGTATTGACCATTGTTGCGCTGATCATGATCCTCAGCCTAATTGCAGCGTGCACCCCTAAAGCCGATGCTCCTGCTGCCACTGATGCAGAGAAGACCATTGTTGGTCTATCTTTCTCTGACTTCGCTACCGAACGCTGGAAGACAGAAGAAATCCTTATGAGAGGTTTGCTCGAAGAGAAAGGCTACGCAGTACTTTCACAAGAAGCCAACCACGATGTCAAACTCCAAAATGACCAGATTGACAATATGGTCTCTCAGGGCGCAAAAGCCATCATCGTCATCGCAGAAGATGGTGATGCAGCTGCCACAGCAGTTGATAAAGCCGCCGAAGCTGGCGTGATTATTCTGGCTTATGACCGCCTGATCAAGTCCCCCAACATCGCTGCTTATGTCTCCTTCAACAACGTTGAAGTGGGCCGCCAACAGGCTTTAGGTGTGATGGAAGCTCTCGACATCGAGAACTGGGATGTGGCAACCAATGGTCCTGCCAAAGTTGTCAAGATGGGTGGTTCCCCCACCGACAACAACGCTATTTTGTTCCGCCAGGGTCAGGATGAGATCGTGGATCCATACGTGGAAGCAGGTAAGGTTGAGATCGTTGCCGACCAATGGGTTGACAACTGGGATGCTGCCAATGCCGTGAAGGTTATGGAGAATATCCTGACCGCTACCGGTAACGAGTTCGACGCTGTTGTAGCTTCGAACGATGGCACTGCTTTGGGCGCGCTGCAAGCTTTGAGCGGCCAGGGTATGGCTGGCGTAGTTCCGATCTCCGGCCAGGACGCCACCGCTGATGGCTGTAACAGCATCGTCAAGGGCGAACTAACCGTCTCGATCCTCAAGGACGTCCGTGATCTGACCCCGCTTGCCATCGATCTTGTCGATCAACTGCTCAAAGGCGAAGATGCCGGTTTGGAAGATTACACCATGGCCGAGTTGACCAATAACCCGGACGCAGTGGGCAGTGTTCCTTGTAAATTCTTGCCCGTCTACCAGGTCAACCAAGACAACGTGTATGAATTGGTTGTCGAGAGTGGCTTCCAGGCCTATGATGAGGTTTACCGCGATATCCCCGAAGATCAGCGTCCTCCGAAACCCGGTGAAGCAGCTGCTCCCGCGGAACCTGCAGAGGAAATCATTGTTGGTCTGTCCTTCTCTGACTTCGCTACCGAACGCTGGAAGACTGAAGAAATTCTCTTGACCCAACTGTTAGAAGATTTGGGTTACACCGTACTTTCACAAGAAGCCAACCACGATGTCAAACTCCAAAATGACCAGATTGACAATATGGTCTCTCAGGGCGCAAAAGCCATCATCGTCATCGCTGAAGATGGTGATGCAGCAGCCACTGCAGTTGATAAAGCCGCCGAAGCTGGCGTGATTATTCTGGCTTATGACCGCCTGATCAAATCCCCCAACATCGCTGCTTACGTTTCCTTCAACAACGTTGAAGTAGGCCGCCAACAGGCTTTAGGTGTGATGGAAGCTCTCGACATCGAGAACTGGGATGTGGCAACCAATGGTCCTGCCAAAGTTGTCAAGATGGGTGGTTCCCCCACCGACAACAACGCTAT
>JBNKMO010000079.1:0-3803 GCA_050293165.1 Anaerolineales bacterium | reverse complement strand
CGCAGCAAAGTCCCCCAAACTGATGAATCGCCAACAATAATCACGCGATATTCATCATCTGCTTTGGGTTTGGAAACACGATGCGCAGCAAACATGGCATCGATATCAAAAAGACTCAAATTATAGGCTTTGGTCGGGTTTTCGCCGAAAGGCAAGCGCTCACGTCCGGGCACAAGATGGTTGTAAATGGAAGTCGTAAATCCTGCATTTGGCGAAATTGCCACAAATACAAAATTCACAATCGCAAAAAGTAGCGCGGCTTTTGCCAACAGACGCAAAAGATTGATCTTTTCAGTCATTATGCCACCCCCACAAGACGCAGAATAAATTGCCAGCCAAGTGCAGGATCAGGCAGGACGAACCAGACCCAGCCGAGCGCGACGAAGTGGAAGGTCAGCAGCGCGCCGCCGATGGAGAGTGCCCGTTGCGCGCGTGGACTTGGGCTTGTTTCCGCCAAACGAGGTTTGATCCAGCCCGACCAGCGGTTCTGCAAAAAGAGACCAAAACCGTGCCACAACCCCCACAGAACAAAGCTCCACGTCACGCCGTGCCACAGACCGATCAAGGTCATCGTGGCAAGTTGGGAGATGAGCACCATCATCCCGGCGGAGAGTTTACGTTTTGAACGCAAGGCACGTGCAAAAGGATTGAAGAAATAAGCGCGGAACCATTGCGTGAGGGTCATGTGCCAGTTATTCCAGAACAAGGTCAGATTAGATTGGCGATAAGGTTGTTTGAAGTTTTCGGGCAGGGTGATACCGACAAATTGCCCCAATCCAATTGCTATATCGGTGTAGCCGCTAAAATCGAAGAAGATTTGGAAGGCGTAGACGTAAAGCAATATCCACGCGCCAAAAGTAGTTTGTGCTTGTGTTGCGCTGAGGGGATTGAGCGCGATCATCGCCAATGTGTCGGCAACGACAAATTTCTTGAAGAGACCGATCACCAAACGCTGGCCGCCAACCAGCACATCATCGTTAAACGAGTTTTTCGGTTGGCGCACCCCCTTGATAAAACGTTCAATACGCTCAATCGGCCCAACGGAAAATGCTGGGAAGAAGATGACATACGTGACATATTCGCCGAGGGCCACATCTGGCAGGCGGCCGGACTGACGATCACGAATAGTATGCAGCAAACGGAAGGCCAGATAAGAATAACCGAGCCAGTGAATATCCAGCGCAGAGGCAAGATTAGTGTTTTGTCCAATAAAATTGCGCCAAGCGCGGCTTACCAGAAGAGATAGCGCCGGGGTTTTCAGGACGATGAAAAAGAACAGGAGAATGCCGAAGCCTGTCCACAGGGCGGCATTGGAGAAAATCTTCTTCTGGCGAATAAGGAGGAAAGAGGGAAGAAGAAAGAGGACCAGGACAAATAAGGTTTGGGGCAATCCCGGGGGGCGGGCGGGGAGCAGAATCTGATCAAGACCGAGATAGCGTGTAAGGGCAAGTAACAAGATTAGGGCAAGGATAATCCCGCCAGAGATCATGCTCTCGCGCTGACGACGCATCTCCGGCGCGGCCGTCAATGCCCAAGCAAGAGCGGTAATCCCAATCGAAAAGGTGGGCAGGAAAAAATCAAGATAGCGCAACGGCAGCGCAGGCTGTAACCAATAAACAGCAAGCACGCTTGCTACCAGAAGCAAATTAACACGCTGAAATTTGCGTGTTAACCAGCCCAACAAGAGGGCAAATGCGGTGAAGATCAGTATCTGGGAAATCGTCATTAGAAGCCCTGATAGATCCAGGTTGGGGTGCTATCCGTTGTTGCGATCAGAATCGCAACCGCGATAAGGGTCAGCAGGAGCGCCCACAGGTTTTCTTTTGAGAGAAGTTTTTCTTTCATTTTGCCCTCACCCTCCGCCCTCTCCCAAAGGTAGAGGGGACTATTCTCCCCCTTTTATGGGAAGCTAGAGGGGGTCTTTTCGATTAACGATAGCCGCAGAAAAGCCAGTCTCCGCCCTGATCGAGAACTTGATAGGTCTGGCCAGAAAGATCAAGGTACTGGTCTTCGCCATCGTAAGACATCACGATTTGACCCGTGCAGGTGACAAGCGCCATATCGCCTTCTGTACCGGTTTGCTCGCAGGTGAAGCCATCGAGCGAGGCATCAACGGCCTGGAAGGAATCAACTTCCATTTGAGCATCAAACTCCCAATCAGCACAAGATAGAGCCACAGCGCGATCCATATCGCCATTGACCAGAGCCTGATAATAATCCTGCACGCTTTGCGCGGCGAGATCGGCAGAAGCGCAGGCACTCAACACAAGCAATAGCGCCATCCCCAAAACAAAAACAAGCGTAATTCGACGCATAATTTTTCTCCTTTTACTTTTTCTGTTGTCGTAAATAGGCTTCCATAAAGCCATCCAGATCACCATCCAGCACGGCCTGGGTGTTGCCCATCTCAAAATCACTGCGATGGTCTTTGACCAACTGATAGGGATGCAAGACATATGAACGGATCTGACTACCCCACTCGGCTTTGGTATATTCGCCGCGTAAGCCATCCAACTCTTCTTTTTGTTCGGCTTCCTTCATTTCAACCAAACGTGCCTTGAGCACCTTGAGCGCATTCTCACGGTTTTGGAGCTGTGAGCGCTCATTCTGACAGGTGACCACGATCCCGGTCGGGATGTGGGTCATGCGCACGGCGGTCGAGTTTTTCTGCACGCTCTGTCCACCTGCGCCGGAAGATTTATACACATCGATACGCAAATCTTTGGCGTTAATCTCGATGTCAATATCATCGCCGATCTGGGGTAAGATCTCGACCAACGCGAAGGAGGTATGGCGGCGATGCGCCGCATCAAAAGGCGACAAACGCACGAGACGATGTGTCCCCTTCTCAGAGCGTAGGTAGCCAAAAGCATAACGCCCGGAAATAGACAAAGTCACACTTTTGATACCCGCTTCTTCACCGACGGTCAGATCGAGCACTTCCACATCGAAGCCGCGTCGTTCCGCCCAGCGTAAATACATGCGCTGAAGCATCTCGGCCCAATCCTGCGAATCGGTACCACCTGCACCTGCATGAATCGCCAAAAGCGCATCTTCGCTGTCATACTTTCCAGAAAGCATGGTACGAAAAGCGCGTTTATCGAGGTCTTTCTCCAAAGCATCTGTTTCTTTTTCAAGCTCCCCCAGAAAGCTCTCATCATCCATCTCTGCCAACTCTAGCAAGTCATTAAGACGTTTCTGAAAGTCCTTCCATGAATCGCTTTCTTCCTGCAAGGTGTTGACGGTTTTCATCACTTTTTTGGCATGATTTGAGTCATTCCAAAAATCAGGCGCAGCGACTTCTTTTTGTAATTCCTTTAGCTTCACTTCCTTTGAAGCTAAGTCAAAGACGCTCCATAAGCTGTAGGCTGAGTTCTTCTGCTGCTTTCAAACGTCCTAAAATTTCTTGCATGAGATTACTCCATGAAACGCAAAACGTAAAACGTGAACAACATTGTCACGCATCACGTTTCACGTTTTAGTTTTTAGAATGCCGCCAAAATGCCGTCAATAAAGGCATCGGGGTCAAATATTGTCAAATCTTCCACGGTTTCGCCCAAACCTGCAAAGAGGATTGGTAATCCCAACTCACGACGGATGGCGAAAACCATCCCTCCTCGAGCGGATGAATCTAACTTGGTCAGGATCACACCCGTCACTCCGACCGCTTCCTTAAAAGAGCGAGCCTGTTGCAGCGCGTTTTGTCCGGTCGTCGTATCCATCACCAGCCAAACGGCATGTGGCGCGCCAGGATGCGCCTTGCCAACCACACGTTCCACTTTTTTAAGTTCTTCCATCAAATT
>JBNKMO010000078.1:0-8878 GCA_050293165.1 Anaerolineales bacterium | reverse complement strand
GAGTTTATTACAAAAAACAAGAAGCCGACTCAGTATTGGGCTACCTCGTAGACCATACTGCTACAGTTATGCTCGTCGATCCAAACGGATACCTGCGTCTAATATTTCCTTACGGGACAGAGGGAGCTGAAATCGCAGAAGATATTACCTACGTCTTGGATCATTAAACAATAAAATCAGTAAAAGGAAAAATAAGAAAATGAACTTCGCTAAAAAAACACTACTTTTTGTATTCAGTTTTATGCTAATTGCACTCGCATTGGTCGCTTGCCAGCCTAGCGGCCCGCAGATTGAAGTTTCAGAAACCTGGGCACGCCCTTCCCCTATGCAAGCAGGTAATGGTGCCGCCTATATGGTCATCAAAAACACTGGTGGTGAAGATGATACTCTTCTCAGCGCTGACAGTGATATTTCAGAAGTTGTCGAGTTACATGATATGACCATGGAAGAGGGTGTGATGAAGATGTTCCCCATCGAAAACATTCTCATCCCCGCTGGCGGCTCTGCAGAACTTCAACCGGGCGGCAGACACATCATGCTTATCAATTTAAACGGTCAACTCGAAGTAGGTCAAGTCTTTACCATAACCCTTGAATTTGAAAAATCAGGGCAACAAACCATCGAAGTTGAGGTACGCGAACCTTAGTAAGTTGCGCGTATTTATAAACTAGTATCTGTCCCTAATCACCTCTTGTGGCAACAGTTTTAGCGGACTAAAACTGTTGCCTCATAGGCGTTTAGAAGGCAGATGCGGAAATGTATCAAGAGGAGAATGTATGCATGCGGAGGTGCTCACTCAAAGATTTTAAGCTATCAGAACCATCGAAGAAAAAAACCTTACTATATTTTTTTGGAGGCAAATGATGAGTGATGAAGAAAAAAAACCGACTGAAGAAGTAGAACCAAAAGGCGCAATGGCCCTTACGCTTATCTACTTAGTCACAGTCATGATCTTGTGGAGCTGGGTATATATGACCCTGCTTGAGAGAGGAGTGACCCAATGAGTGGCCCAAAATTACATGTTGATCGATATGAAAAGATATATATCTATATCAGCATCGCTGTTCTAGTTATATTCGCATCCGCAATTACTGTCGCGGGATACTCCCTCGGCATCCAGGTTCCTTCCCCTTCGCAGCGTGTTAACCCCAATACCGTTGCAAGCGAAGGTCCCTTCTCTGACCCTGGATTGCGCGAACTCGCACCTGGCAAATACGAACTTTATATTCGCGCCGAAGCCAGCCCGTGGCGCTATTACCCCGATGCGGTAACCATCCCCGTCGGGGCTACTGTTACATTCTACATAACCAGCGCAGATGTACAACACGGCTTCAACCTGCAAGGCACAAACATCAACTTTATGGTGCTCCCCGGCCAGGTTTCCACACTTACCTACACGTTTAAAGAAGCCGGCGAATACCCCTTTGTTTGTACTGAATATTGCGGTGTTGGACACCAAAACATGTACGGTGTAATCACCGTAGAATAGCGAGTAAAAAGACCTGATGAATAGCGAAGAAGTCGTTCCAACAGCCACACCAAAACCCGAAGCGGATACGCTTACAGTCAAAGACATCCTACGCTCTATCGTAGTGCTCTTCAAACTTAGAGTGGTGATCCTTTTAGTGCTCTCCTCCCTGGGGGGCGCATTACTAGCTTCTGGAGGGACGATCTCAGCCGCCAATTTAGGCTTGCTACTGGTCACAGGCATTCTTTCTGCCTCTGGCGCTTCGGCCATTAACCAGTACCTCGAGCGCTCATCCGATGCCCTGATGCGCCGCACCCTCAACCGTCCGCTTGCGAACGGATTGATCTCCAAACCGGGGATCGTTCTGGGTGTAGCGAGCAGCTTCATTCTGCTAGCCCTTGGGCTGGCATTGAATGCAGGAAACCCCGCTCTGGCCATCTTTTTGGCCTTGGGCGCGGCGATCTATATCGGCGTCTATACGGTTTGGCTCAAACCCCGCACGCTGCTCAACATCGTCATCGGTGGAGCAGCGGGTAGTTGCGCGGTCTTGAGCGGCAGCGCTGCCGTTGGGAACTGGTCAGAACCGGGCGCATTGGCATTAGCCATGCTGATATTTGTCTGGACTCCAACCCATTTCTGGAGTTTGGCTATGGCCTTCCGCGACGACTACTCTCGTGCAGGCGTCCCCATGTTGCCCACGGTCGTAAGTAACCGTGCCACAGCCTGGTGGATTACCCTTCACATGGTAGCAACTTCAATCATCGCATTGATGCTGGCTGTTCATCCTGAACTTGGTCTGCCCTATTTCATTCCGATCCTGCTTGCAACGATCTGGATGATCTGGGATTCCATCCGTCTAATTACCCGCCCCGAACACCAACAAGCCTTCAAGGTTTTCAAATTATCAAACCTTTACCTTGGCTTGGTGTTGATATTCATTTACATCGGGACTTTGATCTGATTTCTACTGAGAGGATAAAAATATGTTTGCAACCGAAAAGAAATTAACCGGTTGGCACATCGCGCTCGCCCTGACTGGCTTAGCCTTGGGTTCATTCTTTGGCCCCTTGCAAGCTTGGGAGCACGCTGGGCTTAACCTCTACCCCTCTATGCAGCCTTATATTGCATCGTACTATCAAGGCTTAACCTTACACGGTATTCTGAATGCGTTGGTCTTTACCACCTTCTTTATTACCGGTTTCTTGAGCTACGTAACCGCTACCAGCTTGGGACGCAACCTGCGCTTCCCCAAACTTGGGTGGGCTGGCTTCTTCACCATGGTAATTGGTCTGGTTATGGCCGCTGTTCCGCTGCTGCTGAACATGGCATCCATCCTTTACACCATGTACCCCCCAATGCAAGCCCCCTGGTTCTTCTACGTCGGCATGACCCTGGTCGTCGTCGGCAGTTGGATGAGCGGCTGGAACATTTTGGGCACTTACATCGGTTGGCGCAAAGACCACCCCGGCGAAGCAGCACCCTTCCAGGCTTTTGCTTCTGCCATTGTCATGGCTCTCTGGCAGATCTGCACCCTCGGCATCGCTGCCGAAATGCTCGTTCTGCTGATCCCGTGGTCGCTGGGAATTATGCCTGGTGTTGACGTCCAATTGGCGCGTACACTCTTCTGGTTCACCGGCCACCCCCTTGTTTACTTCTGGCTGTTGCCCGCCTATGTCTCCTGGTACGGAATGATGCCGAAACAGGCAGATGGAAAGCTCTTCAGCGACACGATGGCTCGTTTCGCTTTTTGGCTCTTCCTGCTTCTCTCGACACCGATCGGTTTCCATCACCAATTCGTTGACCCCGGTGTGCCGGCTGGCTGGAAATATGTCCACGCCATTCTGACCTATGCCGTCTTCTTCCCCAGCTTGTTAACCGCATTCAACGTTATCGCCTCCCTCGAAATTGGTGGGCGCAAACGCGGTGGCAAAGGTTTGTTCGGCTGGATTCTCAAACTGCCGTGGGATGATCCTTCCTATGTTGCCCAGAACCTGGCCATGATCCTCTTCGCCTTCGGTGGCGCAGGCGGTATCATCAATGCTTCTTACAACATCAACCTCGTTGTTCACAACACAGCTTGGGTTCCCGGTCACTTCCATCTAACTGTCGGTACCGCTGTTGCGCTCAGCTTCATGGGCATCATGTACTGGCTCGTTCCCCATCTCACTGGCAAAGCGTTATCTGCTAAGAAAGCCGCTGTTTGGCAAGGCTGGCTCTGGTTCGTCGGCATGACCATCTTTTCGCGTGGTCTGCACTGGATCGGGCTTCTCGGCGCCCCGCGTCGCACCATGCTCGGTGTTGCCATCGAAAACTACGGCAACGCTCAGTGGAAAGTCGCCAGCCTAATGACCGGCGTCGGCGGCACCATTCTGCTCATCTCAGGACTGACCTTCTTCTACGTCATCATCCACACCGTCTTCTTCCAGAAGGAAACGGCCGTGGTTGAAGTTCCTGTAGCAGAACCGCTCCACCCGGAAGAGGGTGTTCCCTCCTGGTTAATCAACTGGAAACCGTGGCTCATCGGCGTCTTCGCGCTGATCGTAATTGCCTACGGTCCAATGATTATCGTCTTAATTCAAAACGGCACCTTCTTCTCACCCGGCTTCGTTGTCTGGAAATAAGCAACAGCCTTAATTACAGGGGCGTAAAACACGCCCCTGTAATTTTTTTTGCCATATTTACACAAGCTTTCTAGACAGGCATTATTTTGTTCGTTATACTTGGCACAAACAAAAAGGCATAATAAGACCTTTTTGATGCAAAAACGCAAGTCGAAAAAAATCTATTCAAGTTCTAAGGAGAAGTAAAAATGCGTAAAACAATTCTAATCACCGTGGTTGTAGTCATCCTTTCAGCAATGGCACTCACCGCTTGCGGTGGTGGCGCTTCCGATGGTCCCGTTGTCGGCGATGCTGCAAAAGGCGAGGAACTCTACAACCGTGCCACCCTCGGCAAAAAATCCGCTGAAGGCTGTGTCTCTTGCCACAACTTCGATGAAACACAAGGCGACGAGTCAAACGCCCCCTACACCGCTGGAACAGCCACTCGCGCAGAAACCCGCGTACCTGGCCTTTCTGCTGAAGAGTACATTCACGAATCCATCATCAACCCCGATGCTTACGTTGTCGAAGGCTTCAACGCTGGCGATATGTACCAGACTTGGGCCGAAGACCTCAGCGAACAGGAAATTGCCGACATCGTTGCCTTCCTCGTAACTGTAAAATAATTTCCACCCACCCATTTACTACTTTATAGGATAAAACTCCATGAGCAATGACCGATATCAAGTGAAAGTTCCAACAGTGGACACTTGGCGCGATATGGTCAAGTGCCAGGCTGCGTGTCCGGTCAACACCGATTCGCGTGCATACGTCCTTGCAGTAGCATCCGGTGACCTCGAAAGAGGTTACCGGATTGCACGCGAGCCCAATCCCCTTGCATCCATGTGCGGGCGGATTTGCGGTGCCCCTTGCGAAGTAGCCTGTCGCCGCGGCGATATTAACGAAGATGAGCCAGTAGCAATTAGGCCTTTAAAAAGAATTCTCACCGAGCGTTTCGGCCCCGAGGCAAAAAGCCTGCTTCCTGCTGGGCGCGTTGAGACAGAACTGGACGCCATAGAATCAACTGCCGAGTTAGGCGAATCACCTGTCGGTTGGAGCCGCAGCATGCTCAAAAAGCTTGCTGCCAGCCCAGACCGAAAAACAGGCAGTGTTGCCATTATTGGTGCAGGCCCGGCTGGCTTGAGTGCCGCCCATGACCTGCGTCTACTCGGCTACGAAGCCACCATCTACGAAGCTGGCGAACAATCCGGCGGTATGATCCGCTACGGTGTCCCCTCCTATCGTATCGATTGGGACATGATGGATGCCGAAGTACAGGAAATCGTCGACCTGGGCGTCGAAATCAAATACAACACCCCCATTGGCAAAGACCTAAAACTCGAAGACCTGCGCAAAAAACACGACGCCGTATTCCTTAGCGTAGGTTTAATGAACGGGCGCGACCTGAACATCGAAGGGCGTGAAAACGATGGCGTTATCATCGCCGTTGACCTCCTGCTGAACTACAACCTCGGCTACAAAGTCAACCTTGGCGAAAAAGTGATCGTCATCGGTGGTGGTGATGTAGCGATGGATGCGGCGCGTACCGCGCTGCGTGCCGGCTACGAAGAGACTACCCTCGCAGAAGCTGCAACGGAACACAACGCGGATGATGAAGCTGAGGCCGTTTACGAAGCATTGGATGTCGCCCGTACCGCGCTCCGTTTAGGTGCGCGTGATGTCAAGATCATGTCCCTCGAGGACTGGCACGAACTGCCCGCCACACAGATCGAAGTTGATGAAGCGATGGAAGAAGGTATTCAAGTCCTGCCAAGCCTTGGTCCCAACCGCATTATCGGGAAAGAAGGCAAAGTCGTCGGATTCGAAACCAAAGATGTTGCATCCGTCTTCGATGAAACGGGACGCTTCAACCCAAAATTCATCGAAAACAGCGAAAAAATGTGGGACTGCGACACCATCATCCTCGCCATCGGCCAACAGGCAGATTTGGCACTGATCGAAGGCACATCGGATATCGAAATAACGCCACGCGGCTTCTTCAAAACTGACAAAGAGACCGGGCAAACCACGGCACCAGATGTCTTTGCGGGCGGAGATGTTGCCCATGGACCGCGTTTGCTGATCGATGCAGTCCGCGATGGTCACGTTGCTGCAATGAGCATCGACGAGTATATCCAAAACAAATCTATTGAGCGCACCGTCGAAACCAGTTGGACAAATCTCGAAGATCATGTGATGCCGGAAAACTGGCTGAAATATCAGCGCGAAAAAGTACCCACCCTTGATGTCAATCGCCGTACCGGCATGACACAGGTTGAACTCGGTTACTCTCCCGAACAGGGTGCGATCCAAGGTCTACGCTGTTTGGAATGTAGTGTGAACACAATCTTCAACGGTGATCTGTGTATTTTATGCAATGGCTGTGTAGATGTTTGCCCATGGGACTGCCTGAAAATTGTCAGTCTGGACAATATTGCTGGCGACGAAACACTCCATGCCGTGATCGAAGAACACACAGGCGTTCCGCTTGCCGAAATTCAAGCAGGGCACAATGTGAAGGAACAAGTCGCAGTAATGCTCAAAGACGATGAAGCCTGCACACGCTGTGCATTATGTGCCGACCGCTGCCCCACCGATGCCATCACAATGGAATCGTTCCGCTTCAAAGAAGACCTGGCTTACGGAAGCTAGTGTTCCGCTGGAGGATCTATGAAAAACATGCTTACTAATTTATGGGAGCGTATAACGAACAGCCGCCCCTGGAAGTCTTTCTTCCGCCACGGCTGGCCCGATAATCCGCTTGATCGTTCCCTGATAATGACGACCAATATCTTTTTTCACCTGCACCCTGTGCGCGTGAATAAAAAGAGCATTCGAGCTGCTTACTCACTTGGTTTGGGTGTCATTACGACCGTTATGTTCATCATCCTTGCCCTAACCGGTATTATGTTGATGTTCTACTATGTACCGTCCACCGAATTGGCGTATTTTGACATCATCACTTTGCAGACCAAGGTTCCCTTTGGGCAATTGCTGCGCAACATGCACCGCTGGGGCGCACACATGATGGTTCTGACTGCTGTATTGCACATGGTGCGTGTCTTCTACACCGGTGCCTACAAACCCCCGCGTGAGTTCAACTGGGTTGTGGGCGTTATCTTGCTCATTTTGACCCTTGGTGGCAGCTTCACCGGCTATCTGCTCCCCTGGGATCAGCTTGCCTTTTGGGCAATCACCGTCGGGACAAGTGTAGCTGCCTACGAACCACTCATGGGCAAAACCATCAAGAAATTATTACTTGGTGGGCCGGAAGTTGGTCAGGCAGCCCTTACGCGCTTCTATGGCTTGCACATTATGGTCATCCCCGCAATCCTTTTCCTGCTCATCGCCCTGCATATCTGGCGCGTGCGTAAGGATGGCGGCTTGGCAGCCAACGAAGTAAAAGACGACCAAGAATTGGAGGCTGGCAATGGCAGCTAAGAAAAAGCCCCAAAATAAAGAACAGAATTTCTCAACTAAGTCTTCAGGGAAAACCTATAGTCTGGTTGAGATTGTTAAAGCACCAACGACAATGGTTGATAAGGGCCCAGATAACACAATCTTCGCTTTTCCGATCGTTGCCATTCTCGAACTGATTATCGCTTTGGGTTCAACCCTCTTTCTGGTTCTCTTCTCGCTTTTGAAAGATGCACCCTTGGAAGAACTGGCAAACCCCCTCATCACGACTGACCCGGCTAAAGCCCCCTGGTACTTCATGGGCTTGCAGGAAATGCTGGAACACATGCACCCTACGCTGGCAGGTATTTTGCTGCCGACTCTGGCCGTACTATTCCTGATCTCGATTCCCTATATTGATCACAGCCGTGAGGGAGTGGGCGTCTGGTTTACCTCGAAACGTGGCAAAAGCATCGCTGGTTGGACAGCGCTCTACACACTAATCGCCATGACAGGTTTTGTGCTGCTGGATAACGCCTTCCCGCCTCGCGAATTATTGCGAGATGTGCTTCCCAATCTCGTTACACAGTCCATAATTCCCGGTGGAGTGATGGCTATTTTGGTTATCATCCCTGTTTTGGTACTATGGCGTTCAAAGCAGGGCATTACGAGTGCGCGTGAAGTCATCCTTGTCTTATTCACCGTACTTTTCTTCACAGCCGTTGTGCTAACGCTCACAGGTTTCTTCTTCCGTGGCCCCGGATTTGAACTTTACTTGCCTTGGGCAATGCCGAATGGCTACAATCCCCTTAATGGTTTGTAGGCTGATTTTATAAACCAGAAATGAGGAGAGCAAATGACAACAAAAACTGAAACTCAAGATAAAAGCAAGATTGGTCGCAGACAATTTCTTGGCTTTGCTTGGCTCACCACCGCTCTTGTCTTCGCAGGTGAGACTTTGGCAGCCTTGTTCAAATACATTCAACCCGTTTCTGCAGGTGGTTTTGGCGGCATCGTCAAAGCCGGGACACTGGAAGAATTTCCTCCTGGAAGCATCACCCTCGTTCAAGAGGGCCGCTTCTATCTCTCACGCCTTGATGACGGCAGCTTCATCGCCCTTTGGCAGCGTTGCACCCATCTCGGTTGCAGTGTCCCCTGGGCAGAAGCTGAAGATCAATTCCACTGCCCCTGCCACGGCTCCTTGTATAACAAGGTAGGTGAAGTGCAGGGCGGGCCCGCTCCGCGACCGATGGACTACTTTGAAGTCACCATCGAAGGCGGCGAAGTATTCGTCAACACTGAAGAAGCATTCGAGCGCAAAGCATTCGATCCTTCTCAAACAACCAGCGCCTAACGGGAGAGACAGATGCTAAAAAATGAAAACTACAGCAAACAGCTTCTGATTGGGTTAATT
>JBNKMO010000077.1:0-24145 GCA_050293165.1 Anaerolineales bacterium | reverse complement strand
CGCCGCCTGTGGTGGCGCTACGCCCGCTACTGAAGAACCCATGGCTGAAGAGCCGATGGAAGAAGCTCCCGCAGCCGAAGAACCCGCTGCTGAAGAGCCTGCCGCCGAAGCACCTGCCGCTGAAGAGTTCGATACCTACATCACCATTTGGTCTGACGATATGTTGACCCCGGTGCTCTTGGGCTTCGTTGATGCTTTCCAGGCAGAATATGGCATTGGTCTGATCGTCGAGAACGTTCCTGACCGCAACGACCAGTTCCCCATCGCTGCTCCCGCCGGCGAAGGTCCTGACATTATCATGCTTGCGCATGACCGCTTGGGTGGTTTTGCTGATAGCGGCTTGCTTGCCCCGATCGATCTTGGCGACAAAGCTGCCAGCTTTAACCCCGCTGCCTTGCAGGCTTATACCTACGGTGGTGAGTTGGTTGGTGTTCCGTATGCTGTTGAGAATATGGCATTCTTCTATAACACCGATATGGTTGATGCCGCTCCCGCTACTTGGGACGATGTGATCGCTGTTGGCGGTGCTTTGGTTGATGCTGGCGATGCTTCTTTTGCTATCGCACTGACCGGTACCACTTACGATGCTTACCCGCTGATGACTGCTTTCGGTGGTTACATCTTCGGTCTTAACGAAGATGGTTCCTACAATGCCTCCGATGTCGGTATCGACAGCGAAGGTATGATCGCCGCTGGCGACTTCATCAAAACCAATGTTGAAGCTGGTTATATCAGCAGCAGCACCGATTGGGACACTGGTCACGTTCAGTTCGAGACCGGAGAAACCCCCTTCCTGATGGCTGGTCCCTGGGCTCTTGATCGCTTGCGCGAATCTGGTGTTCCTTACGCGATTACCAGCTTCCCCTCTGCTACTGCTGTTGGCGCTCCCTTCAGTGGTGTTCAGGGGTTCGCTGTTAACGCTTTGAGCGACAATGTTCTGCTTGCGCAGGCTTTCCTGACCGAATTCCTTGCAACCGATGAATCCATGCAGCTCTTGGCTGATGGCAGCAACCGCCCCTCCGCTTGGTTGTCTGTTACCAGTGATGATCCTGACTTGGCTGCCTTCGGTGAAATTTCCTCCATCGCACAGCCAATGCCGAATATTCCTGAAATGGGCTCCGTTTGGGGTTCATGGGGTGACGCAACCACCTTGGTCATCAATGGTGAGCAGGAATCTGCTGATGCTTATGGTAACGCTGCTGCTCAAATCCGTGATCTGATCGCGGGCGCAGCCGCTGGTATGGTCAACGTTCCTGGTTCCTGGCAGGCTGCTTCCGGCGCTTGCGAAGGCGATTGGGATCCCGCTTGTGAAGGTTCCGCTCTTGCTGACAACGGCGACGGCACCTACTCCGGCACCTTTGAATTGGCTGCCGGTGACTACGAAGTCAAAGTTGCTCACGACGGCGCCTGGACCGAAAACTACGGCGTTGATGGAAAACTCGAAGGCGATAACTACGCTTTCTCCATGGCTGCTGACGGTTCCGTGACTTTCACCTACGATTCTGAAAGCCACTTGCTGGAAATTGCAACCGAGTAATACTGTTCGAATATTGGGAGGCTCCGCTAAGCGGAGCCTCCCATCTTTTTATTTTTTTAGGCATTATCAAATGATAGAATATAGGGGCAGCGGGGACTGTAAGACTATCGTATTCTCCAAAATGTATCTGGGAGAGTGTTATGGAAGTTAGTGAAAAACGCATGAAGAAAGCCCAACAAAGTGCAACCTTATGGCAGGTGACACTGCGTCTGTTTTTGCTTTTAGCAATTGACGGCTTTGTGATCTGGTTTACGGTTGGTGCCTTTGCTGAGGGCTACTCACAACTTGGGATTGTCGTTGCGCTGGTGGGCGGGGCAGTCAACTATATCATTCTGGCGCGAGACCTATATCCCTTACGCTGGATGTTGGTCGGCCTGGTCTTTATGGCAATGTTCGCTATTTGGCCGATCCTCCTGACCATCTTTGTCGCCTTCACCAATTACGGCGATGGGCATCTGGTCACGAAGCCGCAGTCCATCGAGCTCTTTTTGCAGGAGCGTTACCTGCCGGAAGGCGGCTCTGCCTATTCGTGGACAGGCTACATCAACGAGAACGATGAATATGCCCTCTGGCTGCAAAATGAAGCTGGCGAAGCCTACTTGGCTTACCCTGGAGTCCCGCTAATCCCCGCAACCGAAGCGCAAGGTCTGGGCGAACTGGATGAAGACGGTATCCCCGCATCTGTAGGAGATTACAAGCGCTTGAATGCTCTCCAGATGGCCAGTAATCAGACCATCTCGAATGTTCAATTTGGTTCCGAACTGGATGGCGTCCGCATCCGCTCCGCGCGGGAAGCATCCCAACTTCAACCTAAGTATGAATATGACAAAGAGCAGGATACGCTCCTGGACCTTGAGACGGGTACCGTTTACAAAGCGCGTGAGGGCACCTGGATAGCCTCGAACGGCAACACCCTGCCCTTCGGCTTCCGTGCATCTGTTGGCTTTGATAACTTTTCACGCTTCTTCAAAAGCTCGGCGTTGCGTGGACCGCTCTTCCATATCATTTCGTGGAACTTTATCTTCGCCTTTATGAGCGTTTTTACGACCTTTTCATTAGGCCTAGCCATCGCTTATATCTACAACGACCGTAGCTTGCCCGGACGCAAAATCATCCAATCCTTCCTCTTGATCCCGTATACCATCCCCAGCTTGATCACGATCATTATCTGGCGCGGTATGTTCAATAACGAATATGGTGTTATCAACCGCGTGCTCGAAACCCTCCTCCACATCTCCCCCTCGTGGACAGTGGAACCGAACCTCGCCAAACTCGCCATCCTGATCGTCAACCTGTGGCTGGGCTACCCTTACTTCATGTTGGTCACGAGTGGCGCGCTACAAGCGATCCCTGAAGACCTCTACGAAGCAGCCGGCATCGACGGTGCGAATGCCTTCCAGAAATTCTTCAAAATCACCCTACCCCTTTTGCTGGTTTCGGTAGGGCCTTTGTTGGTAGCTTCTTTTGTCTATAACTTCAATAACTTCAACCTGATTTTCCTCTTTATTGAGGGTGGTCCACCGATACCGAATTCGCCCACACGAGCAGGCTATACCGACATCCTGATCTCGTATGTTTACAACTTCGCTTTCGCAGCCGGACGATCAAAAGAATACGGCTTGGGTTCTGCGATCACCATTATCATTTTCATCATCGTGGCTGTGATCACGTTATTCCAATTCAAATACACAAAAATGTGGGAGGAGATTGGTGAAAATGCTTAAAAACTTATCCTTCAAACAACGCGTTGTTATGGGGCATGTGATCCGTTGGCTGGTTGCACTTGTATTGATCTCGTTTGCGATCTTCCCTGTGCTTTGGGTTATCTCGGCTTCTCTCAATCCATCCAATACGTTGGCCTCAGCACAGCTGATTCCCGATCATGTTGGCCTGGATAACTACAGATATCTCTTCGAGACCCCGGAGTACCCCTTCCCTATCTGGTTGTGGAACTCGATCAAGATTTCAACGATTACCACACTGCTTTCAGTGTCGATCACGGTTTTGGCTGCCTACCCCTTCTCGCGTTTGCGCTTCAAGGGACGCCAGACCATGCTCAAAATGATTCTGCTTATTCAGGTCTTCCCCGGTTTGCTGGCGATGATCGCGATGTTTACGCTCATTACCCAATTTGGAGCGATCATCCCCGCCCTTGGCTTGGATACCCACGCCGGATTGATAATGGTCTATTTGGGTGGCGCGATGGGCGTCAACATTTGGCTGATGAAAGGCTTCTTTGACACCATCCCGCGTGACATTGACGAATCCGCAATGGTCGATGGCGCGACCCACTGGCAGATTTTTACCCAACTACTGCTCCCGCTCATGCGCCCGATTCTCGTTGTCATCGCTCTCTTAACCTTCATCGGTACCTATGGCGATTTCATCCTCGCTCGTATTCTGCTCAAGAGCACCGATCAATATCCGCTCATGGTCGGACTCTTCATCTTCACTGGCGGTGAGTTCTCCAAGAAATGGGGGGCCTTCGCCGCTGGCGCGCTGATCGGCGCGTTGCCCATCATGACCATCTACCTGCTCCTGCAAGATCAGATCATCGGGGGTCTCACGCAAGGAGCTGTTAAAGGGTAGATGAAAGAAAAGATGCCCCAAATAAAGTTCTCTGATCGAAGTAGCCGTACTGTTTTTCAGTGCGGCTTTCTTTCATCCAAGGGATGAAAAAGCAGTAATAATTTAGCATCTGAAAGAAGCGTTTATGAAAAAGTTCTTCCCTGTCATTATCCTGGCTCTCCTGCTAGCAGCCTGCCAACCGCCAGCCGCCCCCGTCACAGATTTATCCACAGATACGCCCATGCCTGTGGAGAGCACGCTTTCGCCCGCGGATGTCTTCGCAACTGCGATTGCCGCTGGCGAAGCGACCAAAGCAGCAGGTCCCACCGCCGAGCCGACTAACGCCCCAAAGCCTGCCCCGACGATTGATCCCAACCGCGACTATTGGTGGAACGAAACCATCTTCTACGAAGTTTTCGTGCGTTCCTTCTACGATAGCGACGGGGATGGGGTTGGCGACATCAACGGACTGATCGAAAAGCTCGACTATCTCAACGATGGCGACCCCAACACAACTGACGACCTTGGGGTGACGGGCATCTGGCTGATGCCGATCATGGAATCTCCCAGTTATCACGGTTACGATGTCGTCGATTATTACAAGGTCAACCCTGACTACGGCACCAACGAAGATTTTAAACGCCTGATGGACGAAGCCCACAAGCGCGGCATCTACGTCATCGTCGACTTGGTCATCAATCACACCAGCATCCAGAATCCCTGGTTTGTTGAATCAAAAGACCCTAACTCCCCCTATCGTGACTGGTACGTATGGTCGGACACCAGCCCGAATTATGTCGGCCCCTGGGGACAGCGCGTTTGGCACCCGCTGAACGGCGCGTATTATTATGGCGTATTCTGGGATGGGATGCCCGATCTTAATTTACGAAATCCCGTCGTCACCAATCAGATTGAAAATATCACCCGTTTCTGGCTCGACAATATGGGCGTGGACGGTTTCCGCTTTGATGCTATCAAGCATTTTATCGAAGATGGCACAGCACAGGAAAACACAAATTTTACTCACGATTGGTTGACTGAGTACAACGCCTTCTACAAATCTGTCAACCCCGATGCCTTCTCCGTCGGCGAAGCCTGGACGAGCACGAACGAACTGCTCGACTACACCGGCGACGAAATGGATGTGGTCTTCGCTTTCGATCTCGCTGAAGCGATGCTCGATGCCGCCGCAGGTACAAATGCCGATGCCGCCGCAAGCTTTTTTGCTCAGATGGTGTACAACTTCCCATCGAACCAATACGCCACATTCTTGGCCAATCACGATCAAAATCGCACCATGTCGCAGATGATTGGCAACGTCGATTTTGCGAAGATGGCAGCTACCATCCAACTGACTTCGCCCGGTGTGCCCTTTATCTACTATGGTGAAGAGATCGGCATGACGGGCGTCAAACCCGACGAAGATATCCGCCTACCGATGCAGTGGAACGGCAACACTGTCAAAGCAGGCTTCACCAGCGGCACACCTTGGCGCGCGCCCTCGCCCGACACACCGGCTTTCAACGTCGCCAGCGAGAACAACGACCCCGATTCCCTGCTCAATCATTATCGCAACCTGATCCGTCTGCGCAATGCGCATCCCGCCCTGCAAAACGGCGACTGGATTCCCGTCGAAAGTGGCTCGAAATATATCTACGCCTTTATGCGCCGCAATGCCGACGAGCAAATTTTGGTCGTCATCAATGCCAGCCGTAACGCGGTCAGTGGCTCGGATTACGCCCTGACGCTCACTGACGGTACCCTGCCGACAGGTGCGCGCGCCGTATCCCTGCTCGGCGAAGCGAACCCTGCCGAGATCACGGTCAATGCCAATGGCGGTTTTGATGCTTACGTCCCGTTTTCGTCCATCCCCGGTAAAGGGTTTGGCATTATTCAATTAGGAAATTAACCAGCGCCTGAGCGGAGGGCAGAACGAAGTGATGCCCGTAGTCGAAGGGCGGCGTTCTCTGGTAAACCGTCCTTCGACTGCGCTCCTCCCTGCGGTCGTCACTCCGCTCAGGAACTGGATCAAAGGAAAACTATGGAAGACTTCGTATTTGGCACCCTTGCCACCGACAACCTGAAACTGCTCCACCACCGTGCCCGCCGCCGCGGCATCCAGCACGCCTACCAGATCGAACCGCGCAACCCCAAGCCCGACGAGCCGATCACGCTCAGCGTGACCATCGGCCCCGATCTGAAGCCCGAGCGCGTCATCTGCCATATCAACGGCGACCTGCTTGATTTCGAAAAACACGAAACGGTCTGGGATACGCTTGTTTGGGGCTACGTCGAAACGTGGACGCTGACCATCGAAGGACAGCCCGACGGCACGGTGTTACGTTATCGCATCAGCGCGATTGAAGCGGATGGGCGTGAGACTTTCGCGGATTTCCCCGAAGTGCAGACCTCGATAGAGATCGCCACGAGCGCATTTTTCAAGGGCGAGCCACTCCCGGACATCCAACCTGGTGACCGTGCAAAAGGCAATGCTTTCACCCTGAGTGTGGATACTCTAACGCCGCCGCAATGGGCAAAGGATGCGATTATTTATCAGGTCTTCGTCGACCGCTTTTTCCCCGGCAAAGGGAATGACTGGCAAACGCCCGACGACCTGCTCGGCTTTTTCGGCGGCACGCTCTGGGGCGTGATCGAAAAACTCGACTATATCGAAGACCTCGGCGTGAATACCATCTGGCTTAGCCCGATCTTCGACAGCCCCTCCCATCACGGCTACGACGCGACTGACATCTACAATGTCGCCGAACGCTACGGCGGGAACGAAGCCCTGCGCGCCCTTGTTGATGCAGCCCACGCGCGCGGCATCCGCATTTTGCTCGATTTCGTTTGCAGCCACATCTCGGACGCGCACCCGATCTTTGTCGATGCCCACACGGACGAAAACAGTCCCTACCGTGATTGGTTCACCTTCGATGATTCCGAAGCTGGCTATCGCTGCTTTTTTAGTTCGCCGCGTATGCCCCAATTGGACTACACCAACCCCGCTGCCCGCAAATGGATGATCGACGCCGCCCGCTACTGGATCCGCGAGTACGATGTGGACGGCTACCGCCTCGACTACGCCATCGGCCCCACGCCCGATTTCTGGACCGATTTCTGGCTGGGCTGCAAAGCCGAAAAAGCGGATGCCTTCTGCTTCGGCGAAGTCATCGACGCGCCCGATGTGCAGATGCACTATCACGGTCGCTTGGATGGCTGTCTTGACTTCTTCGCCTCCGATGCCCTGCGCCGTACCTACGGTTTCAAAACCCGCGACGAAGCTGATCTTAAACGTTTCATCGAACGCCACACCAGCTACTTCCCCGACGATTTCATCATGCCGACCTTCCTCGACAATCATGACATGGATCGCTTCCTGCACATCAACGGCGGCGACAAGGATGCGCTCAAGAAAGCCGCCCAAATCCAAATGCGTCTGCCTGGACCGCCAATCATCTACTATGGCACCGAAGTCGGTCTTACCCACGAAAAAAGCGCGCAGGAAGGTGGCGGAATCCACGTCAGCCGCGTGCCGATGGCTTGGGGCGATGCACAGAATAAGGGTTTGCTGGAATTTTACAAGCAGATTATCAAGGAGAGAAAAGCAAGCAGATAACCTATCCAGTCTCTGAGCGGAACATTGAACGAAGTGAGATGTGAAGTCGAAGAGTGGTGCTTTCTGTACCCCGTCCTTCGACTACGGACTTCACTCCGTTCAGTCCTCCGCTCAGGAACTGGATTTGTTTTGATAGGCAAAAAACAACAACTGATTTTGCGAGCGAAGCGAAGCAATCTCAGTATTAAACAAGAGACTGCTTCGTCGCAAAAGCATACTCCTCGCAGAATCAAATAAAAAGGAGAATTACATTTATGACCATCACCACCCCCGAATGGACCAAGCACGCCATCTTCTACCAGATATTCCCCGACCGTTTCGCGCGCGTGCCGCAACCTGGCGACGAGCATCTCAATCTCGAAGAATGGGATAGCGCACCGACCACCTTTGGTTTCAAGGGCGGCAATCTTTACGGCGTGATCGAAAAGCTCGACTACCTTACCGACCTTGGCATCAATGCCATCTACTTCAACCCCATCTTCGCCTCGCCCGCCAACCATCGCTACCACACCTACGACTACTACAATATCGATCCGCTTTTGGGCGGAAATGCCGCCCTGCGCCAACTGCTCGATGAAGCCCACCAACACGACATCAAAGTCGTGTTGGATGGCGTCTTCAACCATGCCAGCCGCGGCTTTTGGCAGTTCAATCACACGCTGGAAAACGGCGCCGCCTCGCCCTATGTGGATTGGTTCCACTTCGATGAAGATCGGCTTTATGGACGTAAACATTGGGGCGCGTATCCGAACGCAGAAGAGGAAGCTGCTCTTGCTGGTGGGCAGGATGCCAAATCCGTGATTGGGTACCGCGCCTGGTGGAACCTGCCAGCGCTGCCCAAATTTAATACCGATTCCCCCGCCGTGCGTGCCTTTATCTTTGACATCGCTGAGTTCTGGGTCAAATTCGGCATTGACGGTTGGCGTCTCGATGTCCCCGCCGAAATTGACGATGATGCCTTCTGGCAGGAATTCCGCACCCGCGTCAAAGCCATCAACCCCGAAGCCTACATCGTCGGCGAAATCTGGCACGAATCAAAACGCTGGCTGCAAGGCGACCAATTCGACGCCGTGATGAATTACCCCGTCACCGTCGCGGAGTTGGGCTTCTTCGGGCGCGACCATCTCGACACTGCTGAAATCGCTAAAGCAGGTGGCTACGAAGGCCAAGTGCGCCCCTTCAACGGGCATGAGTTTGCCCAGCAAATTGACGAGATTCTGAGCTGGTACGATTCCGCCATCACACAGGCACAAATGAATCTGCTCGACAGCCATGATACGCCCCGTCTGCTGACCTGCGTGAGCGGTGATAAAGCTTCAATGAAACTCGCCTATCTCTTCCAGTTCACCTACCCGGGTGCGCCGACGATTTACTATGGTGACGAGGTCGGCATCGACGGCGGGCATGATCCTGATTGTCGCAAATCTTTCAACTGGGATGAAAGCACCTGGGACAAAGACCTGCTCGACTACACCAAAGCCTGTATCGCGCTGCGCAAGGCCTATCCCGCGCTGCGGACAGGGGAATTTAACGCGATCCATGTGGACGAAGAGACCTATGCCTTCGAACGCGTACTGGATGGCGAACGTCTTGTCGTTGCGCTGAATACTGCCGAGGAAGAACGCACTATCTCCCTTACAGGGGAGGTTAACGAGATATTGTTTGGGACTGCGAAAGTTGCTAACAATGGGGAGCGTGTTCAGGTCACGCTCGGAGCGAGGCAGGGCATCGTCTTAAAAGGATAGGTTTTCTAATGAGAAAAAGCCGCTGGAAATTTCCAGCGGCTTTTTGGTTTATGGGGTGCTTCCTTTCCCCCTTGAATATTCGATCAATCAGGCCAGCAACCAAAACTGCATTACCGGCTAAAGTCTGCTAGTAAATTCCTTGCTTGTGCATCCAGCGCTGATGCGGAGAACATACCCGATGCAGAGTATATAATCTTCCCGTTTTTATTGACCATACAGTGATATGGTACCCCGCTAACCTGATACCGCCTTTGGATCGTTTTCTTTGGATCAAGCAAAATCGGATAAGTAATATTGTGCTTGTTTTGATAATCACTGACCTTTTTTGCAGAATCACCTATATTCACTGCCAAAACGACAAAACCTTGCTCTTTATATTTCTCGTAAATCTCTTTCAGTGCAGGCACTTCCTTCTCACAATAGCCGCACCATGTTGCAAAAAAGACGATGATCACGGGGTGTCCTCCATAATCACTCAGGCTAACATATTTTCCGCTACCGCTTTTCTGAAGTGTAAAATCAACCGCATAGGTTCCGGTTGTTACACCTTCCACGCGCGGAGGCATGGTAAATGTTGGTACATCGGGGAGTGATGTGAAGGTCGGGAAAGGTGTGCGCGTCGGCAGGGGCGTATTCGTTGGTGTTGGCGTCCACGTTGCAGGCAGTGACTTGGGTGGAATAAACGTCGCGGTTGGCAGCGCCCCAACTTGGGATTGAGGGACAGGTGCATTCATTGCTTGTACGTCAGAGATGATGACAAAAGAAAAGTAAACGATACCTGCAATGCCTAAGAGGAAGAATGTTCCGATAGACATGATTACCCAACTGCTGATCTTTTTCTTCTTTTGGGCAGATGGACTACGGCGCGGAGCGGACTTGATTTGAGCTTGCTTCTGCTCCGATGAGTTTTCCTTCGGCAAGATGCTTCTCTCTGCTCCCAGATTATCGGGCGCTGTGAGCGTTACCCAACGCCTGCGCGCTTGCGCGTGATCGGGCTTTAATTTCAAGACGCGTTGCAGGCATTCCTTCTCCTGTTGTCGGTTTTCCACCACCCTGCTCAAAGCCCACCATGCTCCGGCGTCATTCGGATTCTGCCGAACGTAGGTGATCAATAATTGGCGAGCCTTATCTTTTTGGCCTGTTTGTAAAAGCTTCTTGATCTGGCTTACTATTTCCTTTTCCCTACCTTGCATCATTTTATCCCTCGTTCTTTTAGTTATTTGCGATATTATAGCTCTTTTTGTACATCACATAAAACAAAAAAAGGAGATTGCGGTATCTAACCACAATCTCCTTTAAATGCTTGTCTTTCTTTGCTACTTTAGGCTATTTTTTTAGTTGAGTTCTCACTGTTTCGTCTATGCTCTCTACTACCTTTAATTCAACCAAACGATCTGCAAGCAACTGCATTATCCAGCGTTTTCGAATATTACTTAGTATTTGATAAGTGCTCCCTGGTCGCCGTGGGCGATCCAGATGGAGGCGCCGTCTGATGCGAGGGCAATGGGGCCAGTGCCGGGATCGGGGATATAGGTGACCGGATAAATAACGGTGGCGCTGGCGAGGTCAATCTGGATGAGTTGGTTTCGAACTATGGCCCAGAGGTCTTGTTTATGATAGAGCAGGGCGGGGACGCCAACACCATATTTTCCTAATCCGATGACCTGGGTGGTTCCGGTGGCGGGCTTGATCCCAACAGCGAGATCGCGTTCTCGGCCACCTGCCCAGACACGCTCACCACTGCCGTAATCGTAGGCAAGGCTTTTCGCGTAGAAGGGGGTGGAATCGAAGTTGTAATAGAAGGTATCTGTGATGGCGCCATCGCTGACACGGACCTGGATGAGGAAATCGTGGACGGGTGCGTAGATATACTTTCTGTCGGAGACAAGGTCGGGAACGCCATCGCCATATTTTGCAAGTTCAATGCGTTGGATGATCTGGCCTGAGGCGGGATCGACTTTGAGAAGGATGTCACGGTTTTTGCCGCCGATCCAGATGTATTTGTGGGAGTAGAGGATCGATTGGGGAGTAAAGCCGTATTTATCGAAATTCAATGAGTAGGTTCCGATGATGGCACCGTCGCTTGCACGAACTTTGACGACGCTTTGGTTAACCAGGGCCCACACGTAAGCACCGTCGAAGGCGAGATCGGGGACGCCAACACCGTATTTTGCGATACCAACGACCTGGATGATGTGACCTGTGGCGGGGTCAACCTTGAGGATCACGTCACGGTACTGACCGCCAACCCAGAGGTTGGAACCGTCAAAGAGGATGCTTTGGGGGTGGAAGGGTGTCTTGTCGAATTGCATGCTGAAGAATTCCAGAGATGTACCTCCACCACCAAGGAACTGTTTGCCGAGGGCTTGAGTTTTTATGCGACCAACCCCTGTCTCTGAGGCGATATCTGGTATTGATTTTGTCGGAGCCTGCTGGCTTTCGAAGGCGAAAGCAAACTGCACAGCAGCAAATAATGAAATTAAAACTGTAAATGTGAAAACAGTTAGTTTGGTGATTTTGGTTAACATAATAATCCTCCTGATCATTAATATATTATTCTGTTTTTGTCAGTACCTTCGCCAATCAAGTTGGTCTACAAAATAATGTGGAGAAATTCAAATATTCGTTTTCATGCCTTGCGCCATACGGTAGAAATTCTCATACCAGAGTGTTCAGGTTGGGTAGATTCATTATGTTGGCCCTGGCTGCTTACCCACTGGTAGCCCAAGCATCTTATAAGATGCAACGTATCTTCTTGAAAAGGTTAGCAAGAGGAGAAATTGGAGTATATTCGCATTGTATACTATTTTTGCTGTATTTGAATATTGTGTAGTGGTATTTAAGTACTAAGAACTGACGAATGGAGCGACATCATGGACTTTGCACTATAAGAAAAGTTTTACTGAGTTTTCAGGATAGTTGTGACACTTTCGTACAAAACTTTTTCGACTACAGTCCACAAAAAATATTGAACTCCGTCTGAACATTTGTCTCATCAACACTAAAGACGATCACCCCGTTGCCTTCCCAACGTTCCACCCCAACCAAAACTTCAAGGTGATTATCACCATTAAGATCAGCCAAGAAAATTGACGTATAGGTCAAGGGAAACTGAATCTCAACTTGTTCGTAATAATAATCAGCAAGAAGAGGGATTGTCTCAACGGAATTTCCAACTACTTTTCTCATGAGAACTAATGAATAATCCCCAGGGACAACACTGTGCCCGGTTGGTTCGACAAAATGAGAGGCGCTGATTAAAACTTCTTCTGTTCCATCCCCTTCGATATCCACTCGTAAAACATGATTAATTGCCACTACTGGCTCCGGGATGTTTTGCCCGATCAGCCAATTCTTTACAATCTCAACATAAGCTTCCTGATCTGCCGGGATTTCTTGCGCAAGACGCGGTATCACGTCCCAGTTTCCTGTGACCCCGATCTCCTGACCACCCATGGGATAGGAATCAGTTTCGACGTAATAAGTCTCACACAGAAAATTCTGCTGCGGAGCTTTTCCTTTGGTTGAGCCAACTGGCCCATTCATATCATAAGTATTGTAAATTTCCCCATCTAACAAAGAAGGAGCTACCATTTCCGCGCTTAGCCACTCACCATTTTCTGTGCCCCCCAATAAAAGGAATGACCCAGGATACATTCTGGCAAGGATGGCGGAGGGCTGAAATTTACCCTCCGTTGCAGGAATAACGGTAGCTGCTTCTGGGATTGGCGACGCTGCCTGCGTGACTGTTGGCAAAACATCTTCTACAACCATTGCTGTTGCAGACGGAAAATTCTCTGGCGCAGGTGAAGGAGTTTGAGCAGGGGCGCTATTGCAGGATGTCAACAACACGATCAAAATGCAAAGGCACCAATTCTTACTCATATTTCACCTCACTCATTAATATTGCGATAGGCGAGCCTCGGTTTTAAAATCCTTCGAGGTGACTAAGATCCGCCAAGCCATCTGCCAGCGATGCGATCTTACCAACCAGCGCGAGGCGGTTTTGCTTGACGGCTTCGTCTTCATCCATGACGAGGACGTTGTCGAAGAAGTTGTTGATGGCGGGAACGAGGCTTTCGACGGTTTTTAGGAAGTCGTCAATGCTAGTGGGTTCAGTGACTTTACCTACAGCAGCGTGGAGGTCTTTCTCGGCATCTTCGACGAGTTTGCTTTTGTTGATGACGAAATCACTGCTATCGACCTTCGCCGAGCGGATAATGCGTACACAGCGCGAGTAGGCAGGTAGCAACGCATCCCAATCTTTGCGCTCAACCCAAGCCTGCAACTCTTCGACGGCTTTTTTCGCGCCAGCGGGATTATCCGATTGGGCGGCGAGGACAGCGTCCACGACGTCGTAGCGGTAGTCTTCCTTGAGGGCGACACTTAAGCGTCCAGCAAGGAATTCGAGCACCTGAGCTTTGGTTTCAGCGGAAACGGTGATCGGCTGAAGGGCGGCAGCAGCGTCCAGCGCAGTGACCAAGTCGAAGTCGAGGGCGTGTTCGAGCAGCGGGGAGACAACACCGATGGCGGCACGTCGCAATGCGAAGGGGTCTTTTGTTCCCGTCGGGGCGAGTCCCGCTGCGAATAATCCCACTAAAGAATCGATGCGGTCGGTCAGGGCTAAGGCGACGCCGACTTCGGACTGCGGGACGGTCTGATATTGCTCGCCGAGGGCAATCGCAACGCGCTCGTTTTCGCCGCTGCGCAGGGCGTACTCGCGCCCAATGATGCCTTGCAGGGAGGTCATTTCGGTGACCATCTGGGTGGCGAGATCGGCTTTGGCGAGGTAGGCGGCGCGCCCGACATCGTGGAAATCTTCGGGTTCGGTCATGCCGAGCAGGGCGGCGATGTCGGCGCCGAATTTGAGCATGCGCTCGGATTTTTCGAGCATTGAGCCGAGTGTTTTTTCAAAGGTGAGCGTACTCAGTTCGGGGCGGAATTTCTCGAGCGGTTTCTTGACATCTTCACGGACGAAGAAGTTGGCATCGGCAAAACGCGCATTAATGACGTGCTCGTTACCTTCAGTGACGATGTCGAGGTGTTCGCTGTCGCCGTTTCGGACGCCGATGAAATAAGGTAGCAGGTTTGAAGGTTGAAGGTTTGAAGGTTTTTCTCCTTCAACCTGTAACTTTGAACCTTCAACCGCAAAGTACCTTTGGTGTTTCTGCATCGTTTTGATGAGCACATCGCGCGGGAGTTCGAGATATTCGGCAGGGAATTTGCCCAAGAAGGCAGTTGGCATTTCGACCAAATGCGTGACTTCGAGCAGCAGGTCATCTTCAATGAGCGCTTCGCCGTTGACCGATGCTGCAATATCCTTGACCTGCGCCAAGACCATTTCCTGTCGTTTGGCTTCGTCAAGAACGATGCCCGCGCTTTCAATGGTCTCAAAATAGGCATCGGCGGAAGGAATTTCGATTTCGGGCGAGCTGTAGGGGCGCAAGCCGCGCGTGGTGCTGCCCGCCATGACGCCCGCATAATTGAAGGGGATGACGGTCTCGCCGAGCAGGGCGACAAACCAGCGGATGGGGCGCGAGAAGGCGACGCCGGATTCGTTCCACTTCATGGATTTGGTAAAGTGGATTTCCCCAACGAGAGCGGGAAGTGCTTCGAGAAGTACCGAGCCGGACGTTTTTCCGGTTTGCTTCACGATGGCGACAACGTACTCGCCCCCGTCAATCTCCCGTTTCTCGAGCGATGCAACGTCGATGCCTTTACCGCGCGCAAAGCCCATCGCGGCTTTGGTGGGATTACCCTCAGCGTCGAAAGCACGGGATGCGGGCGGTCCCTTGACGAGTTCTTCGAGGTCATCCTGTTTGGGATCGAGATTCTGCACGTAAACGGTGGCACGTCGAGGTGTGGCGTGAATCGTGATGTCACCATGTCCGAGACGCAACTCCTGTAGCCACGCGGGGATCCGCTCACGGAGCTGAGCAAGGATGGATTCCACATCTGAATGAGGGAGTTCTTCGACGCCGATTTCGAGAACGAAGTTGGCAGGTTCAAGGGTGAAGGTTGAAGGTGCTGTTGCGGCTTTGGTTTCGCCTGTAACTTTTGAACTTTCAACTTTCAACAGAGGGTATTCGAGTCTTTCGCGTTGTTCGAGATAGGTTTCGGCGACACGGCGGGCGAGGGTGCGCATTTTTCGGAAGAAGGCTTGACGTTCGGTGACGCCGACGGCGCCGCGCGTGTCGAGGATGTTGAAGGTGTGCGAGCATTTCAGGACGTAGTCGTGCGCAGGCAGGACGAGACCGGCATCGAGGCAGGCGTTGGCTTCGGCGTCGAAGGTCTCGTACATCTGGCGCAGACGCTCGACATCGGCGATCTCGAAGTAGTATTTGCTGTGTTCGTATTCGCCCTGATGACTGATCTCGCCATAGGTGGCGGTGTCGCTCCAAGGTTCATCCCAGATGGCACCGGCGTTGTTGAGAGCGATCAGGATGCGCTCGAGACCGTAGGTGATCTCGACCGAAACGGGATCAAGCGTCACGCCGCCGACCTGCTGAAAGTAGGTGAATTGGGTGATTTCCTGCCCGTCCATCCAGACTTCCCAGCCCGTCCATCCAGACTTCCCAGCCCAGCCCCCAGGCGGAGATGGCAGGCTGCGCCCAGTTATCTTCGACAAAGCGGATGTCGTGCTGGCGCGGATCGATGCCGATGGCTTTGAGCGAGTCGAGGTAAAGCTGCTGCGGATCGCCGGAATCGGGTTTCAGGATGACCTGAAATTGGGTGTGCTGCTGGAAGCGGTTCGGGTTCTCGCCGTAACGCCCGTCATCGGGACGAATGGAGGGTTCGACGTAAGCCACGTTCCATGGCTCGGGACCGAGCACGCGCAGGAAGGTGGCGGGATTCATCGTCCCCGCGCCGACCTGAGTGTAGTAGGGCTGAGCGAGGGTGCAGCCGTGTGCTGCCCAGAAGTTTTGGAGTTCGAGAATGATGGTTTGGAGGGATTTTTTCATGGGGTTAGGGATTAGGGAGTGGTTATTAGGGATTAGTTTTTTATGCGGGGGGATTATACCGTAGAAGAAAAAACTCCGAAGTTTTTCTTCGGAGTTTGGAGTTTTAAACCTCATTCATGTTGTGTAAAACGAACATGAATAAGGCTCTGATTGCACAAAACTGAAGTGCTGATATAAGTTTTAGCAGAAAGGGTTTGCCCACTGTCATTGACCAGTTGTATCCAAACAGTATTGATTGAAGTAACAGGAGTCTGGCTAAGGAAAAGCTCAAATCCTGAAAGACCATATAAAAGATTTTCGCCTGTAATGACTTTTTCTTCAACTGGCTCTCCATTTAGAAAACCTCCTAGTATCACATGAAGGCCCACCACAGGTGTTCCACTAGCATCTTCAACCAGTCCCCCAATTCCCATCCAGTCACAGTCATAATCAGGATAAAAATCTTGCACATCATTTAGAGAAACAACAGCATTATATTGTTTAGGAACAGGCGTATTGGTTTTAGTTGGTATAGAAGATGGTGTCGCACTCAACTCAACCTGTGGTTGTAGGGTTTCCATTAGACGTGGTGTCTGTATTGAAGAAGGAGTTGGAGAAAAGACTAGTGGTGTAATTGTGAGAAGGGCCGCAGGAGTTTTTTCCCCTTGAGCATATTCTTCAATGAAAGGAGAACTGAGAAATCCAGCTACTATTACCCCTATCGTACCTATAATTGCCACGATAATTTTTGTTCTTGCATCTTTATCTGGGGTAATGTCATCAGCCCGACGCCCTTTATTTCTTTTGAATTTTGATATTACTTGATTGTTTTTTTTCTTAATACTTTCCCAAAGACTTAATAGTTTTTTTTCTAAAGTGGCACCGACTTGATTTGCCCGTTCCTCTAACGCCCATAACAATGTATGGTACCCATCTTCTTCAAATAAGTTTACCCAATGATACTTCTCTAGACGTTGGTGCTCTGGGCAGCTATCTAATCGTACAGGGATAAGATATATTTCGCCCTTATGCTTGCTATTTGCTAAATCTAAAATTTGAGAAATCTCAGTTTGCCCATATCCAGACTTATTATCTACAGACTTACTAGAAAAACAGACTAATATAACATCAGCATTTCGGATGGCTTCTGAGATTTCTATCTTCCACTCTTGCCCAGGCAGTACCCGTTGGAAAGCTACCCAAACATCAGCTCCATCATCGGATAGTTTTTGATATAGAGAACGGATTTCACTTCGGTCTGCATCTGCGTAACTAATAAATATGTTAAGAGGCCTGGATGAGTGTTCTTTGAACGGGTGCTCTATCGTCTCCTTTTTTTTTGCTAAAATTTTGTCTTGTTGAAGAAAAAGTTCTCTTGAGATTCTTTTAGATGCATCCTCTATGTTGCCTTCTGTACTACTTATATGATATGTAGCATCTAACCAATCTGGCATCATACAGTTGACATACTGTGCTGTGACAATAGGGATATCTCGCGCACTAGCATATAAGAACTCTTTCTGAACCCAATCCGATTCGATTGAGTTGGGAGAAACTATAAGTAGAAAAAGTTCGGCATCTCTAATAGCCTTCTGAATTTCTTTAGCCCATACGACGCCCCCTCCTATATTCTCTATGTCATACCAAACATCGTATCCTTTTTCACTAAGAGTTTCGGATACTTTTTTTACGAACTTAATATCTTTCTGCGAGTAGGATACAAAAATTTTCATAGGAGTTTTTTATGGGTGAGTATTCTTAGCACATCGAAAGCCAATATAACCAGAAGAAGTAGCCGGCAATGCTTGACTCCTTCTATATGAATAAAGATAGTTTAGGGGATCAAACCATGATCCTCCGCGGAGAACCCGATAAAGACCATCTTTTGGCCCTAAAGGATTGTTTGCTGGTGAATTCTGATAGTAATCGTCTTTATACCAATCTGAAACCCACTCCCACACATTTCCAGCCATATCATATGCACCATAGGAACTTTTCCCTTCTTCGTAAGAACCAACGGGAGCCGTCTTTACATAATAATCATCATACAAATTAGACATCCATACGTTTTGACAATTGCTATCACAAAAGTTAGCAATATCATCAGACATATTATTTCCCCATGGGTAACTTTGTGTTTGCTCTCCCCTCGAGGTTCTCTCCCACTCAGCTTCTGTGGGGAGGCGACCATCACGCCATTCACAAAAATCGTTTGCCATATCCCAAGTTACGAACACAACAGGGTGATTGCTATATTCAGGGTTTAGATATATTCTGAGATCAAGAGGTAAATCACAATAACCTGAATCTAAAACACAAGCTTGGTATTGTGCATTTGTAACTTCAAACTGGTCAATATAAAAACTTTCTAGCATAACAACATGAACAGGCTGCGCATCATTATGTCCATCTATACTTCCCATAAGAAAACCTCCTGCTGGAATATAAAGCATCTTCACTCCAAAAGCATCAATCATTTCATTCGATGGGGTTACAGTTTTTGTAATTGAGATATGAGTTGGTGTGCTTGTAATAATTCCAACTGTTGGAGTTGTTGTTTCTTCAATTAGAGTAGGGGTTATCTTCGCAGGCGTAGAAGGTGTTCTTGGAGATAATGTTTCAGTGAAAAATTGCTGGACTTGCGTAGGCCTTTCATCAACTGTGCGTGTGGGAACTGGAGAGTTAGATGGATAAAGCACAGCTTGAGTTCCTTTTAGAGGATATAGGGATATTGGGCTATCAGGCAAAAACAGTAATACTAATGACGTCGTAATAAGAATAATGATTATGGCCGAGGGGCGAATGATCTTCCCAATTCGTTTTTTCCAAGAGACAGGTAACTGTTTTACATCACCTTGTCGACGACCATATCTTGAAAAAGCATCTACTATCTGATGAAAATTACGTACATAATTTGCACCAACAATATCGACATATTGAATATTCAATAACCAAATAGGTAATTCGCATGACTCGCGTAACAAAGGGACAATCTTCATCCCTCGCCGACTAGCATAAAGATATTCTTTTTCAACCCATTCGGACGCCACTGAATTTGGCGTAACAACGATTACGAATACCTCACTTCTATTAATCCCGGCTTGAATTTCCTGTGCCCAACGGTCACCACCCTCAATCGTGGAGAGATCGTACCAGACTTCATATCCCACATCGATTAAATCGTGAGCTAACTTTTCTACAAAGCTTAAATCTCGACGGGAATAAGAAAGGAAAATTTTCTTTGCCATTTTGATAAATCCAACTATGCGTATGGTGAAACTATATGGTCAAGAAAGAGCTTTTCCTTATCGAGCCAAGCATCTACCCCGTCAGCGACGAGGCGGTCGTAGAGGGTGCGGACGGCATCCGCATCCGCGTGGGCGTGAGAGAGGAAGACTTTTAGGGGGCGAGTCATTTTGAATGCAGAATTGTGAGTGATGAATGGTGGAGTTTCTCGACCTTGGGATTATACCAACAACGTAAGAGAAAAATGGGACGCAGATTTCACAAGTGTTACGGATTTGCGCATATTTTAAATCGTTGTTAGATCCGCGAAAATCCGTCCAATCCGCCTGATTGCGTTCTGTCTGCTTTTCCTTGTCGAGCCACGCTCCACTCCGTTCTTTCTTTTTGGAGATCAGATGATTCTCGGCACCCCCGAGCCATTTAATGGAACGCTGTCTGGATTCTCGTCCCAAACACCTGCCACTGCCGCATCGCAGTGTGGACACTTGCCTCCCTTTGTGAGCTGATAATCCTGTAGAGAGAAACCGACCCGTTTAATCAACGCCCGCTGACAGGCTGGGCAAAAGGTCGACTCATACTCGCCTGCACGCCCGTACACATTCCCCGCGTAGACATAGCGCAGTCCGGCTTCACGTCCCATATCCGCGGCGCGGACGAGAGTCTCGAGGGGCGTGTTTTCATTCTCGGTCATCTTATAGTCGCGATGATAGGCGTTCACATGCCAGGGGATGTCGGGGGAAACGGATGCCAAAAAACGGGCAGCCTCCCATAACTCCGCGTTTGAGTCGTTGAAATCCGGCACGACGAGCGTGACCACTTCGACCCATAATCCCAACTCCTTTGCGTGGACGATGCTGTCCAGCACATGTTGGAGCGTCCCGCCGAGTTGACGGTAGTTCTTTTCCTGCATCGATTTCAGATCAATCTTGTAGCCATCGAGATGTGGGGCGAGATAGTCGAGGGCTTCGGGCGTGGCATGTCCGTTTGAGATCATGACCGTTTTCAGTCCCGCCTTTTTCGCTTCCTTGAAAACTGCAACGGCCCACTCTGCGGTGATGAGCGGCTCGTTATAGGTCGATGCGATAATTTTGCAATCGGCTTGTTTTGCCAAATCAACAAGGCCCTTTGCGCTGACTTCGCGTACGGTCCGCCCTGCACCATCGGATGCGGGATCACGCAGGGCTTGGGATATGAACCAGTTTTGGCAATAGGCGCAGTGTAAATCACAGCCCAACATGCCGAAGGAGAGTGCGTTCTCACCTGCGAGGAAATGATAAAAGGGCTTCTTCTCGATTGGGTCGGCTTGCAGCGCGGCGACGTAACCAAAAGGCACGCGTAACTCACCATCGTCATTGAAACGCACCTGACAAATCCCCCGCTTCCCCGCGCGGATCAGGCAGCGATGCCCGCAGGCAACACAGCGCAGGGCGTTCTTGTCGAGTTTTTCGTAGAGTTCACCGGGCGCGGTGAGGGAGTCGAGTTTTTGGGATAGGTTCATTATCTTATCCGATTCCGAATGAAGATGTTTTTATCTTTGATAAGAGGAAAAAAAGAAAGACGGGGAGTTTCTTTCCTCTTTCTTCTTTCCTGTCTGGTTGATGCTTTATAACTTTCTGCCTTCCAACTATAATCCATTTATGTTAACCCTCGCAATTCAAGCTGGTGGCAAATCGAGCCGCATGGGACAAGACAAAGCCCTGATGCCCTTTCGGGGCGTACCGCTCATCCAGTATGTGATGGATCGACTTGCGCCCCTTGCGGATGAGATTATCGTCACAACGAATGCGCCCGAAAACTACGTCTTTCTCGGCGTGCCGCTCTTCCGCGACATTATCCCTGAGCGGGGGGCGTTGGGTGGGTTGTATACAGCGATCAAGTCCGCCTCACACAGTCAGGTGGCGGTGGTGGCGTGTGACATGCCTTTTGCCAGCAAGCAATTTTTTAGCGCGGCGAGCAAGCTGCTCCTCACGAGCGAAGCGGATCTTGTCATCCCGCAAACCGAATATGGGCTTGAGCCGCTGCACGCGCTTTATCGGCGCGAGGCCTGTCTGCATCCGATTGAAAAAGCGCTCGATGCAAATAAGTGGAAGGTCATCTCGTGGTTTGATGAGGTCAATGTCCACACGTTGAGCTTGGAGGAGACAACCGTCTATAACCCGGATGGGTTGGCGTTTTGGAATTTGAACACTCCTGAAGATTTTGCCAAAGCCGAGGGGCTTTAACGCACGATCATCACCGGGCAGGATGCGTGTTGCAAAACCTTCTGCGACTGGCTGCCAACCAGCAGACCGTGTAACGTGCCAAAACCGCGCGAGCCCATCACGATCAGATCGTTTCCGCGGGTCTCCGCCACACGCAAGATCACTTCTGCTGCCGAACCCTCCAAAATTTCGGTTTTTAGTTCGCCAGGGATTTCTCCTACCGCTTCGGTCGCCTTCTTCATCACAGAACGTGATTCCTTCAGGCGAGCTTCAACAGCATGTTGGAAATTCGGCTCACCCAAATACGCGGGGACAGTTGCATGTGCCACGACAATTCGCAGTTCTGCATTCATGCAGCGCGCCAGTTCCGCTGCCGCTTTAGCCGCCTTGAGCGAATAGTGTGACCCATCCACGCCCAACAAGATTTTATTAAACATAAGAATCTCCTTCCTTCGGGTACAATTTAAGTATACAAACTTTGCCCCCCTCTTTCCACTCAGGAGTAAAAATGGCTCTCAATATTTCTGAAATCCGTGCGCAATTCCCCGCCCTTGCTCGCCCTGCGATTTTTTTTGATGGGCCCGGTGGCACGCAAATTTGCCAGCAAAGCCTCGATCGCATCAACCAATATCTGGTCGAGTACAACACCAATCACGGCGGCGCATTCCCCACCAGCCACGCATCCGATGCCGTGCTGGAGGCGGCACATCAGGCAATGGCGGATTTCTACAACGCTGCCAGCCCCGAAGAGATCGTTTTCGGTAACAATATGACCACGCTGTCTCTGCATCTTAGCCGCTCGATCTCGCGGATGTGGAATGCCGGTGACGAGATCGTGGTGACACGTCTCGATCACGATGCGAACGTGACCCCTTGGTTGCTGGCTGCCGAGGACAGAGGTGCGGTCGTGAACTGGGTCGACTTCGACGTGGAAGACGGCACTCTCATGCTGGATAGCTTGGCCGCCGCCCTTGAGAAGAAACCCAAATTTCTGGCGGTCGGCTACGCATCCAACTCACTGGGGACGATCAACCCGATCAGGAAGATCATCAAGATGGCGCACGAAGTCGGAACGCTGGTGTATGTAGACGCGGTCCAATACGCACCGCATGGCATCATTGACGTGCAACACATCGACGCTGATTTTCTCGTTTCATCACCCTATAAATATTTTGGACCGCACGCGGGCGTGCTCTATGGGAAGAAGGCTTTGCTCGAAGAATTGAAAGCCTACAAAGTCCGTCCGGCGAGCAACGAACTGCCCGATAAATTTGAGACCGGCACCCAAAACCACGAAGGGATCGCGGGCGTGCTCGGCGCAATTGAATATTTTGAGTGGGTTGGCGAGACCTTCGGCGCGGAATATGCCGATAGCTTCATCGAAGATGGTTACAGCGGACGTGTGCTGACGCTCAAAAAGGGCATGGCTGCGATTAACGCTTATGAACAGGAAGTCAATCAAGCTTTGTTGGCGACTCTTGAAATGGTGCCGGGCTTGACCCTCTACGGCCAAACCGATCCACGCAAAACCGATGAGCGTGTGGCAACGTTCTCCTTCCGGCTGGATGGCATTCATCCACGCACGGTAGCGGAGAAGCTCGGCGAACGCGGTATCTACGTTTGGGATGGGAATTACTACGCCATCAACGTGACCGAGCGCTTGGGCTTGGAAGAAAGCGGCGGCATGGTGCGCGTTGGCGCAACACATTACAACACGATTGAAGAGATTCGAAAATTAGGGGAAGCGTTGACGGAGATCGCGGCAGGGAAGGAAAAGAAAAGACTACAAAAGTCTTGGAGACTTTTGTAGTCTTCTTGTAGATAAAAGAGTAGGGGCGGGTCTCAGACCGCCCCTACTTTATTTTTGGTAATGGTATAAAAAATAATGCTGATTTTACCCAAAGGGCACGCGTGCGAGCGGAGCGAAGCAATCTTCTTCTTGAGCGGCTAGACTGCTTCGTCGCGAATGCATGCTCCTCGCAGAATCATCTGGGTATTTAGTCTGAGCCACTACCTATTTTTTATTTCTTGGATTTAACTCGTAAGTACAACTCTTTCTAATCCAAAGAATACCTCATAAGGCGTCTTGAAGCCAAGGCATTTTCTTGGACGTTGATTGAGTTTATCCATAATCTTGAGTTCTTCTACCATTGAAACATTCTTCAGGTTTCTGTCTTTTGGCAAGTACTGCCGTATCAATCCATTGGTATTCTCGTTTGTGCCACGTTCCCAAGAAGCATAGGGATTAGCAAAGAAGCAATCGACATTCAAAGCTTCAGCAATTTGCTCGT
>JBNKMO010000076.1:0-6247 GCA_050293165.1 Anaerolineales bacterium | reverse complement strand
TGTAGAACTCACAAAGATGGGACTATACGGAAGTGCTCGCCCACTATTCAGATATCTTTTCGAAAGTATGATGATAGCAAAATTTTGCTCCATTAGCTCAAGCTACCGCTTGATAGAAAAATGGAATGTAGGCGATCATATTAACCTAACAAATGATGTCCTGAACAAAATCAAAAATCCCATCAACGAAAACTTAAAACATTTTTACAAAGATTTACATCAGTTTGTACATCCTACAAAATCGGCTCAGCAAATTTCTTTTGGTCTACATCAAGATAATAATCTAGATGATTTATATTTAAATCTTGTTTTTGTGAAAATTTTACTCGAATGTAATTTTCACCTACTAAACAGGCACATATTGAATTCATCTGTTGTTTATTACATAAAAACCTATGCCCATCAAAAAAAACAAGAAGAAGGGAAAGATGTAAGAAAGAAAACGAAAAAACTTTTTTCCAATCTAAGAAAAGATATGGCCCCTGATGCAAAAAAGATAATTAGCGATTTCAAAAAAAACTGGGATGTAGTCTAGATAAGTAATTGTCGGAAAGTATTTAAAAAACAATGACTCTGCGAGCGGAGCGAAGCAGTCTCATGTTACGGGAAGATTGCTTCACCCCTAACGGGGTTCGCAAATTCATGTTTTTAAAGATTTTTCCAACACCCACTTAACAGGCTATTTTTTATTAGAGGTTACCCAAACTAATCTGAGATTCGAATATAAACACTACATCAACTAACAACCTTTACTATTTTGAGCATATCCATTTATTTTTCCCGTTATAATCCCCGCCATGCAACTGTACCCCGTCCCTACCCCGCAAAAATATCTTCCATCCATGTCTGGATAGGTGCGCTTCCGCATGTCAATGTGACGGCTCCCCAAACAGGGAGTCGTTTTTTATTTCTGAAAGCCTTGTCTTTTATACGTCAATGACGTACAATCTATTTAGTCATGATAATCCTTGAAACATCCTTCTTCACCAAACAAGTCACCAATCTACTGGCGGATGATGACTACCGCTTGTTGCAAACACTTCTCGTAAATCGCCCTGATGCGGGCTCGATCATCAAAGGCAGTAGCGGTCTACGAAAAATCCGTTGGAAAGCCAAGCAAAGCGGTAAACGTGGTGGGTTTCGCGTGATCTATTATTGGGCTGTCAGTGAAGATAAGATTTTGATGCTTTTCATCTATCCAAAGACAAAACAGAGCGATTTATCCCCTGCCCAAATTGAAGTATTGAGTAAGATCGTAAAGGAAGAATACAAATGAACGACGAATTATTTGACGAACTGGTCGAGAGTGTGCGCGAGGGCGGTGCAATTTTGCGCGGTGACGTTGCTCCTGCACGGGCATTTGAAATGGACGGACTTGACGTGAAACAAATCCGCGCAGAATACAAACTATCCCAAAGAGATTTTTCTGCCTTAATTGGCGTCAGCATTCGCACTTTGCAAAACTGGGAACAAGGACGCAGGAAACCAGAAGGAGCTGCGCGGGTACTGTTACAAGTCGCAAAAAAACATCCGGAAGCTGTTTGGGATGTTGTAAAACCTTTACCGCAAGAATGAGCAGACACTTGGAACGACATTATGCAGAACGCATCGGCTGGTTGCGCGCAGCAGTTTTGGGCGCGAACGATGGAATCGTATCAACTGCCAGTCTCGTCGTCGGCGTTGCGGCTGCCAGTGGTGGTCGCAGTGAAGTACTGGTCGCCGGGATAGCGGGACTGGTCGCAGGCGCCATGTCGATGGCGGCGGGAGAATACGTCTCCGTTAGTTCTCAGGCAGATACCGAAAAAGCCGATCTCGAACGAGAACGTCAAGAACTTAATACGGATCCCGAAAGCGAGCTTCAGGAACTTACGGACATCTACATCAGCCGAGGGCTTGCGCCTGCACTGGCCCTGGAAGTCTCGAAACAATTGACGGCACATGATGCGCTTGGCACACATGCCCGTGAAGAACTTGGTCTGACTGATATCCACACCGCCCGCCCGATCCAGGCCGCGCTGGCATCTGCCTTAACATTTGCCGTGGGCGCGGCATTACCACTCATTTTAGCCATGATAAGCCCAACAACACAGCTCATCCCCATCGTTGCTGGAGGATCGCTCCTTTTTCTTGCGCTCTTGGGCGGGCTGGCAGCAAAAGCTGGCGGGGCAAATATCTATCTTGGGGCAGGGCGCGTAACACTCTGGGGGGCGCTGGCGATGGGCGCGACGGCACTCGTCGGCTCGATCTTCGGCACAGTCGCCGCTTAACCACAGCGTTCTAAACTTATCCTATCCGCTATGCAACGGCTCCCAAAATTGGGAGCCGTCTTTTTTACTTTCACATCACCTTTCCCCATTTTCCCTTTTCGCAAGATTACTTTCCTTGGCTGAGCAAAAACAAAAGAATTTACTCCGCTCTTGTATACATGAATACTGCCACGATCAAAAGAACTTCGTCAAATTTTGTCAGCAGCCCCAGCGGACCGTAGCCTGTCTCGGCATTGAAAACGAAAAACAAAATAATGGTAACCAGCGCGTACAGGATCGCAATCCAAGGGATCAGTGATTTAAGTCCTGTCAAAAAGACTGGCGGTTTCAGCAACGCCCACAACAGGACAATATATCCAAGACCATTCAAGAGAAAGATCGCATCGAAACTGCCGAAAAAGAAAGCAAGGACAAAGTGGATTACGGCGGTGATCGCGCCAAGGATCCAAATGGCTGATTGAAGAGACTTTTTACTCATGAAGAACTCCTTTAGATTCGGTTTTATACATACTTGCGGGAATCAAGGTATACGATAATTGAGAATTACAAAATTTTGCTTCACGTTTTAATTAACCCAATCTTGTCCAATTCGGTACGAGTGAACGACGCGCTGCCACCTGATCAGCGTAAGCTTCTCATATATTTATTTCCTGTTATAATCCCCGTCATGCAAAAGCACCCCATCCCTACCCCGCGAAAATATCTCCCATCCATATCTGGATAGGTGCGCTTCCGCATGCCAATGTGACGGCTCCCAGATGTGGCGAGCCGTTTTTTATTTTCGGTTTAAGGTTTGCAAGTTACAAGTTGAAGGTTAGAACCTTAAACCTACAACCTGAAACCTTAAACATGGAACTTAAAGAACTTACCGAAAGAATGCACGCCTTCGTCCGCTCGAAGGGCTGGTACGAGAAAGACAGCAAACGCCAGCAAACACCGCGCAACCTGTCGATTTCACTGGCGCTCGAAGCAGCTGAAATTCTTGAACACTTTCAGTGGAATGAAGAATTCGTCAGGGACGATTTAGCCGAAGAACTCGCCGATGTAGCGCTCTATCTGCTACAATTGGCGTCGATCGCTGAGATCGACCTTGAACAGGCGATCCTGGACAAATTGGAAGTGAACGCATCCCGAAATTGGGATTAATTTGTAAGGGCGACCCGGCGGGTCGCCCCAACAGAGAGAACTTATGAAAACAACAGTATTCGGCGGCTCCGCCCCCAAACCCAATACCCCCGCATACAACGAAGCCTACACGCTCGGCAAGTTGCTCGCGGAGCACGGTCACAGTGTAATGACGGGCGGTTACATCGGCACGATGGAAGCTGTCTCGCGGGGCGCATCCGAAGCGGGCGGACACGTCATCGGCGTGACCTGCGAAGAGATCGAAAGTTGGCGGGACGTGCGTCCCAACCAGTGGGTCGCAGAAGAATGGCGTTACCCCACGCTCAAAGCGCGGCTCAACGCCCTGATCGAAAAATGCGATGCCGCTTTTGCACTGCCCGGCGGTCCCGGCACCCTGACCGAGATCATGCTGATGTGGAACCAACTCATTATCCAGGCACTGCCCCCAAGACCACTCATCCTGATCGGGTCAGGTTGGCAGACCGTACTCGATCAGGCGTTCTACACCGAGTTGGGCGACTATGTCCCCGCAAGCCAACGGGCGCATCTCCAATTCGCATCCGATGTTGAAACTGCCGTAAAACTGTTAAAAAGTTGGAAAGCATAAGGTTGCAGGTTCTCACCACAGAGCACACAAAGTGCACAGAGAAAAAGAAAAAAGTTTTTAAAGCTCTGTGGTCTCCGTGCTCTCTGTGGTAAACCCTTACCTTCAACCTTCAACCTTCAAACCTGAAACCTTAAACCGAAGAGGAAATAATGGCTGACGAAAAACTTACCCCCCAATCTGAAAACTTCTCCGAGTGGTACAACCAACTCGTGCTGCGTGCCGAACTCGCCGACTACGCCCCCGTGCGCGGTTGCATGGTCGTGCGCCCCTACGGCTGGACGCTCTGGGAAAATATGCAGGCAGGTCTTGATCGCCGTTTCAAGGAAACCGGTCATGTCAACGCGGCGTTCCCAACACTTATCCCGATGTCTTTCTTCGAGAAAGAAAAAGATCACGTCGAAGGCTTTTCGCCTGAGTTGGCAGTCGTCACCCACGGCGGCGGCAAGGAACTCGAAGAGAAGCTCGCCGTACGCCCTACTTCCGAAACCATCATCGGCTACATGTACAGCAAATGGGTACAGTCGTGGCGTGACCTGCCCATCCTGATCAACCAATGGGGCTCCGTCATGCGCTGGGAACTGCGCACACGTCTCTTCCTGCGCACCGCCGAATTCTACTGGCAGGAAGGTCACACCGCCCACGCCACCGCTGAAGAAGCAAAAGAAGAAACCTACCGCATGCTCAATGTCTACGCCGACTTCGCCGAAACCGACTGTGCCATCCCTGTTGTCAAAGGCTACAAATCGGACACAGAGCGTTTTGCAGGCGCCCAAATGACCACAGGCATCGAATCGATGATGCGCGATACCAAAGCCCTGCAAAGTGGTACATCCCACTACTTCGGGCAGAACTTCGCCAAAGCCTTCGAGATTGACTTCCTGAACAAAGACAACGAGCTTGAATTCGCCTACACGACATCCTGGGGCATGTCCACCCGCATGATCGGCGCACTTATCATGGTGCACGGCGACGATCAGGGCTTGAAAATCCCGCCCAAGATCGCGCCGATCCAGGTCATCATCGTCCCCATCTACCGCAAGGATGCTGAAAAAGATGCCGTCATGGCAGCCGTCGACGAAGTTTTCGCCGAACTCAAAGCAGGTGGCATCCGCGTCAAAGTGGATGACCGCGAAGGCTTCTCGCCTGGATTCAAATTCAATGACTGGGAGATGCGTGGCGTGCCCCTGCGCCTAGAAATTGGACCTAAGGATATCGAAAAAGGATCCGTCGCCCTCGCCCGCCGCGACATTCTTGGGCGTGACGGGAAATCCTTCGTCTCGCGCGACGGGTTAGTTGCTACCGTGCAAGAAATGCTGGATACGATCCAGGCAGCCCTCTTCGAATCCGCCAAAGCCTTCCGTGATGCCAACATCCACGATCCACAATCCTACGATGAGTTGAAAGAAGTCGTCGAAAAAGGCTGGGCCTTCTCGTGGTGGTGTGAATCTGCTGAATGCGAAGCAAAAGTCAAGGAAGATACCAAAGCAACCACCCGCGTCATCCCGCTTGAACAACCCGGCGGTGAAGGAAAATGCGTGGTCTGCGGCGAAAAAGCGACGAAGAAAGTCTATTTCGCTAAGGCATACTAGCCAGTTCCTGAGCGGAAGGTGAACGAAGTGAACCTGTAGTCGAAGGACGGATTTGCAAACACGGCTCTTCGACTACGCTCCCTATCGCTCGCTCCGCTCAGAGACTGATTCGTTTCCATTAACCATGCCCGCCATAAATCTTGCCCAACTCAACAAAGAAGCCGCCCGGCTCGCCGATCTTTTCGACGAGCCAGCGGCTTTTATTCACCAACTACGCGAGATGCTGGAAAGCTACGTCAACCGCACACTGCGTACCCGCGATTCGGTCGCCCCTTCATCCACCCTGCCCACCTATCGCACGCCACCTGCAGTTTTACGCAAGGTTGAAAACACACTCCGCCCGCTGGCACAGGAAAATCCCGAAGCCGCCCTCACCCTCGCCGACGAACTCTGGGACGAAAACACCCTAGAAACCCGCCTGCTCGCCGCCTATTTGCTTGGCTTGTTGCCGCCGGAAGAAGGTCGCCTACTCGCTCGTCTAACGGTCTGGACGCAAAAAGTGCGTGACCCGAATGTGCGCGGTTCCCTGCTCACGCACAGCCTCGCCCGTCTGCGTGAAGAAACTCCGGAACGCTTCATCGAGTTGATCGGCGAGTGGCTTTATCCGCACCGCGCGCAATTCTGGAGCAACGGTCTGCAAGCATTGCTGCCACTCATCA
>JBNKMO010000075.1:0-4616 GCA_050293165.1 Anaerolineales bacterium | reverse complement strand
GCAGCCTCTTCAAGCTGTGCCAGATTCTGCTGGGCGCTTTCCAGTTCGCCATTTTCAATGAAAAGGCGCACCGCCATTGCTTTCGTATTTACATATCCTAAAAGCTGCCCCATATTGTCATGCAATTCTCTGGCAATCCGTTCACGTTCGGCTAAGGTTGCTTCTTGATTAAGCTGGCAAAGCTGGGCATTCTTGATTGCTAAACCGATCTGGTCGGTGACAGACTTCAGCAGGTCAATATCCGCTTCGCTGACAGGTTGACTATTTGGCAAGCGAATGCTGAGAGCGCCCACAATATCGCCATAGGCGTTGATCGGTAAACAAATATCCCGATGGTCATTTGAGTTTGTTTGATACCAGGGGCGGTCATTATTATCATTGGCGTCGGTGATGACAACATCTCCCTGAGCCACGACCAGGCCGCAAAGGCAATCTTCCAGCTTGGGTGGTGTGATCAGGCACGGATGTTCATCGGGGACACCGCGATTCGCTACCAGACGAAAAGTCTGCTTGGCGCCATCGAGCAAGCAGAGGGTCCCGCCGGTGTCGCCGCCGAGCCAGTCCAATTCCAGAACAGCGCCGAGGGCCTCGTCCAGTATCTGGTCCAGATCGTCTCCGCGTCCCAGAATTTCTGCGATTGTATACAGGGTTGCCAACTCTTTGTTGCGCTGTTGAATGTTCTCTTCTGCCAGACAGCGCGCTGTAATATCGCGTTGGATGGCTAGAAAGCCGATTAGCTGCTCATTCTCATCGAAGATCGGATTTGCAGAGCCTTCCACATTAATCATTCGTCCATCTTTGCATTTGTTGATCCATGTGCCCTTAACAATTCGGTTCTGGAGAATGTTTTTCCAGAAGGCTTCGTAATCTTTGGGAGATAATTTTCCGCTTTTTAGGATGCGTGGCGTGACCTTGTTGATTACCTCTTCTTCTGTGTACCCATAAACTTTATAAAATTCCGGATTGCCGTATGTGATCAGCCCGTCCGGATCAGTTAGGAAAATAATGTCCCCTGATCTTTCAACAGCCTTCCGCAGTTTGCTTAACTCACCCTCGGCTTGCTTCCGTTTACTGATGTTTTGCACAATTGTTTGTGTTGCCGGTTCACCCGCATAAGAGAGTGGTGCGACAGAAAGTTGGGCGGCGATTATTTGCCCGTCCAGACGAACAAACTCCTGTTCTTCTAACTTGGTGCTTTTACCATCCTTCTCTAACTTTAAATAATGCTGCCGAAGGGCTTCATGTTCTTTTATGTTTAGAAATGCCCAAATAGGCTTTCCTAGAATTTCTTCGGTGTCGTTTGCCCCCAAGAGCGCCATGCCTGCGGAGTTGACAAAGACGATGCTTTCTTCTTTTTGTACAAAAACCGCATAGGGGGAAAGTTCCACAAGATGTCGGTATTTTTCTTCGCTTTTTTGGAGACTGTTGGCAAATTTCTTTTGGTGTGAGACCAAGGCGTCAGCGTAAAAAGCAAAAGCGGAGATAAAGAGAATGGCAAGCAGTCGTTGCCATATCTCGTGTTTGGATGGGTGGAAGACTTGCTCTCTGAATGTGTCAGCTTGAAAAATAAAGGCCATCATTGCTGATTCGAATAGCCAAAAAAAGACCCCCAACAAAGGTGCAAGAAAGAAAAGCCTAACTTTCCGGTCAGCGAAACTCATGTAACCGCCTTTTCTATACACAAAAGAAGCTGTACTTGTATTGAGATTATATCAAAGAGATAGTAGATGTACGCGGGCTATCAGTACGATACCCTCAGGCCCCAAAATACCTACCCAATCGTATAAGCGCATCTACCCGAAAGAGTATTGTGATTTGATTTCTTGCGCACTATGATTGCACTATCTTTCACAATGCGTCTGCGTGAAATGATCTCTAATAGGAAAGGGATTTTTGATGAAACGTTTGAAGTTACGTTTTTTAGTTCCTGTGTTTACGCTGATGATGATCTGGCTTCTGGCTACGACAGCACAGGCCAGTCCCGCTGTTCAAGAAGATGCAACGCCTACGCCCTTGCCGCCCGGGGTGTCTATCCCTGGACAGGATATGCCCAGTACAGAGGGGGGGGATGCAGATTTATCTGAACTCCCTGATTGTCGTGAGTGCCATTGGGATATTTACCTGGTCTGGGAAGAAAGTTCGCATGGAAAGGGGCTTTCATGCAGTGAGTGTCATATCGCTGTGAGCGAAGATAATAATCATGCGCGTGCGGGGCATGGGGCGCAGGAAGGTGGCTCAGAAGAGTGTATGGGATGCCACACGACGGGGTATGATGCTGCGACCGATACGTGGAGTGAGGGGAATATTCATTGTACAGCGTGCCATACGCCGATCCCGCCTACTCATCCTGATGAGCCAGCTCCGACTAATCGTTCTCCTGATATGTGCGGACAATGCCATATTCAGGCAAATTTCGAATGGCAGATGAGTACCCATGGACAGGTAAACGTTTCCTGTGTTGATTGCCATAATCAGCATCGTGCCTCTTTGAAAACAGCATCAGAAGTGATCTCGGATCAATGTGCCACCTGCCATAATTCTTACGCGGTTGGTTTTTCTCATTCGGTGCATGCTGATGAGGGTGTCTCCTGTGCGGACTGTCACCTTGCTCCTTTGGAGAATATATCGCTTGCGGGTGGAAATGCTCGTTTAAACCATACCTTTGAGGTGGATATCAGTGCTTGTTTGCAGTGCCATGCTGAGATGTTGCACGCACCCAAAGCCGGGTACCTGGAAGATGATGTTTTGGCGGAAGCAGGTGAGGTTGACGCAATGGCTTCGGTGCTTGATGTTGAGGTCCACGCAGATGCGCCGCCATCCAATCCGAATAATTTTCTTGCCTTCGGCGCTGTATTCGGGATCGGTGCAGGAATGGGCGCTCTCTCGTGGATTACTAATCTTTTCCGAAAAGCACGGAAACGGAAGTCCAAATGAGCAAGAAGATTGAACGACGAGATTTTCTGAAGTTGCTTGCGGCTGGCGCGGTGACGGTTATTGGCGTTCAGCAAAAATCAGCAACACAGGCGTCGGGGCCTGTAGGGGCCAGCCCCTATTCTTGGGCAATGGTGATTGACCAGAATTTATGTACGGGTTGTGGTTACTGCACGCTAGCATGTCAGGCGCATAATGATGCTCCACCTGAAATCCAGTGGACGCGGGTGATCTATGACCGTAAAGTGGGTGAGCGGGATGTTTTTCTGCCGCGCCCTTGCCAGCATTGCGATCATGCGCCTTGTATCAGTGTCTGCCCGGTTGGCGCCAGCTATAAGCGTGCCGATGGGATCGTGATGATGGATTATGACCTTTGTATTGGCTGCCGCTATTGTCAGATCGCATGTCCGTATCAGGCGCGCGCGTTTAACTGGGAAGAATTCACTGGCGATAATCCGGCAGTGCCTGATTTTGGCAAACCGGAAATTGAGCGTCGTCCGCGTGGCGTAGTGGAGAAATGTTCGTTCTGCTACCACCGCATTGATCGTGGCCTCGAACAGGGTTTTACGCCCGGTATTGATACCTTTGCATCTCCTGCTTGTGTGGTTGCTTGCCCCGTCTCTGCCCGTATGTTTGGCGATCTGAACGATCCCGATTCGAATGTTAACAAAGTATTGGAAGAGCGAGTTTATTTTCAACTACGTCCGGATATGGGTAATCATACACGCGTTTACTATCTGCCCATGCGGGATATAAGCGAGCCAAGAGCATGACAAAAATAAAATCATTCTTTCGCTCAGTAGCCAGTTTCTTGTGGTTGGCATTCCTTTCTGCAGGTGTGATGGCCGGGTTGTGGGCTGGTTTTCAGGTAATGACGAAAGGTTTGATCGTCACCAATCTAACCGATATTGTCCCATGGGGCTTATGGATTGGGATTGACCTGTCATCCATTGCATTGAGTGCTGGCGCATTTTCCTTATGTGCGCTGGTCTATCTTGTCGGGCTGAAAAAATATGAACCTGTTGCGCGCACAGCTACTTTCATCGGTTTTATCGGGTACAGCATGGCAATGCTCTGCCTACTGATGGATATTGGGCGTCCCGATCGTTTCTGGCATGGATTCGTGTTTTGGAATGTGCATTCCGTTCTTTGGGAAGTGACCATGTGCGTCGGTCTGTATTTCAGTGTGCTGATGGTCGAAGTTTTGCCCATCGTTGCCGAAATGGATTGGATACAGCGTGTCTTCCCGAAACTTGCCAAGCGGGCAAAAAGCATTCACCGTATTTCTCCTTTCCTCGCCTTTCTTGGGCTGAGTTTTTCCCTGTTGCACCAATCATCGCTGGGAGCAACTTATGGCGTCTTGCAGTCTCGCCCGGCATGGTATCGGCCAACATTGGCGCTTCTTTTTATCTATTCTGCAGTGCTTGGCGGTATTTCCCTAACGGTTTTCGCATCCATGCTGTCATCGCGGCTTTCGGAAAAAGCCAAAATTGATGACAAAATCTTGAGTTCGATTACCCGTGCTCTTGGATGGGGATTGCTTGGTTACCTGTATTTCCGTTTTTGGGATACGTTTTCTCTTACCTACAACTACCAGCCAGGGCGATCGGAAAGCCTCACCATGCTGACGTCGGGTGCGCTCTCGTTTAATTTCTGGATTCTCGAAATCGGACTTGGTACCGTTT
>JBNKMO010000074.1:0-18323 GCA_050293165.1 Anaerolineales bacterium | reverse complement strand
AACGGCAGAAGAACTCAAGATTATGGATAAACTCAATCAACGTCCAAGAAAATGCCTTGGCTTCAAGACGCCTTATGAGGTATTCTTTGGATTAGAAAGAGTTGCACTTACGACTTGAATCCAAGGTATTTAAAAAGCAGGCACCGTAGATTTATTTACAGACTTCAAAGTGACAGCTTTGAAGACCGCCACCTTAAACAAAAAAAAGCCGAGCATCACGCTCGGCTTTTTCTTGCTAAATTCTGACAGGCACCCGATCAAAGGCGAAGAGATGCCGCATCCGTTCGGCTTTGGTTGCCAGGTAGTGGATGTTTTCATCGTTGGGCTGGATCAGGATCGGGACACGTTCGTCCACGGGCATGCCCAGGGCGGTGAGCGATTCGATCTTGGCGGGGTTATTCGTCAACAGGCGTACTGATTCGACGCCCAGATCCTTCAACATAGCGACAGCAATATCATATTCGCGTTCGTCGGCTTGGTGACCCAATGCCAAATTCGCATCCACTGTGTCCAAGCCCTCATCCTGCAAATTGTAGGCGCGCAGCTTTTCTGCCAATCCAATACCGCGACCTTCCTGTCGCAGGTAGAGCACGATGCCGCGCCCTTCGTTGGCGACAGCATCCATCGCATAATGCAATTGTGGCCCACAATCACAGCGCTGCGAACCGAGCACGTCGCCGGTAAAGCATTCCGAGTGGACGCGCACGAGCACATCCTTGCCGCGCACATCGCCAAAGACTAGCGCCATATGTTCCTTGTGGTCGTTATCGTTATCGTACAGGCAAAGCTGGAACGAACCCTCTTCTGTCGGGATACGGGTGCAAACCAGCTTTTCCAGGTTGAGTTTTTTCATTGTGTTTCTCCTTACTGCTTTAGATGAGAGAATATTTCTAATTCTTACCAATTTTATCTTAAATATTCTTATTCATCAAATTCAACCAGTGCCGTCATGCCCCAACGCATTGCAGGGTCGCTTTCTTGCAGGCTGATGATGACCTCATAGGTCACGTCACCCTGTGCGTTGCTAAAGGTTGTGCCGATCGCTTCCACGGTGCCGGCCAGGGCTATGTTCGGAAGCGCATCAAGCGTGACGACAACACCCTGCCCTTCGCGGATGTTGACAACATCCAGTTCAGATAGATCGGTGGTTTTGATGATCCAGTTGGAGAAATCTGCAATGATGACTGCTGCACTGCCTGCGCCAACCGCTTCGCCCGCCTTGACGTTCAGGTCTGCTACCGTTCCGTTGAACGGGGTGCGCAGCTCCGCGCTTTCCAGCGCGTTTTGTGCCGCCAAAAGATCGCGCTGGACAACGATATTCTGCCCGGACCGAAAATCTGCCAAATTTTGCTGAGCCTGTGCCAACCGGACCTGGGCAACATTGAAGCGCGCTTCACGGTTTACCCATTCGAGGGCATGGTTGTAATATGCCCAGCTATCATCAAGGGCTTCTTTCAGGCCCTTTACAAAGCCGCGTGGCTTTTCTGTGCCGAAATAAGGCTCGTAGTTGGCACGGGCTTTGTTCACTTCCTCGAGCATGGCAACTGCGGCTTCGGTTGGGGTCATGCCAGCGAAACGTGCTGAAACGAAGAAAGTATCCACTTGCTCTTGTGCAGAGCGGTATTCTTTGTAGGCTTCAGATAATTCGTTTATCAGGGCGGTTTCGGCATTTTCGAGTTCCGCGTTCGCATTCTCGATATCAGCGACCAAAACTTCGGTGTTTTGGAGCCGAGCGATCAGATCTCCGGCAGCGATAGTCTGGCCTTCAGTGATCAATACTTCTTCAACAACGCCGCTGCTGGAGAACGCCATCTGGGCAAATTCGACCGGTTCCAAACGTCCTTCGGCGATGATGGCGTTCTCGGTAAGGTTGGTTGCGCTTGCGTCAGCAGCGGCTTCAACCGTTGCCGCGCCACCGCAGGCGCTCACAGCAAAAGCGGAAAGAATAAGTAGGGTGAAAATGAGTGTTCGTTTCATCAGAGTTCTCCTGAGTATGGGTCTGTTTGTTTAGATGGGAAGGATCTTCTTCGACCATCCCTATACTGTTTTCGGGTTAGTTGCCGGAGGGCATGGCAGCCAGATCGGTTTGATGCAAGCTTGGCTTGCGAAGCAAGATCGGCTCCGGCACGCTTATCGCTTCGGGTATTCTTTCAAATTCGCTGTTATTGGCAAGAGCATTGATCTCGGCGCGTTCGGTGATGATGTGGGCGATTTTGCCATCGACCATCTGGACGACTTTGTCGACGTATTTGCACATGCGCAGGTCGTGGGTGACCATGATGCCAGCGCGGTTGCCTTCGTGGATCAGGTCGGCGAAAATGCCGACGACCTGGTTGGCGCGTTCCGTGTCAAGACTGGCTGTCGGCTCATCGGCGAGCACCACGCTCGGGTCATGGATGAGCGAGCGGGCAATCGCCACACGCTGTTGCTGTCCGCCAGATAGCTGGGAAGGCAGGCTGTCGAGACGATCTTCCAATCCCAGTCGGGTAAGTAGGGCGGCGGCCTGCTCTCGGCTCTGGCGTCCACTTTTCTTGTTTAGGCGCAGCATCAATTCGACGTTTTCGAGCGCTGTCAGATAGGGGATGAGGTTATTCGATTGAAAGGTAAAGCCGATGCGCTCGCGGCGGAATTTGGTGCGCTCTTTGTCGCTCATTGCGCCTAAATCCTGTCCGTCGATCATCAGGCTGCCTTTGCTTTCACGTAGCAGGGTGGCGAGCATGGCTAGCATGGTCGTTTTGCCTGATCCGCTGGGGCCGACCAGCCCGACGAATTCGCCTGCTTTGACATGTAAAGAGACTTCATCGACAGCTTTGACAATCAAGCCGTTGCCGTCGTAAATTTTTGTAACATCTTTGGTTTCGAGAATATATTTATTGTTCATGGTTTTCTCCTACATGCCTAAGGCGCGTAGCGGTTCAACTTTGAGTGCGAGACGAATGGACACCATGCCACCAATCGGGCCAATGAGCAGTAGGGAGACCGTGGCGATGGCAATGGATGTGCCTGTGAATAGAATTGGGACGCTTGAAGGCAATCCCAGGGCAAGGCCGAGCACGACCAGCCCGCCAAAACCGACCCCGAAGACGGTCACGAAGATGATTTGCATGATAGCGGCAGTTGCGACGGTTAAATTAGGGGTACCGATGGCTTTCAACATGCCGATCTGGGGCACTTTTTGCAGGGTCTGAATTTGGAAGAAGCCACCAATAACCAATGTGCCGATCAGGAAAGTGAAGCCTTTGATCGTGTTCAAGGTGCTTTGTTGGGCGGAGTAGCCGGGTGATGACTCGTAGGCAGTTTTGATGTCAGATGTTTCCACGTCGGTGACGGCGGATGCGATGCGCGCGCCCATTTCTTCCATGGCTTCAGGGTTTTCAAGCCGCACGGCGACGATATTGGTGACCGGGCGTGAGGAAGAAATACTGGGGTCTGCTTTGGGACGGTATTTATCCCAAATTGAGAGCGAGACGAAAGCTGAAGGTTGAAAGAAGTACTGCTGTCCGCTGGTGATGCCGACCACGCGTAAGTCGAAGTATTTATCGTCAGTACCCTGCGTGGATTTGATGGTGATATAGTCACCGACGCTGATGTTGGCGGCTTTCGCGATTCTTTCGTCAACCATGATTACTTTCGCCTGACGGGAGCGGATCGTTTCACCGAGAATGGGGGCGGGGAGTCCCGGTTTCCCGGGTTCGATGCCGATAAAAGATATATCAATGGGATCAAGCCCCTCGCCGAGGACGATTTCAGCGTTCGAGAAACCGATCGCTCCGGCATCAGCGATCCCGTCTACGCGGTTGATCCGCTTGACTTTCTGGTAATCCAGGCGGCTTTCGATGGTGGAATAGCTGGAGCCTTCCTGAAAAACGAGTAGCTCTGCATCCAGCTTTTCGAGATATTCCTTATTCGCGGAGGCGAGCCCCTCGCCAAGACCGGCGGTGAAGAGCACCAAAATAGCGATCAAGGCAATGACGAGACTAAAGAGGAAGAAGCGCCCTTTGTTGCGCCAAATTTCTTTGAGACTAAGATAAGCTGACATAAACTGTTCCTTTTTGGTTAAAGTTGACCAATATGGTGCGAATATACATGGTTAATTTTGTTTTGTCAAGTATTTGCACATGTATTCTGTGCAAATACTTGACAAGTTTGTTCTGTAATGCTATTATGTGTATACTTCAACAAAGGATTTCTTCAGAATGAATCAACTTGCAACCTACAATCTCGGTACCGTTTTACGCGAAACAGGCATCAACGCCGATACTTTGCGGGCCTGGGAGCGGCGTTATAACCTGCCCCAACCTGAACGCACAGAAGGAGGCCATCGCCTCTACTCCGAACATGATGTGGAAGTTATCAAATGGCTGATGCGTCAACAGACGCGCGGTATGCGCATTGGGCAGGCGGTCAAGCTCTGGCAGAGCAGGATTGCTGCTGGCGAAGACCCACTTAATGAAGGCACTCAGCCTGTCTTAATAAGTGTAGATCACTCACAATTGGAAAGTTTTCGCAGCAACTGGATTGGTGCTTGTATTGCTTTTAATGATGTAAAAGCCGAGCAAGTTGCCAGCCAGGTCTTTTCGCGCTTTTCTCCGGAAGTTGCTTTCACAGAGATATTTGTTCCAGCAATTCGCGAGATCGGCGAGCTTTGGTATCAGGGAAAAGTCTCTGTTCAGCAGGAACATTTTGCCTCGGCGCTTCTCATGCGCCGTCTGAATGCGCTCATTACCTCTGCCCCTGTGCCGACCCGACCTGAAAAGATTATTGTGGCTTGTCCCCCAAAAGAAGAGCATACCCTTTCATCTCTTATGCTGACTCTCTTCCTGCGGCGGCGTGGCTATCATGTGGTCTACCTTGGCACCAACGTCCCTCTGGAAGAGTTCAGAGAAACGGTCGATTCCATCCAGCCCCAACTCGTGCTTTTCTCTGCCCAACAGCTCTCCAGCGCAGCCACGCTTGAGCAAACCGTGCGTGAACTTGCTCCCTGCGGTGTGACGATTGGCTATAGCGGACGCATTTTTCACAGCACGCCCGCTACGCAGGAACGCGTTCACGGGCATTTTCTGGGGATGGGATTTCCCGAAATTCTTACCAGTATCGAAAGCCTCTTGGCGCGTAAAGCAGATGACTATCTTTTTTCAGAGAATTCCCATCAGGCGCTGCTGGATGCCTTTCACCGCAATCGCGCGGGTATTCATGCCCATCTCAATGAAACCCTTGCGCAGTGGGATTTCCCGCTCCAAGCCCTCTCCTTCGCTACCGAAGCGCTCAGTGAAAATATCGCTGCCGCTCTTTATCTCGGCAATCTTGATCTCCTTCTGCCCGAATTAGCTTGGGTAAAAGATTTGCTCAATCACCGTGATATCAAGATTATACGGGTTGAGAATTTTCTGGATGTTTATGCCAAAGCCAGCTACGAAATACTGGGAGAAATCTCGGCGCCCTTGGTTGAGTGGCTTGAAATACAAAGTGAAATTTACGCGAACGCCTAGCAGATGCAGGCGTTTTATTTTATAGGATAAGAAAATGAAAATATTAATGACTGGTGGTACCGGCTTGATCGGACGCGCATTGATTGATGCGCTCCTCGCAGATGGACATGAGATCAGCGTCCTGACGCGGAATGTTGACAAAGCACGGGACACGCTCCCTTCCGGCGTGCTTCCGTTTCAATGGGATGGGCGCAGCCCCGAGGGGTGGTCTCACTTAATCCCCGCGATGGACGCGGTTATCAATCTCGCGGGCGAAAGCATCGCGGGTGAGACTCTGCCTGCCATTCTGACCAAACGCTGGAATGCCGCATCCAAAACCCGCATCCGGCAAAGCCGCATGGACGCGGGGAATGCACTTGTTTCCGCTATCGAAAATTCGGAGAAGAAGCCGCAGGTCTTTATTCAGGCATCGGCGGTGGGCTATTACGGTCCCCGTGGCGACGAGGAAGTCCCCGAAAATAGCGCAGCAGGCGAAGATTTTCTCGCTGAGACCTGCCGTATTTGGGAAGATTCGACGGCTAAACTCGGTGCGTTGGGTGTGCGGCGTGCGGTCATCCGCACAGGGTTGGTGCTTGCCTCGAAAGGCGGCATCCTGCCGATCATGTTGCTGCCCTTCCGTCTTTTTGCAGGCGGCAATTTGGGCAGTGGCGAGCAGGTTGTGCCGTGGATCCATATCGAAGATGAGGTGAATGCTATTCGCTTCCTCCTGAATAACGAAGATGCGCGTGGCGCCTATAACCTAACGGCCTCGAATCCGCTCAAGCAGCGGGAGCTAGCTAAAATCGCCGGGCGTCTCCTGCGCCGTCCGAGCTTTATCCCGACGCCAGCTTTCATCCTGAAATTGGCGCTGGGCGAGAAATCCACGCTTGTCCTCGATGGGCAGCGTGCTGTCCCCGATAATTTGCGGCTGGAAGGCTTTCACTTCCAATTCGATGATTTTGAAACCGCCCTTGCTGACCTGCTTTAGGAGGAAAATATGAGCATTCGTATCGTAACTGACAGTACCTGTGACCTGCCTGCTGAAACTATCGCAGAATATGGCATCGAAGTTATCCCGTTGCATATCAACATGGGTAGCGAAATCTTTTTCGATGGCGTCAACATCACCAAAGAAGAGTTTTACCGCCGTCTGCCAGAGTATGACCCATCTCCCAGCACGGCTGCGCCGGGACCGGAAGTTTTCGCCGAGCGTTTTGAAGCGCTCGCGGAGCAGGGCGCGCAGGCAATTCTCTCGATCCACATCTCAGAGTCATTGAGCGCAACCATTAACTCGGCACGTTTGGCGGCGAAAGAATTCACTCGAATTCCCGTCACCGTGCTGGATTCAACGCAGCTTAGCCTGGGTATGGGCTTTCTGGTTCGACATGCTGCACATATGGCGAAACTTGGGGCAAAACTTGAAGAGATCGTAGAAAAGCTCAATGCGATGATGCCGCGTGCCTATGTTTTCGCTGCGTTGGATACGCTCGAATATCTGCGCCGCAGCGGACGAATGCATATCGCTGTGGCACGTTTTGGTGAGTTGTTGCGCCTAAAGCCGCTTGTCTTTATGAATAATGGCAAACCGGATGCTCACCGTGTGCGCACCAGACAAAATGCGATCAATCGCCTCTTCACGTGGCTGGATGAATACGGTCCCTTTGAGCAGTTAGCCGTCGTCCATGCGGGCGTGCAGGAACGTGCTGAAGAATTGCGTGAGCAAGCCCGCAAATATTTACCTGAAGGCGAGATCATCATTCAGCAGATTACGCCCGTTTTGGGAACAAATCTGGGCATTGGCGCGCTCGGCTTTGCCGGGATTGCGAAAGAGAAATAGCGATGCGTATTTGGGATATTTCGCCGGGTTATTTAAGCCGTACCAGCCTTTTGGGCGAACATCGTGAATTGCACGGTCTGATTTCTATTCACATCAATCAGAAGAAAGGCTATTCACGGCATCCTGAAACGATGCGTTGGGCGAATACGCTTGGTGCGTTGGCTTTCCGTCATGAACTACTTGTTTTAGAGATGAAGTTACGTGGCTATCAACATCATTCTCCTCTGCCCGTTATTCCTGATACAACAGATTTCCCGCTTTTTCTTGACGCTCCGGCTAAGCAAATTTCTCTGCTAGGCGCTAAATACGATGGTAAACAACAAGGGCGTATTCCCCTTCCCCGTAATAAGCAAGAGCTTTGGCTGCATCATCGTTACTCGGTTTTGGTGCGCGGCGAAGAAACACTTCGGGAATTGGAGAGAAATATGGAAGGGCTCAGTTTCGAGGGATTGGCAGAAAAGCTCGTAGAAATTTTGCGTAAGCCTCCGGTTAAAACCGAGCTCCACAAGACAATTGCTTTATTCGACAGGCTTAGCCCTGACCAGCGAAGAGAAACAACTTTTCTTGGTGAGATGGGCTATTGGATGGAAGATAAAGAGCATTCGAATATTCCCGCTGCGCTAGTATTTTCTTGGAGTATGCAATGATCCAGCGTCTAACCCGTCAACAAACTGTCCCCGCTCCGCTCGCTGATGTTTGGGCATACTTCGCCACGCCAGAAAACCTGAACGAGATGACCCCTGACGATATGCAATTTGAGATTATTCACGGCGGGGAAGGCAAGATGTTTCAGGGGCAGTTAATCGAATATCGCGTGCAGTTCATGCCGCTCGTTAAATCACGCTGGCTGACCGAGATCGCGCATGTTGAAGAGAACGCCTATTTTGTCGATGAGCAGCGCATCGGCCCTTATCGCTTCTGGTATCACGAACATCGTTTTGAAGCGGTGGAGGGCGGCACACAGATTACTGATCAAATCACTTACGAGTTGCCCTTTGGCTTGCTCGGCGACATTGTCCACACGCTTTGGGTTGGTGGTCGTCTGAAAAGTATTTTCGACTTTCGCACAGAGAAAATCCAAGAATTATTTGGGTAATTGACCCCATCCCCCAACCCCTTCCCCGATAAACGGAGAAGGGGAGTCCCCTCTCCCTTTGGGAGAGGGTTAGGGTGAGGGAAAAAGGAAATAATATGATCTCAATCCTCCAACTCATCGCAGCTATCGCCACGATTTTAACCGGACTGTATTCACTCCTCGCACCTACCAAAATCGACGGTTTACGGGTATCAAACCCATTGGTCGACGTGGTATTTCGGAAGTGCGCGCTATTTTTGGCGGAACATTCATCGGGCTGGGCATCGCGCCCCTTGTTCTTGGCAACCAAGCCTACCCCACGCTCGGTATCGTCTATCTCGTTATTGCTGCGGTGCGCGGCATCAGCATCGTCGCTGATAAATCCCGCGAGCAATCCAATCTGATCAGTCTTGTCGTCGAGATCGTTTTCGGCGTGCTTTTCCTCCTATAAAATCAAGTGACAGTCACCTTTAAGGTGACTGTCACTTCTGGGAATTATTATGAAAACTGCAAAAACAATCTCCTTTCTCGGCATCCTTGCCATGACCATCGTCCTAATCTACGGTTTCACCATCGGCGATTTCTCCGGCGAGGGCAGCCAACTACTGTCCATGCCCTGGGGCATTGTCTCGCTGGTCGATCTCTATACCGGCTTCACGCTTTTCTCTCTCTGGATTTTCTACCGTGAAGAGAAATTGCTCGCTGCCATCCTGTGGGCAATCGCCATGATGACGCTCGGCTTCTTCGCTGGTGCGCTCTACGCCTTCCTTGCCTTGCAAAAAAGCAACGGCGATTGGGCGAAACTCTGGATGGGAAAACATGCCCTCTAAGCTCGCCGAACTGCGCGATGAATTTAGCGCCGTGCTGGGGGTGCGTCTTGTGGATGCCATCCTGCCGCCGCTGCTCTTCTTAATTGCCAATGCGATTTGGGGGCTGCGCTTCGCCATGTGGGCAGCACTGGGATTAAGCATCCTGCTCGGCATTCGCCGTGTGCGCCGGAACGAACCCCTGACCTACGGCTTGTTCGGCGTTCTTAGCGTTCTGCTGGCAATCGGTTTGGTCACGTTACTCGGGCGTGCCGAGAGTTTCTTCCTGCCCGGTGTTTTGAGTGGCGGGCTGACAGTTGCTTTGTGCTTCCTGAGTCTGCTCTTTGGGCGTCCGCTGACCGCCTGGACTAGCTTCATCTCCCGCCGCTGGGATTTGGCATGGTACTGGCATCCTCGAGTGCGACCAGCCTACACCGAAACGACTCTGCTCTGGACGCTCTTCTTTGGCGTCAAATCCTGGTGGCAGCTTGCTCTCTATCAAGGCGGCGATGCGACACAACTCGCTTGGGTGCAGCCCCTAACGGGATTTCCAGCGCTTGCTCTTTTACTTGTGATTACTTATCTCTACGGCACGTGGCGCTTGCGCAATCTGCAAGGTCCCAGCGTGGATGAATTCAAAGAAAACGTGCCCGCTCCCTGGTCTGGCCAGCAGCGTGGATTTTAACAGATTGGTTCAATCTTTAAGATTGAACCAATCTCAGAGATTATTTAGGATAACTATGAAACTCTGGCTTAAACGAATTTCCCTTACAGTACTCGCCCTGCTCATCGTGGCGACGGCTGCTTTTGTGATATGGGCGGAAAATCCCCTCGATGCGATGCCTGAAGCTATCGCTGCCCTCGAAAGCGACGACCAAGTCAGCCTCACGCAACAGGATTGGATGGTCTTCACTCCGACCAAGATGGTTGCCACGACGGGCGTCATCATCTACCCGGGTGGGCATGTTGACCCACGCGCCTACGCACCGCTAGCAAAAGAGATCGCTCGTGCGGGTTATCTCGTTGTTTTGCCGCCCGTGCCGCTCAACTTGGCGTTCACTGCCATCAATGTGGCAGATGAGATCATGGCAGAGAATCCTGCTATTGAGCATTGGTACGTTGGCGGGCATTCGCTCGGTGGGGCGATGGCCGCTGAATATGCAGCGGCAAATCCCGATAAGATCGATGGTCTCTTTTTGTGGGCGTCGTATTCGGCAGAAAGTACCGACTTGAGCGCGATCCCCGGTCTGCAAGTTTTATCCATCTACGGGACGGAAGATGGCGGAGCGGAAGAAATTCGTCTTTCGCGTGAACGCTCGCCCGAAGATGTCGTTTGGGTTGAGATGGAGGGTGCCAACCACGCCCAATTTGGCTGGTACGGTCTCCAGCCCGGGGATGGGATTGCATCCATCTCGCGTGAAGCACAGCAAGATTGGATTTTGAAAGAGACGCTTGCGTTTATTGGTAAATAGAAGCGTCCGTTGGTTGAGTAGGCGGTGCTTTTCGCCGTATCGAAACCAACGAGTTTTTACAGGAAACTGGATTATGTGGTTTCACCCTTCGGGTACAGGCGATACATTTCTCGCTCCGCTCGAAGCTACTCAACCACCTTTAGAAATAAGGAATAAAAAATGAATCAAGAAGAAAATAAATACTTCATCGCCAGCATCATCGAAGTACTTATTGCTGTAGGTGTCGCCTTTGCGGGCAGCCAGTACAGCGTCAAGGTCGGTGGGCTGCCCCTCTTTGGGATTTTGGTCGCCTGGGCGTTTTTGCTCAACTGGCTGGTCTTTATCCATGCCTACAAAAATCAGACCGAGAAATTCTTCGACCTGACGGGTAGTATTACCTACATCACGACCATGCTTTTGGCGTTTTTCCTGCATCCCGAAGCACGTGACGCTCGCTCCCTGCTGATGATGGGCGTTGTGATGATCTGGGCGCTACGTTTGGGCAGTTTCCTCTTCTCACGTATTCAACGTGATGGCAAGGATGGGCGTTTTGATGATATCAAACCCTCCTTCGTGCGTTTTTTCCACGTCTGGACATTGCAGGGCTTGTGGGTCACTTTTACGGTGATTGCTGCCTCGATGGCGATGACGAGCACCACACATCAACCGCTCGGGGTATGGGGCTTGGTCGGCGCTTTGGTCTGGCTCTTTGGCTTTTTAATTGAAGTGGCTGCTGATGCACAAAAAAGCGCTTTCCGCAAAGACCCTGCCAACAATGGCAAATTCATCAATACGGGTTTATGGGCACGCTCGCGCCACCCGAACTATTTTGGTGAGATTACCTTGTGGCTGGGCGTGATGTTGATCGCTGTCCCCGTTTTGCAGGGGTGGCAGTGGATTGCACTCATCTCGCCGATCTTTGTGACCTTGTTGCTCACCCGTGTCAGCGGCGTGCCAATGCTTGAAGCACGCGCCGATGAGAAATGGGGCGGGCAGGCGGATTATGAGGACTACAAGAAGAATACGCCCGTTTTAATTCCTAAACTTTAACAGCGAGACCTGACAGGTTTTTAAAATCTGTCAGGTCTGTGAATGGAGAATACAGTGAACCTAAATCATAAAGTTATCGTCATCACCGGCTCTACGCGTGGATTTGGGCGCGCCATCGCCGAAGAGATGCTCGCTGTTGGGGCGCGGGTCGTTATTTCGGGGCGCAAGCAAACGGATGTGGATCGGGTCGTGGCAGAACTCGACAAACGAGAGCAAGTTTCGGGTCTGGCGTGTGACGTGTCCGTCTCCGAAGATGTGTATGCTCTCGCTCGTCACGCTATCCAAGAATTCGGGCAGATCGATATCTGGGTCAACAACGCGGGCATCACCCCGACGGCGGGCGGCATCCTTGATTTTGCTCCCGAAGTTGCCGAGCAGACATTCCGCGTGAATTGTGTGGGGACGATCAATGGGACGCAGGCAGCCCTGCATTATATGAAGCCTGCGCGGCGCGGCACGATTGTGAGCCTGTACGGGCGCGGCAGCGATTTGCGAGCGGCGACGCCATCAGGCTTGTATGGAGCGACGAAGGCGTGGATTACGTCATTTACGCGCACGATGGCGAAGGAATATGCCGATTTGGGCGTGCAGTTTGTCGGGTTTAGCCCGGGCATGATGTTCACGGATATGCTCGATGTACAGGAAGTGGTCGGCGAGCAGGTTGCGGGGACGATGGTGAATTTCCCGATGGCGTTGAAGGCGCTCGGGAACCTGCCGGAAGTACCAGCTCGTGAATTGGTGCATTTGCTCGAAACGAATGAGAAGCCTTTTGTGGAATATAAGCTAATGAGCGGTCTGCGCCTGATGAAGATGATGGCGAATTTTGCGTGGATGGGCATGAATAAGAGCGCCCGCCCCGCCTCGCAGGAATTTGAGATTTTACCGCCTTTTGAAGCGCCTGTTGAGCAGAAAGTTGAAGAATAAATCTTCGTGCGCTATTTTCAACTATCCAATGGCGCAAGCTGTGCTAGCAAAGTGAATTTTCTCGGGAGGGAACGATGATTCGCAATCAGTGGTACGTTGTTTTAGACTCGAAACAGGTTGGGGATAAGCCGGTTGGGGTAAAACGCTTGGGCGAGAAACTGGTCTTTTGGCGCGATAGCAAGCAGCAGGTCAGGTGCGCATTCGACCGTTGTCCGCATCGGAGTGTGGCGTTGAGCCTTGGCAAAGTCCATGGTGGGCATTTGCAGTGTCCCTTTCATGGCTTTGAATTTGATTCGAGTGGACAATGTGTCCTGATTCCCGCGGAGGGACGCAGCAGTCAACCGCCCGCTGCCATGCGCCTGAATTCTTATCCGGCCTACGAAGCGCACGGCTTTATCTGGATTTGGTGGGGCGATACACCGCCCGCTGACCTTAAGCCGCCGAGTTTCTTCGACAATCTTGATGACCGTTTCTATTACGGCTCGGCGATTGATCCTTGGAAGGCGCACTACTCGCGTGTTATCGAAAATCAGCTTGATGTGGCGCATCTGCCTTTCGTACACTACAACACTATCGGGCGTGGCAACCGTACTCTTGTGGACGGCCCTAAGGTAATCTGGTGCGACAAGAATGAAAAGATGATGTGTACCTATGTCTTCAATCGTGTCGACGATGGCAGCAAGCCCCGCTCTGCCGACGAATTAGATGTGCGTGATGGCCAGGTGCATCTTGAGCTTATCATGCCCAATCTCTGGCAAAACTTCATCAGTGATGACGTGCGCGTGCTGGCTGCCTTTGTCCCCGTCGATGATGAGAATACCTTGCTGTATTTGCGTTTTTATCAAAAATTCCTGCCAGTGCCAATTTTGGGAAAGCTGGTTGCACAACTTTCCATGCCTGCGAATATCTATATCGCGCACCAGGATCGTGGCATTGTCGAAACACATACGCCCCTATCAGTAGCTTACGTGACGGGGATGAGAAACCGATCAAGGCTGATGGGCCGATCATCGAATATCGTCGCCGGCGCGAGGCGCTAAAGGAATTGGTGAAATGACAGCTAAAAAGCATTCGGGATTACTCAACCACCTCTAAATCAAAAGGAAAAAGTAATGCTAGACCAATTTGAAAACCAAAAATATCTCAATATCGAAACCTTTCGCAAGAGCGGCGTAGGTGTTAAAACGCCCGTTTGGTTTGTGCAGGATCGAGATGTCTTTTACGTCTGGACACAAGCCGATTCATGGAAAGCGAAACGCATTCGCAATAATGGTGCGGTGAAAGTTGTCCCCTCAACAGCGAGTGGTGAGTCGCTTGGTGAGTGGATCGATGCTCATTCTACAACAAATGAATCACCGGAGGCCTTATCTTTCACAACTAGTTTGATGCGCAAAAAATATGGCTTGGCGTTTCAAGGTTTTCGTTTGATGAGCAAAATGAAGAAGGTGCAACATACTTCTATCAAGATCGAATTTGTAAAGTAACTGACGTTACGCAGAGATGAGCAATGGATTGTCGCTTTCCCTCATCCTAACCTTCTCCCAAAGGGAGAAGGGATTAAGTCCCCTCTCCCTTTGGGAGAGGGCGGAGGGTGAGGGCAGCCCCAAAGCCTATGCAAAGCCCCTTTTGCGTAACATCAGTAAAGTAAGTCATTTCCAAAAGTGTCCTGTGGCTAGAAGAAATCGTTCTGTTCTCTTTGTAAGCAACATTTAGGAGTAAAAAATGAAAATCACCTTCCGTCAAATTGCTGTACTTCTCAGCACCATCCTGACTATCACGGTCAACGGTCTTGCCAACGCCTTGCCCATCAACGGGCTGACCACGGGCGAAATCTCCGACAGCTTCAACACCTACTTCGTCCCCGCCGGATACGTTTTCTCAATTTGGGGCATTATCTACATCGGGCTGATCGCCTTTGCCATCTACCAAGCCAGCCCCAAACAACGCGACAATCCGCGCTTGGCTCGCATCGGCTGGTGGGTTGTGCTCGGTAATCTCGTCAATGCCGCCTGGATATTCTGTTGGCATTACCAACTATTCGGTTGGACCTTAGTCTTCATGCTGATTTTGCTCGCCAGCCTGCTCTTCACCTACGAAGGTTTAAGACAGGATAACGAAAACGCGACGCGCGCGGAATTTTGGCTTGCTTCCGTTCCATTTAGCATTTATCTCGGCTGGATATCGGTTGCCACCATCGCCAACGTCAGCGACGTGCTCTACTACTTCAAGTGGGGACAGTTCGGCATCGCCGCTGAAACGTGGATGGTCATCATCCTGATCGTGGTCGTAGCCTTAGCGTGGGCAATTTCCCTCCGCCGCTGGGACCTTGCTTATCTCGCCGTTTTTCTCTGGGCATTATTCGGCATCGGAGTCAAATTCCCGCAAAATGGCATCGTCACCTCGGCGATTTGGGTAAGCTTTGGCTTGGTTTTGATTGCATTTTTGTATGCAGTACTGATAAAATTCCAAGCGGAGAAATAATATGCCAAAAGTAGAGATCAACGCCCCAGCCCCCGATTTTTCATTAGATAGTTTCACCGGGCGCCCCATCACCTTGTCCGAATTTCGCCAAGAGAGCAATGTCCTGCTTGTTTTCAATCGTGGCTTCCTCTGACCCTATTGCCAACGGCACATGGCGCAGTTGCGCCACGACTACGCAAAATTTGAAGCTGCCCAAACAACCATTCTGGTGGTCGGGCCGGAAAGCGAAGCTGCCTTCGCCAAATATTGGGATGAACATACCCTGCCCTTTATCGGCATTCCCGATCCCAAACACAGCGTGTTGAAGGCATTTGGGCAAGAAGTCAAACTCTTCAAATTGGGACGCATGCCTGCACAGGTCATCGTCGATAAAGCGGGCGTAGCACGTTATGCCCACTACGGCCATTCGATGAGTGACATCCCGGAGAACCAGGAATTGCTCGAAATTCTGCGAACGCTCAACTAAAACAGATAAGATGTAAATAAAAAGCTACAGACACACTTACAAAGTCTGTAGCTTTTTTTCTACACAAATGGGGGATAGAGACCGGAGAACCTCACATTATAATTTTGTGTCTTTTCCAAAATTCTATTACAAGAGGTTTTATGAAAAAATACTATTTGCTTATCTTTGCTGTACTCTTTCTCGGTAGTTGTGAGCCGCTTACCCCTGTCCCTGAAAATTTGAGCGCGATCATTACAGAAATTCAAGGCGATGATGTTACTGTACGTCATGCCAATGCAAATGAATTTCAGCCAGCGCAAATGAACGAAACCCTTGCTGTCAGATCACAGGTCAATACAGGGTTAGAAAGCCGTACAAAGATCGATCTCTCCAGTGGAACTGTGATTCGTCTTGGACCCGAAAGTGTCTTTACGTTGGAGAATAATCACGAAACAGAGCAAGGATTACTAACGCGTATTCGCGTGGATGTTGGGCAAATTTGGATCGTTCTTAATGGCGGTACGCTAGATGTTGAAACTCCTTCAGGATTGGCGGGTGTACGTGGCTCCTACATGTCTACAGGATTTGACCCCAAAACAGGTGCCGCACGCATTACCTGTCTTGAAGGGCATTGCTCTGCTGAGAACGAGGCTGGTTCTGTGGAGTTCACTGCTGGTGAAGCGGCAGATCTCCCTGCTGGTGGCGCTGCGCCGATCAAAGGTGAAATGACAGCCGAAGAATTCCAAATGTGGGCAGAGAATGTCCCGGAAGCGGTAGCAATTGTCCCCACGCAGGCTCCGTCGGTAGATCATCCAGCCGCCACAGCTACACCTGCTTTGGCAGACTGCACGGTCAACAGCACTTTCCTCTATGTTCGCACCTGTCCCGAAAGCACCTGCGATACGCTGGGATACGCCGAAGAAGGCGACATCCTATCCATTACAAACTCGACGAATGAAGAGGAGACCTGGCTTTCAGTCCTTTTTGATGGACAAGAGGGATGGGTCAACGCGCTCTATTGCGGAGAGAAATAAAAAAAAGCGGAACGTCCTTCATTCAACCTGCTTCCGCTAAATCAAATGATGCCTGGTGAGTTGCATCCGGCACTAAAAAAGGGGCCTGTTTTTAGCAGGCCCCTTTTTACGTTTAGGGAATTGGTGTCGGAAGAAACTCTAATGGCTCTCCGATGATATTTCTGCGCACAATGTCCAGCACCTGCAAGCCAGTCAGATTACGGGTGTTGTAGCCGAACTCGAGATATTCCTCGCGTAAGTCGCCTGTGCTGGCAATGCCAGAGTACGAAAGATGCTCACGGTGATCCGGCAGGATAACACCATGATCGGGCAACGGTTGGACAGCGCGCCAAAAATTCCACATGGGAATTTCGTATTCATAAGCAAGGCGCGCAATCGTCTCATTAATCGAGTTATCGCCCTCAGCATTATCCGCCTTTGTAGCGAGAATGGGAACCACACCATGCCCGATGGTCACGTCAATTACGCGGCGCAGCGTGGTCTCGAAGGGCGCAACACCATTGGCGTCGTTTGTCCCCAATGAAATGATTGCAAAGCTCGGGGTATTCAAGCGATACTCACAATCGAGCGGGGTTTCCATTGGTGTGCAATCTTTCCAGTCGTTCCACAGGACGCTCAAAACACCCGTCGCCGTTAAACCTAATTTCGCAGCACGCCCCTGACGTTCAAAAGAACCTGGGAAATAGTCGATGGTTTCTTGCAAGTAATCATAGTTCCCAAGATCATAATTGCCGGTTTCAAAGACAGCGAAAAACTCAGGGGGCATACTATGGCAGTCACCGATTTTTGTGAAGGCGTTTGGATTATTCCCTGTCATTTGTCCCAACTCATAGATGGTAATCATGCGCTCGCTAAGCATTGTTGGGATGACAGGCCATTCACGCCATTCTTCGGGCGGCAGGCTGGAGTAGGGTTGTGGCGTGGGGGTTGCTGTCGCAAGCGTGATTGCGGTTGCAGTTGGTTCTATTGTGGGAGATGGTTGTATCGCTTGGGCAGTTTCTGTCCAACTGATTGCGATGGCGGCTTGTGTCTGCGCAACACGTTCTTCGATCATCTGCTCGTTTTGACCGCAACTAATCAGTATGAGCGAGAGAGCCAGGATTGTTAATACGAACGGATAAGATTTTTTCATTCTTTCGAACTCCTGAAGGATATTCCTAATGAGCTGGAGAGCCAACAAGATCGTGGATCCATTTGCGAGAACGGTAGCGTTTGGAGATGATAAAAACTTTGACCAATTCTTCGCTTAATACGAGTAGATAAACGCCATAGACGGGGAGATGTAAAACGAAGCCGCCAATCAATGCGGCGGGGACGCCAATTGCCCAGATCGAGAAGATTTCCATGAACATGGCGAATTTAGTGTCTCCGCCTGCACGCAAGGCCCCAATGAAGAGGATGAAGTTTATTGAGCGCAACCAAGCGGTTAGCGCAAATATGGTCATCAGTTGGTAGGCACTATGAGCAACTTCAGGGGATATTTTGTACAGGCTGATGACAGGTTCTCGAATCATCATAATAATGATACCTGATAAGATTGCAATCATCACAATGATGATTAGAAAACGGCGACTATGTTCAAATGCGGTCTCTTTCTCACCTGCTCCGATTTCGTTTCCGATCATGATTGCACAGGCATTTCCCAGACCGATGAAGAGCACAAAGGTGACTTCTTCGATGCTTGCATTGATCTGGACAGCCGCGATTGCGCCGGTGCTGATATGGGCATAAACGGCATTATAGATGGTGATG
>JBNKMO010000073.1:0-8537 GCA_050293165.1 Anaerolineales bacterium | reverse complement strand
GTGCGAGCGGCAAGCGCTACAAGGGATTGTTCCTGTCCAATTGGGATGGTGGTTGTGCCGTGAGTACCTTCATGCTCTTCGCCTTTTTTGTAGCCACAAGCTACGATGCCTAAGATGTCGCTTTCTTTGTCATAAGTGAATACGTGAGCGTGATAGAGATTGAAGCCGCGCTGGGTTAGCTGCACCATGGTGGCGAGCATTTGGAAGGGGTCACGGATGGTTGCTGTAACGGTACTGATATCTGCAACGGTCGCGAGGTCTTTTGTGCGGGCTGCAACACGTTCTTCCAGGCCCTCCAGGGTCTCTCGGAGTTGGATAGTCATATTATTGAAGGTTTGCGCCAATGTTCCTAACTCATCCTGGCTTTCTATCGGTACGATCTGGCTAAGATCGCCTGCTGAAATGGCATTGGAAACATTGGTTAGCGTTTCGATTGGGCGCACTGTTATCGTGGTGATGAAGTAAACACCAGCTCCCACCACGCCTAATGCAATTATAAATATGATGATCGAGATTGTAATTTGGGTATTCCGCTGTTGCACAACCGCTGTGTGGTCCGAAACGATATCGACCACGCCGATAATATTGCCCGAAAAATCGTAGAGCGGGTTGCTGAGAATAACAACATTCTGGTCTTCAATTTCTAATTGTTGAATACTGGCAGTGCCTACCAACGCGCTTTGATAGTTTTCGGGTTGAGCGAAGATGGGCGTTTCAAGCGTGCTGGCCTGAAATAATAGCTCAGGGATTGGTCCTTCAACATCCCCCGCAGCCCCTTCAAAGGTGGCAATTTCTGCTGGCTCTTTGCTGAGCAGTATCTGCCAGTCGGATCCGTATTCGGCTTTCATCTCATCAATCAGATTCTGGTCTACATTTACTCCGAATTCGACTGTGCCGAGATGCTGCCCCTGGTAACTAACCGGAACAACGCCGCGTACCCCCAAACCACCGCGCCCGATTTCGAGGCCTTTAACGGGCCGTTTTTCTGCGTTGGCGGTCAGGACGGTAAAGCGAAAACTAGAAAGATCATCGCCGTATTTTTCCAGGTTGTGAAGACGCAAGAAGGATGTTGCTGGCGGCAGGTGAAACTGATGCTGCGGCACACCGAATTGTTCATCAAGCTGCTGGTAAGCATTCAGAGTCAGTTCGGTTAGCCGATCGCGGTCCCTGTTTGCGAATGCGACCTGCACCTCTGGGTTATTCGCTACCGTGGTAGCTAATGCTATGGAAAAATCTTCCTTAGCGCTAATACGTCCAAGGAAAACAGCGTATAAATCCTCTTCTCGGAGAATTTCGCTTTCATTAATGGATTGGATGGATGTGAGCGTGTTATAAATAATCACAGAGGATAGCGCCACAAACACCAGAGCAAGTGTTGGCGCCAGCAATTTCGCAAGAATTTTGCCCTGCCAGGCCTGGCGAATTACATAAAAAAGGGTAGCTAATACGATGACTGCGCCAAAAGAGGGAATGATTGTCTGAATGACAGGAACAAACAAGCGGTAATCTAATGGTAGTAGATCAATGAGTGTGGTGACGATACCGACTCCAACACCAATGACCGTTGCCCTTCTGATTTGGTTTCCAGGCAAGGATTGGGAAGCTACCACGAAAGTTAGAATGGGAACTAAAAGCCCAAATATTAATCCGGTATCGGCAACTAATAAAACAGCAATCGGGAAGACCAAGTACATGCCGATAATAATGATCCAGGAGCCGATTTTTATTTGGCCTTGACGGATCATGCGTATCCCCACGATGTTGGCGGCAGTGAAAGCGGCAATTACACCTGCGAGCACGTACAATTGCCAAGCATTCAATTGCCAAGCCAGAAAAATATAAAACAGCACGATGCCGATGGCCGCAACCAGAACAATGGTGGCGGTTTGGAGGGCGCGTCGCATATGGGGTGCAGTATCAATCTCAAGCTGTTCGGTTGTTGAAGGATTCGATTGTGTCATCTCGAAACTCCTGTTTTTGTCATCTCAAGTAATTCAGAAATATGTTGTGGATTATTCATTGAAATCGCCTGTTCCATCATCACTGCCCAGAGCTGCTGCGTCGAGGGCAACGAGTGTTTGGGGACTTTCCAGGGCGCGTCCGAGTTCGCGAACTGCGATTTGCATGGCTTTTTCGATGGTATCTGTTTGTTGGATTTTTTGCGAGATTGCGTTAATCGTTGCCTGTTGTTTCGCGCGTGTAGACACTTCAACTTCCAGATTGCGGCGTTCTGTGATGTCCTGGTTCGCGCCTGACCATCGGATTATCTTCCCGTCCTGATCGCGTTCCACGGTAAATCTGACCGTGATATAGCCTGTTGTGCCATCAGAGAAGATGATCCGGTGCTCCAAATTAGTGGTGTAAATGCGCTCTTTGGATTCCATTGCAGCCTGAAGTGCTTCGCCAACCATAGCGGCATCTTCGGGGTGTACAAATTTTTGGGCGTATACTGACGACGGTAATTTATATCCACCAGCTTCTTCTGCTGTTGTACGAAAGATCGCATAGAACGGGTCGTTGAATGTGAAGATGTCTTGGTCTACATCATATGTCCAGTTGCCCAGACGAGATATTTCCAGCGCGTCTGTTAAAAGCTTCTCGTTGATTTGACTTTCTGCATAGGATGTTGCGTTTTTAAGAGCAACGGCGACTTGTGATGCGAGCGTCATCTGGATATTTGCATCTTCTTTTGTAAAAGCGTCCAGGCGTTCCGATTGGACGTCCAGTACGCCGAGCAGTTCGTCACCGACAATCAGCGGTACAGCTAACTCTGCTCGGGTTTCAGGAAGCAAAGGGTTGGGCAGCCAGCCGGGTTCGTTACGGACATCGTTGACGATGACAGGTTCTCTCTCTCGGGCAGCACGTGCGACCAGTGATTGTTCCTGAGAAATTGGGATTGATGTTGTACCATGTGTTCCTTCGTGTTCGTCGCCTTCACGATAACCACATGCCACAATCTGCAAGTTTTCTGTATCTGCATCGTATGTGAACACATGCGCGTGGTACAGACCGAAGCCTCGCTGCGTTAGATGTACCATTCTTGTGAGCATTTCGTCTGTATCAACAATCGTAGCTGTTGTTGTGGCAATTTCTGCAACAGTTGCCTGGTCCTTTGTACGGGCTAAAACGCGTTCTTCCAGTGATGTAATGAATTCACGCAACTGGGTAGTCATACTGTTGAAAGCCGTCGCCAGAGTCGTGAATTCTTGTGCGCCGCTTGCTGTTGCTCGCAGTTGTGTTTCGCCACCTGCAATGCGGGTTGCGACATCGGTGAGATTGATAACAGGGGCCGCCATTTGCCGTGCTATATAGACACCGAGCAGGCCAGCCAGGAAAGCAATGCTGAGCAAAATCACAATGTCCCAGATCGCTTGCGTGATCACATCTTGGTACGCCTCTTGCCAGGGCAATTCGATCACCACCGCCCAATCCGGCGAATCCAGAGGCCCGTAAGTGCCCGCCACGGTTGTTCCAAGCAGGCCGGTGTAGTTGGCAACTTGCGTACGATGGCTTCCGGCGGCTACACCTTCAATGAAATCCTGCACCTCTGGAATATTTCCTACATTTTCTCCCCGCAATACACGGCCTGTATCCCGGAATGCGATCAGGTTACCCTGATTATCCACCACGTAAGCATAGCCAGTCTCACCGACCCGGAATTGATCGACCAGATCCCACATGAACTTCAAATTCACTTCGACCGCCAGAGTACCCTCGAAATCCCCGAAAATATCATTGATGGGGAGCGCCATTACTACCAGCGGCTCACCGGTGGCATCATCAATATAAATTGGGCTGATATATCTCTCACCCTTCTGGAGTTGTGCCAGCACTTCAGCCGAGAGCTTGGTGGTGATATCCAGAGCTGAGATTTCTGAGAAGCGTGAAGCCTCTGCCAGTTGGCGCCCTTGGGCGTCCAACAAGGTCAACTGGCGGTAAGCTGATTGCAAGCTCAACGTACTATCCAAGAAGAGCTCACGCTCCTCACGGGAGATCGAAATCGGATCAACCAGATCGGTAGCTGTTTCCAACGCGCGAAATTCATCCTCGATGAAATCACTAACTTCCTTGCCTCCCGCTTCCGCAAGGAGTTCCTGCCTGATGGAAAGATATGTCTGTAGGGTTTGCACACTCGTATAAAGTTGTAAGCCACTGGAAATCAGGAGTGCAACCGCAGTCAAAGAGAAAAATGCGATTGCCAGAGTCGTGTTTAGACTCCGTGAAGATCTGGGTTTACTTGTTTTTGTATCCATAGTTACTCTCTCATATCATCAGAGGATTGAAAAATAAGCTAATAGTAGACTGGTCGTTGATCTTGGCTAGCGAATAACCTCATCGGCCTGCTTCAACAAACCTTCCGGGACAGTCAATCCATATTTTTGTGCTACCGTATAGTTGATGGACAGGGCAATATTAGGCGTAGCCACAGGGATGGTACCTGCAGAGATACCCTGAAAGATCTTATCCGCTAAGGGAGCAGCCAGCTCGCCTGAAGGATAAAGGTCAACGTTAAGATCCATGATTGTCCAGCTGTCATCCGAAAGAAACGTGCCAGTGGTGATGGGAATTTGATATTCAGCACTGAATTGAGCAACCTTGGAGACGATATCCGGCGAAACCGCAGCAGGACCTACCAGATACATGATGGCGTCAATATCCGGTTCACCTTCGGCACTCCCGGCTAGCAGATCGTCAAAGAAAGATTGCATCTCGTCACCACTGGTGATCGGCGCCTCGATGATGGTAACGCCAGCGGCTTTGGCCAACGGTGCGATCGCTTCAAGTTGGGGGGGCAGAGTGGGGTAATCAGTGAAATAGGGAATCAATATCTTTTTGGCATCCGGAACCAGCTGCGATGTAACTTCAAAACGTTTCGCGCCGACCTCAACTAGTGGGTAGCGCACACCGGTTATATTGCCTCCTGGTGCCTGCACGCTTTCGACCAACCCCTCAGAACTTGCATAACAGAACAACACTGGCACACCACTGCCTTCTGCCACCTGTTTGGCGACAATGCTGGCCTCAGTAGGGAAACTCAGGATCAAATCGACTTCATCGTCGACGAATTTCTGGACGATATCCTGATAGCCCTGCATGTCGACATTGTGGGTTTCCTGCAAGTCGTAGATGATATTTTCACCCTCTACATAGCCCAGCTCGGTCATGGCGTTCTTGAAACCATCCGGTATCGAACCCTGAAAATCAAATCCGGAAAGGATACCAACCCGATACACCTTGGACTCAGCCTGGCTACACCCGCTTAGTAATAGAACCACGGCAAGTAACAAGGTAATCAGTTTCCATGCCTTCTGAGATTTTCCTTGCAGGTTGCTCATCATGATATTGCTCCTTTTCTTTTCTGCGAAGTGTTTTTTAAAAATTGAAGCAGCAGATATAATTCTGCTGCTTCTGTTTGATAGGTGTATTGGGGTTGAAAAAAAGAATGTCTTTTGCATTACATAAGCACAGCCCTAACTTTCCCCTTTGTAGGTGTATTAGATAGAGTGGGTGTAGAGAATGGGTTTTGAGTGTCATGTCTTGAGCAAAAGCACTTTGTTGATCTTCTCCAAATTTATGTCACTTAAGTAGAAATATTATACATAGCTCTAATGTTTGGTAGATTGCAAACACCTTACAGTCACTTATTTGCCCCAGAAAAAGACAAGCTTATAAAGATTGTATAAAAATTGAGAGAAAAAAGCAATAGAGGTGGTGTTTTGTTATCTTAGTATCTATCCTGAAAAAATTGATACTGGGGTGCGACGCCCCCCCTTCTTCTTCGGTTTTTAGGATAGGTTCTTGATAAAAAGAAGATGTCGTTAGATTTTGCGTATAACAACATTTTCTTTTGCGTGTTAAGAAAGAAAAGGTTAGGAAAAAACTTGCACTTGTGGGCGAAAATCCAGCTCATCTATTAGGGCGTTAAGCTCAGCATCTGTTAGTGCGCGCCCCAAGCCCGCATAGGCTGTTAGGGCGGCTTCCATCATATTGGTGCCGAAAGAGCGTCCATCGTAGCGTGGGGTGGTGGTGATTACTTGTCGGGCGCCACGTTCCTTGAGCAGGAGCAAATTTTCTTCCGTGGTCGTATTGGTGATAATGGTTTTGCCGTCGATCCGTTCGGGCATATATTTCCGCATGAAGAGAAAATCCCCGGCGATCAGATCCGATTCTTCCCAATACTTCACATATTTCGGTTTCTGCTCGGCGCCGTCACTGCCGTAGAAGAGCATACTCATCGGGAAGTTGCTGACGAAGGGCAGCATTAGTTTGGCAACGCGCAGGAAGTTATCCATCCCGTTCACGGGCAACGGTAGGTTGAGCGCAACCATTAGATCCCCAAAGATGACGGATTGACTGGTTTCGCAAACGGCAGTCGCGAGACCGACCCGATCGACCGCAACGGGAATAAATGCTTTTTGGAAAGAAGGGATGCCGCCGAGCGCGGGGGCGGCAAGTTCAAAGACGCGTCTTTCCAAGGTATGCTTTAGCCCGCGACCATCCACAACCGGGGTTTGGTGCACGTTTTCAATTAATTTGAGCGCAGCCTTGAGTGGATGCTCCTTCCCCGCGACCCGCAGAACCATATCGACCCCGCCCATGCCAAAGGCGTCGACCTGACCATCGAGGGATTCGTAGGTTTTTTTGGCTTTTGCAATGTCGCCATCCATGCCCATGCGCTCGATGACGACTTTTTCCCCGTTAAAATTGACTTCGACACGTTTGTCGCGTGCTGAACTGCCCAAGCTGATGCTGACTGCGTATTTCATAGCAACTCCTTTTTCGATGCTGGAATATTTTATCGCTGAATACCTGTCGTGGGTATAATGTGGCATCTTGTTATGGAGTTGTTATGCAAATATCTTTTACATTGATCGCCGCGATACTTTTCCTTTCCGCCTTTACGCAGGGACTTTCGGGTTTTGGCGTGGCGCTTGTTTCGATGGCTTTGCTGCCAAATTTGATCGGCATTCAAGCCTCGATCGCGTTGGTGGCCTTGGTCGCTTTTGTGGTCGATCTGGGCGTCTTGCTACGTTATTGGCGTTCGCTGCAATTCAAAACCATGCTGCCGTTGATTTTGGCATCCTTTGTGGGCGTGCCTTTGGGCATCTTTCTCCTGCGTCGTCTAGATGAAGCTATCACGCTGCCTTTATTAGGTATCATCATTGCGGGATACGCGCTCTATGCTTTGTCGGGTTTGAAGTTGCCAGCGTTGAAGTCGCGCGGATGGGCCTATGGTGCAGGTTTTCTGGGGGGACTCTTGGGTGGCGCATATAATACGCCGGGACCGCCCGTCATCGTTTATGCGAGTTGCAAAAAATGGGAGCCGGATACCTTCAAAGGAAACCTGCAGACTTTCTTCATTCAGAATAGCATTATTGTTTTGTTGGGGCATTCTCTTAGCGGTAGTTTCACGCCTGAGATTTGGTCGCTCTTTTGGCGCGGCTTGCCGTGGCTGGTTGTTGGCATCATCGCTGGCCTGAGCACAGATCGCTGGATCAACCCCGAAGTTTTTCGCAAGATCGTTTTGGTCTTGCTGGTGGTTACAGGGCTAAGGTTGGTTTTCTAATAGAAAGAATTTATACATTAAAAAGCACAGTTCCTGAGCGGAGGGCGACAGCAGTTGAACCTGAAGTCGAAGGACGTTTTCTCAGAGACTGTATAACAACTTTAAAATATTTGGTCTATAAGATGTTCAAAAAACTTTTCAAAAATAAAGCCTTTTGGTTCTTTGCTATATTGCTTTTTATTGTTGTCGCACCCTCGATCTATTTCTCGGGGCGGCCGTTGCCGATCGAGATGAAACGCAGCCTGGGGGATGGCATTACCTATCGACGCAAGGTACACACCGAGCCGCGTTTGTGGGTGGCGCATATCATCACGATTGATTTGCACACGGCGGGCATCAGCTTTTTTGTCACCCCGCCTGATGATAAAAAGGCCGAATATCCGCTCAATGCACGCACTACATCCCAGTTTTTGCGTGAGTTCAATTTGCAAATAGCGGTCAACGGCGATGGCTTCAATCCTTGGTATTCCAATTCTCTGCTGGATTATTATCCCCATGTGGGCGATCCCGTCCTCCCGATTGGGACAACCATCTCACGCGGTGTGCGCTACTCAGAGGGCTATCGCCCGACTTTATATATTTCCAAGGATAATGTGGCTCAATTTGGCAGCCCTAGCGGAAAAGTTTTCAACGCCATATCCGGCAGCCACATGTTGGTGGTCGAAGGCGAACCCATCGAGGGGCTTGATTCCGAGATGCCGGCCCCGCGCACGGCCCTCGGCGTGGATTTTGGCCCCGACCGCCTCGTCATCGTCGTCGTGGACGGACGCCAGCCCTTCTACAGCGAAGGCGCGACCCTCACCCAACTCGCCGATCTACTGGTCGAATATGGAGTCTATACCGCGATGGCAATGGACGGTGGCGGCTCATCGACTCTCGTCATCGAAGAAGATGGTAGAGCCAAGATACTCAACTCGCCGATCGATAGCCACATCCCCGGTAGGGAGCGCCCGGTCGCGAATCATCTTGG
>JBNKMO010000072.1:0-40393 GCA_050293165.1 Anaerolineales bacterium | reverse complement strand
CGAACGCGACCCTCGGCGGGAACTCGTACTATATGCAGAATCCTTGGCAAATCATTAATGTCCCCGCAGGTGGGCTTCACTTTTATGGTGGTTTATTATTTGGCTTGCTCGCCTTGATCTGGTATGCCCGCAAACACCAACTCGACATGTGGTTGCTGCTGGATGCGCTTGCTCCGGCAACATTGTTGGGACAAGCCGTTGCCCGCCCGGCGAACTTCATCAATCAGGAACTTTACGGGCAGCCGACCACCTTGCCCTGGGGCATCTCGATTGATGCCAGCCATCGTATCAAGCAATACAGCGATATGGTTCTCTACCCCGAATCAACTCGTTTCCACCCCTCCTTCGCCTATCAGATGGTCTGGAACTTCCTGGCAGTCGGCCTGATTATTTGGTTTGTGCGCCGCTATCCTGAAAAGTCAAAGCCTGGCACAGCTCTCGCGGCTTGGCTGATCCTTGCTGGGGTGGGGCGCTTCCTTCTTGAAGCCTTCCGCCCCGATCAACCGCGCATCCCCGGTACAGATGTCAGTTTCACACGCGTCGTCGCGGCAGTTATGGCGCTGATCGGTATCGTGATGTTGTTGATCCGCAACAAGGTCATTAAAGTGCCTTTCGCTGAAAAATGGGAAGAAGAATATAAACTTGCTCCGCCGAGAGAAACACGTGAAGAAGAGAAGAAAATTAGCGTAAACGAGAAACGTCGCCAACGCCGTAAAAAATCAAAAGAAGAATAGTTCTACTGCAAGAAACCTATTGAAGAGAAAAAAGCTGTGACCGGAAACTGGTCGCAGCTTTTTTGATTGGTTTCAAGGAATCCACATTATTTCTTTACAAAGTCTTCATCTTTTCTACTTACAATGATTGTGAAAAACAGAGCAATATATTAAGGAGAATGGATGAAAAAGAGTTCCACCGTTTCAACCCCCACACGGAATAATTGGTTGGTTGCTACCGCCCTCTTCATCAGCGGGCTGGTCACCTTTCTCTCCGGTATCTATTTTCTGGTCTTTCCCGTTGGCGGATATCAGGGCGGGCGTAATCCCTTCTACGGCATCATCATCTTTTTTGAGCGCCATACGTGGACAGAACTGCATATCTGGGGCAGCATTGCCATGCTGATTGTCGCTGCGATCCATATTCCCGTTCACTGGAGCTGGATCGTCACGATGAGCAAGCGCGTTGTCAAGATCGTAGCGGGCAAATCCAAGAAGATGAATCCAAACGGTACATTCAATTTGGCGATCAATACCATCATTGCCGTGAGCGCCCTTGTTAGCGGCTTGAGTGGAATTTACTTTCTCTTTTTCCCACAGGCGTTGCATCATTCATCTCTTTCTAGTCCAAGTTGGCTCTTCTCCTTCGCCACATGGGATCTAATTCACACTTGGTCTAGTGTCCTGATGGTTGCCTCAGCGATATTGCATTTTGCCATTCATTGGAAGTGGGTCACCAAAGTGACCTCCAAAATTATTCAAAACATCGTACCTGCAAGAAATTAGGGAGCACATCATGGTCAAAAAAATAATTTTATGGAGTTTCTATCTTCTTTTCGTAGGAGGCCTGATTTGGGCAGCCATCAACAGAAGCTCGGTAACACTTGGCGATGGCCAAAATAGCCAAAATCACGGCGAAAATAATAACGCTGAAATAGTGCCCGTCACAGTTACACTCAGTGCAACCGCCGAAATTGTAGAAGAGCATAATACGAGCGAACGCGGTTGGATCATCTTGCAAGCGGAAGTCAGCCAACTTAATAAGCGCAATGTCGCCTTTCACTTGGAAGATGGCAACACAATCACACTCAACCCGCGCCCGTGGCGACTTGCTCTCGAACAGAATTTTCAAGCGGCCCTTGGTGATAGCGTACTGCTCACCGGATTTTACGAAAACGACAAGTTTCAAATTGTCCATCTCAGAAATCTGGATAATGCCAGCGTTGCCCAAATTCGTGATGAAGAGGGACATCCCCTCTGGAACAGTAACGGTAATGGAGGCTAACTCGCTTCGCGCGTGACCTGTGGCTTGCTACCGTTAAAAGTAAACAGGCTGGGATAACCCAGCCTGTTTTTTGTCGAAAGATATCTACCTTTTAATCCGCTGCTTCAGCAACTGGCTCCTCGACCACCATACGCGCAGGTTCGCGCTTATCGAAGCCGAAACGCTCGAAGATATCCGCATAGGTGGTGATGAGGCCCTCACGGGTAAAGCCCATCTCCTCGAAGGAGTATTTATGCTCGCTGCGGCGTGCTTCAGTGGCCTTGATGCCCTCCATAAAAGCTTCGTCCAGTTGCTGATACTCGTGATAGCCAAATTGCTCATAGAAGTCACGAATCACGCCAATCGGATCAGCGAGCAGGTCATTGTACGAAAGAATAAGATGATTGGCGGAAGGGTTCTCGTCAAGGTAGCTGAGCGGATAGCGATACCAATGCTGGGAAAATTCGCAAATCTCATCGAGGTAGATATATTTCTCAGCGGGTTCGCTGAAGATGCTCCAGGCATAGTTGAGCCATGAGACAGTCGACGGGAGCATATCGAGCGGGTTACGCACGAGGTAGATGATGCGCGCGTCCGGGAAGAATTCTTTCAGCGTGCCGATCTTGGCACTAAAGGACGGATTCTTGGAAACGAAATGGGGGATGCCAGTTGCGTACATGTGGCGTTGTAACATTGACTTGTAAAAGGACATAACCTTCTGCTTTTCGCGCGGAGGCAAGTCCCGGTCAAAGTATTGATACGGAGGCAACTCATCCAAAAAGGGGAATAAAAATGAGACCAGCAGACTCGACCAGTTGTGCAGCAGGATATTCTCGTCCTCTTCCGGCTCGAGGAAGGAGATCGGATGGATGTCCACTTTCTGGAGCCCAGCCTTGTCGATGGCGAGGATTAAGCGACGGATCGGGCTGCCGATCAGGTGATCTACAAATTTAATTACATCGACGATTTTGCGTTGGGTAATGGAGGGCGTGATGTAAATATCCCAGGTACGCATGCTGGTGAAGTTTTTCTCGTCTTGCGAGAGCAAACGGTGCAGGAAGGTTGAGCCGCTGCGGAAGTTGCTGATGATAAAGAGCGGCTTCTCGACAGGCTGCTTTTTGTAGGCGGGGAAGAAAATGTCGTCGAGACCAAAGCAAAGCCAGGTGAAAATGGTAACGAGGGGCCAAACGGTATAGAAAAGCGCAAGAAAGATGATACGTTTACGGGTCAGGCGTCCGGGTGTGTTGGATGTTTTGTAGAGGGAGCGGTAGGTCATGCGCCAGAGTAGGCGGAAATTGTAAGTCATGGAGATTTTGTCTCTTTTCGTTCAGGATTAACGGGAGCGATTGTATCAGCGCGCAGGGAATCAGTAAACCGCCACGAATCGGTGATACCCGTTTTCGCAAAGTCATATCCCGTTAGACAACCTCATAAAAGCCTGCCATAATAAGACAATACTTTAACTTTAGGAGAACCTCATGCTACAAATTGGCAACTCTGCTTCCTTGACAAAAACCTTTACCGACGAAGATGTGCGCAAATTCGCAGAAATATCTGGCGATAATAATCCCGTCCATCTTGATGATGATTACGCTGCTCAAACCCAATTCAAGAAACGCATCGCGCACGGGATGCTGACTGCTGGCTTGATCTCTGCTGTGTTGGGCACAAAGCTCCCTGGTGAAGGGAGTATCTATCTGGGACAGACGATTAATTTCCGTGCACCAGTCTATCTCGGTGATACGATAACCGCGACGGTGACGATCATCAAAATGCACGAGCGGAAGCCTATCGTCACCTTGGAAACGGTTTGTAAAAATCAAGATGATGTCGTTGTCTTGGACGGGGAGGCGGTGCTGTTGGCAGCGCAATAAAAGAATATCTCGATATGATAATAAAGCTGGCGGTGTTTTTTTAGCCGTTGGCTTTTTGTTTAATTGCTCTGTAAAGAAAGCTGCGGAGTTACTTGATTTTGGTTGCTCTAATTTTGATGCTATGTTACTATTAACATATGATAAAGATATACTAGAAAGAAAAGTAAAAAAACATGTCAATAAAATATGCAATACTTGGGCTGCTAAGTTTAAATTCGTTGTCTGGTTACGACATCAAAAAGAGATTCGAGGGATCGAAGGCGCTTTACTGGTCAGGAAATAATAATCAGATTTATAAGACCCTGATTCAACTTCATAAAGAAGGCTGGGTTAGCCGCGAGATACAAGTACAAGAGAGTAGTCCATCGCGAAAGGTTTACAGCATCACAGAAAAAGGATTGGAAGAACTCCGAATCTGGGTGCTTGCTACACCAGAAATGCCACGCATTAAAAATTCTTTTCTGATGCAATTAGCATGGTCGGATCTGTTGTCTGCTAATGAGATTGATGATCAACTTGAAAAATATGAGAGCGAACTTCGCTCGCAATTGGAAATGCTACGATTTCAAAAAGAACAGCAAAACATTTCGCCGTCTGGAACAATTCGAGATGCTTATATCAATGTTTTACTGGCACGAACACCACGCGAAATTTTTCTTTGGAATAAGGTCTTGGAAAATTGGATATCAAATTATCAAACAGAATTAGATTGGGTTTGTGAACTACGTACAGGGTTACAACGCTTTTAATGTTTTGCGTTAGAAGCTTTTTCTTCGATCAAAATCGATGAAAAATATTACAAGAAAGGAGAACTATGAACATCAAAGAATTAGTCGTAAATAAAGTTGCTAAGTTTGCATATTGCACAGATGGAGCACTTTGGTATGAAGTTGATGGGTTCCGATTCGCTATTCCTTTTTCGGAAACAGTAGGGGCTTATTTTAAGCCAGAGCATAAAGCGATCAATCTCATGCGTTGGATAAGAAAACAACTTGAAGAAAATGATGCTGAAAAGAAACGCTTGTCGCAATAAAGCGTAGGCGCTTCGGCAGAAAAGAAACCGGAAGTTTAAAAAAGGCTGTCATTTTGACAGCCTTTTTTAGGTTATTGAGGTTCTTTAGCAAGATTTTCAGGTTTCTTTGAAGCCTTATGCGGAAAACTATCCCAAATCTCCTGTGGGTAGATGATTTCATTCGTACCCGGGAGTTGTTCCATCGCCAGTCCGGTATTCAAGTTGATGCCGATCTGTTCGTAGGCTTTATAGGCCAACTGGCTGCAATAAAACGATTTCTCGCTTTCGGCATTCAGGAAGTTGATATTGTACGGCTTTCCGATTTGCGCTAGACAGTAGTCGGCGACTTTCATGCGCATGAGCATTTCATCTTCTTCCGAAAGTTGCAAGCCTGCCAGCGGATAAGAGACACCGTAGAAGGTGTCAATCAGAAAGCCGCGCTCATCAACCATATCTTCGGCGTGCCAAATGTCGCCGTGCAAGTGGAAAGGATTGACACCTTTTGAGCCCGCTTCGATGCAACGTCCTTCGGGGCCAAGAAAAATCACAACGTGATCGATGTCGCCGGGGACGAGACGTCCAACGAGGAGCCAGAACTCGCCAGGAAGAATATCCGGTTTACCGTTGCGGGTGCAGATGACGTCGCCAGTTTGGAGCGGGATGCCTTCGATTTCATAGGTATAGATCATATGGAGATTATACGAGAAGAATACCCTTTTGTTGTACCCAAAAGATAATTCACAGAATACAGGTTACGATCTCTTCACCGGCTGTCGTAAGACTGTCTTCAACTTCTCAGGCGCAACACGGCGCGGATCACTGAGATAAATTTCGTGGTGTTTGCCCGTCATCGTGTACTCATTTTCGGGGATGAATTCGTTGTGCAGTTTGGCGAGAACGGGGGCCTCGTCATCATATGAACCGACATGCATGATCTGCACCGATAAGCCTTCGTGGTAGCGTTCCAAACGCACCTTGTCCAGCGCGGCGGGATTTTTCGCTTTGCGAACGACAGCTACCGCCTCGGCAAAAATCTCATCCGTGATCCAATCGGGGGTCATAATCATCATCGTCCAGTCCCAGGCGGATTTGTCGCGGCTAACAAAAGTGTCCATATCGGCTGCCCACCAGAGCCCCTCCAGCGGTGGGACGGTGTAATCTTTCTCCAGCATTTTCTTGCTCATAAATTTCATCTTATACGCCACCGCATAAAGCGCTTCGACTGCCTCTGCATATTCTTGTGCCGTATTCGGGTCGCCGTGCCCATCGACCATGAGAAATTGCATCTCGGGCACATCCACAATTTCGAATTTCCTCTTGGGGGCATAAAGATGTTTGAGGGTTTTCTTGAAATCAACTTTTTCCATTTCTTCTCTCCTTTTTTAGATTGCATTGCACACGTAGCGTGCGTTGCACATCTCGTTATAAACTGAAACGCTGACCTGTCTGATAGCGTTCCGTATTCCCGTTGCGGTAGAGTGTCACCGCCCCGCCACCCAGCACTTGCCAGCCTTCCCCATCTGTCAACATGCCTGTGCGTTCGTCGATGCCAAGCAATGTTAAATTGGGAAGCAACTTTTTGAGCTTGTCAGCCCAATCTTTGCCAAAGGTATTGTGATGCGGTAAAACGCAGGCATTTGAAACCAAGTTTAATCCGCGCCCGACAGCACCACGACCGGGATCGTAATAGGTTTCGCACATCACCATCGCGCCAGCACTTGATCCCGCGATAACGGCACCATTTTTCCACGCTTCCAGCACAGCGTCCCAGGCATTGCTTCCCAGCAGTGTTTGGGCAAGATAGTGCGTAAAGCCACCCAGTATGTAGATCAGTTTCGCAGCGCGGAGGGCATCGACAATGCTGGGATTGTTCGCGCTTTGCTGGTCGATGAGCGGAACAGCGCTCACATCACGCGCGCCGAGGCCTTCAAACCAGCGGACACCGTTGCGTCCAGCACGGAGATGATTTTGATCGGGCGCGGCAGCGGTCGGGATGATACGGATGGGTGCATTCGCACCACCAGCCAGTTCGATGGCTGCCAAATCCGGTGTGCGCATGGCACCGCCAAACTCCGCGCCGCCTTCCAGAAGTAAAGTTCCCATACTAAATCCCGTTCTCTATTTTTTGGATAGCCGCCTCCACCCATTTTTTCTCGGCAGCCAACATTTGCAAACTGTAATCAAAAAGTAATTCGACATGTGCAGGCAGAGGGCGTTGCGCCTCTACTTGAGCGAATATTTGTGCCTGTTTTTCTTCCAGTTCCGCACGATACGATTCGAGCGCAGTTTGGGCTTGGTCGGCAGGGACAATCGGCAGGTTGCCCAACCCAAGCAGGATTGCGGGATGACATTGTTGGGGTTGCGATAAGGCCTCCAGCGTGGAAGCAAGCAGTGATGCGCGTCCGCTTTCGGTAGCGGTATAGATGCGGCGCGCCTTTCCTCGTCCCTCAGTGGGGATGAGTTCACTCTCTACGAGGCCTTCTTTCTCCAGCTTCTTGAGCAAATAGTAGATCGATGAGAAACCGATCTCGGTCCACTGGCGCATACCGCGTGCCTCGATGGTCTGTTCGATCTCATAGCCGTGACGAGGCATTTCGGCCACAAGGCTTAGGATGACAAGTTCTGCATTGGTCATTTTGACTTCCTTTATTATTCTAATAATAGAATAATAGGATTTACACAAAGTGTCAAGTAAAAATGAAACTTTTTCTTGGTATTTGCATCTTAAAAAGATGCATTCGGCTGTGGCTTTAGGTATATGACATCGCTTTTGCTGGCTCTACACCCCATTGAGCACAAGCAATCCGGTGATTTTTTTATAGAAAAACAGGAATCACAAATCCCTTGCGAGCGTTCTTGGCCTTTACTATTGCCCATAAGCAAAATCTAAGTGCAGGAGTCATAATGTTAAAAAATATAAATTTCAAAACCGACATCATTCAAAACTTTGCCCCAGGCTGGTTCGCCTCTGTCATGGGAACAGCAGTAACCGTCGTTGCCATTTTCGTTTTTAAGGATTTCATCCCCTTCGCTGGGACTCTGCAACTCTTCTTTTTAGGGCTGGCCGTGCTGCTTTTTGTTATCTTCTTCATCCCCTGGTTCCTGCGCTGGTTCCTCTATTTCGAACGCGTCAAAGATGACCTGAGCCACCCTGTTTCCGGCTCCTTTTACTCAACAATGCCGATTTCCCTCATCATCATCGGTATTGCGCTTGAAAAAGCGCCCCATTTTCTCCCTGAAGAAATGCTTTTACCCATCCTGCAATTTCTGTGGATTTCAGGAGCCGCCGGAATTGCCTGCTTCGCTCTTACCATTCTCAACATTAAATTCATGAAACCCGGCGTCGATTTAAAAATCGCCAATATGGGATGGCTGATCCCGCCTGTTTCAGTATTGATCGTACCCATACTGGGTAGCAGCTTGGCGGCAGCCTATGCGGGGACTACGCTCGGGACAATTAACCTGATTGCCAGCCTGATCTTTTTAGGGATGGGCAGCTTGCTCTTCATTTTTGTGATGAGCGCTGTCTTCTCCCGCTACATTTCTCACGACTTGCTCCCTGCCCATTTGGCTCCCACCATCTGGATCGGAATCGCACCGACCGCTATTTTGTCGATCATTGCCATCAAGCTCGTTCAGCCTTTAATGATGTTCTTCAAGGCTTCAGACACAGCCAAAGAAGTATTTGGTATCGCAGCGAAAGCGATGTCCGTCAGCCTGTGGGGATTTGCCTTCCTATGGGCAATTTTGGCGATGACGATCACAATCCAACATCACCAGAAAATTAACATCCCCTTTGCGATGAGCTGGTGGGCGTTCGCCTTTCCGCTTGGAGCGTTCGTCGTTTCAACGGGCGTTGTTCATAATGCAGTTGGTGGCAGTTTTTTTGTTTGGGTCGGGTTGAGCGCTTTTGTAGGCCTTCTCTTGATCTGGAGCACTGTTTTTGTAAAAACAGTGCGAGGCGTGCTCACGGGAGACCTTTTGAAGCAATAGGACGCGAAATATTCAAATAGCAGAGACCGAGTACTGATGTACTTGGTCTCTGCTATTTAAACGGTACATCGCTCAGGCGAATTCTGCGGGGAAAGCGATTAAATCAAGCGGGGCATCCACTTTGGAAGCGGAAGCAAGTTCAAATGGTGAGCGGTGCGGCTTTTTGTCCCATATCAAGAAGAAAATCAGTAGACAGTCCCTTGAATCCCTGCAATAATGGGGGCGTCTAATCCCATATCTAAAGGAGTTCTTATGGTACTGCCCCTCCCCCTTGTTGAAATGAAAGCAGCGCACAAGCTGCTCAAGGAATACACTTACGAAATGCGCCCCGTCGAGCGCGGGTACGCAAACCGCACACTTTATATTAATTTGGAAACACTCGAAGTTAAAGAAAAGCCCGTCACCCAGCAGATGAAGGATCTCTTCACCGGCGGACGCGGCTTCGGCTTGAAGCTGCTCTGGGATGCGGTCACACCCGAGACGACCTGGGACGCGCCTGAGAATGAGTTGGTGATTGCAAATGGACCGATCTGCGGGACGACGGGGTATGCCGGCTCCGGCAAAGCGACGGTTGTGACGCTTTCGCCCCTGACTCACAACGTGGTCGATAGTAACGCGGGCGGCTATTTTGCGCCCTTCCTGAAGTTCTCCGGTTTTGATGCGCTCGAAATTCAGGGCAAAGCCGAAGAGGACGTGGTCATTTTTATTGATGGCGATACCGGTAAGATCACGATCGAAACCGCCCCGCTCGAAGATGTCGATTCGCACCTGATCGGCGCACACCTGACGCGCATGTACGCAGACGACGAGAAGAGTCAGCGGGGCATCTCGGTCATGTCGGCAGGCGATGCGGCAGAGCATATCCGCTTTGCGATCATTAACTCAAGCTGGTACGACGTGCGCCGCAAAGAAGTGCGCCTGAAACAAGCCGGGCGCGGCGGCACGGGGCGTGTCTTCCGCGACAAAAAGATCAAAGGCATCGTCGTGCGCTACAGCAATACGCGCGGCGACAGCAATCATCCCGCGGATATTGAGCTGATCCGCAAAGCGGGCAAACGCTTCAATCGCGAGATGAGCGAACTCGATGACAAGCAGAATCAGATGAAGAAGGTCGGCACGGCGAATATCGTCGAGATCATGGATCACTTCGACCTGCTGCCGACGCATAACTTCCGCTATGGTTCGCACCCCGACACACACCAGATCGATTCGAGTGTTTGGAAGGAGAATTTCACCCAGGGGATGCCGGATGGCTGCTGGTTGGGATGCACGATGTCCTGCACGCACGGTGTGGACGGTTTCCCGCTCGCCACCGGCCCCTATGCCGGACATAAAGTGCTCGTCGATGGTCCCGAATACGAGAATGCCGCCGGACTGGGTGCCAATATCGGCAACTTCGATCCGAAGATCGTGCTCGAACTCAACTTCTACTGCGATACCTACGGCGTGGATACGATCTCCTTCGCCAACGCGGTCGCCTTTGCGATGGAATGCTATAGCGAAGGAATCATCACCAAAGAAGAGACCGGCGGCATGGACTTGAGCTTCGGCAACGGTCTGGCAGCCGTCGAATTACTGCACCAAATGGGACGCGGTGAAGGTTTCGGCGTCATCGTTGGGCAGGGTGTCGCCTATATGAAGGAATACTTCGCCAAAGAATATGGTGCTGACCCCGCCTTTTTGCACGACATCGGCATGGAGATCAAGGGCATGGAAATCTCCGAGTATGGCACGAAAGAATCGCTCGCCCAGCAGGGCGGATTCGGTCTTGCCACCAAAGGCCCGCAGCACGACGAAGCCTGGCTGATCTTCATGGATCAAGTTCAGGGTCTCCTGCCCAGTTTCGAAGACAAAGCCGAGGCGCTGCACTACTTCCCGATGTGGCGCACCTGGTTCAGTCTGCACGGCATGTGTAAACTGCCCTGGAACGACATCACGCCCGAAAATAACAAGGACACCGCCGAACCCGCTAAAGTCGAAGAGCATGTCGAGAACTACACCTGGGTGCACGAAGGTGTGACCGGTATCAAAGTCACCCCCGAAGACCTGCTCAAACAATCCGAGCGGGTTTACAACTTCCAAAAAGTCTTCTCGATTCGGATGGGACGCGTCGGACGCGAATTTGACATTCCACCCTACCGCGCGATGGGACCCGTCACCGTCGCAGAGTACGAATCCCGTGCCGAACGCTACGACGGGCAGCTACGTGACCTGATCGGTGTGCCCCCTGAGGGGCTTGCTACCGAAGAGAAGATGGCGAAGTTGCGTGCCTACAAAATGGATCAATACGAACAACTGCTCAACGCCGTCTACAAACGCCGCGGCTGGGACAGTAACAGCATCCCGACCGTGGAGCATTTGAAGGCTTTGGGGATGGATCTGCCCGAAGTGGTGGAAGTGGTGGAAAAAGCCAGGAAACAGTAGATTAGGGATTAGGAATCAGGGTGGTTGAGTAGCGAAGGCACAGCTTTTCCGTGCCAAAGCGTATCGAAACCAAGGCAGCCTGAGGGGAGGCTGTCTTTTTGTAAAACAAGTCTGGGAAAAAGATGGGAAAAAGAAAAAGTATTGAAAGTAAAGCCATTAAGCAGTCTATTGGAAAATTCTTAAATAATATCTTTCGGAGTTCATATTTAGGCACGTTTATAGTTGATGCCTACAATAAAGATGATGCTCATGAAATAGCTGAAGCATTAGATGAAATATGTATGCCAACTGACAATGTTGGATGGTCATCATCGGGAATTTATTGCTTTTGGGATTATTACACTCGGGAAATCTTATATATTGGTCTTGCTACTGATTTGCCAACAAGATTTAGGCAGCATAATGGTATTCTCAAGACAAACAAAAAAGGCTCAAAATCTCAAAAGATAAACACCTACTTTCGTGAACATAAACTATTAGGATATAGCATATTCCCTCAATCATCGCTGGCTCAACCGGAAGTTTTTCGCAACAAGAAAGTCATAAATTACAATAGCTACGAACATATAACTGAAGAAACTAAAGAAATTATAGAAGTGGTTGAAGGATGTTTTATAGAATCTTTTAACACAGCATATGGACATCTTCCTCACTGGAACGAAAAAGGGGGATCCAAAACTGGACAGAAAAAAGCAACTCTTGAAATATACGATTTGCTTCATAGCGGCTTTACAGGGAATGTGGACAACATACTTGTTGCGAAAAGCTCTTTACGAGAAATTGCAAACAATTCTGTTTTTGAACTATTTGAGTTGCAGTTGCATGGGGCAAGAATGTCAATGCTAAGTAGGTTTCTATCTTTTGATGATGCTCTTTCAGAGCAGTTGCAACGGAATCCTATCTTTTTGGAAGTTTATGAAGAAATACTATCTTCTCAATATTTAGCGAAAGAACCACAAATTTGTTTTCGGAGGTAATATGACAAAGACTGATAATACTCAAAACCCAATCAGGTTATCTATTGGGAAAAACACTTGCAAAGAATGCAACATGAATTTCATTGTTGAAGAGCACGAATTAGAAATGCCAGGAACAAAAGACTTAGAGCCTGTGCATTGTCCTTATTGCGGTCGTTACAACGGAGAAATTTTTGTAAATGGAATAGTTTTCTGTAAAAAGATTGATGAATAATTACCTTTATGGAACCAAGAATCTCCATCATCACCCTCGTCATCGCCTTATAGCCCCCTCTGTCCTATCGGACATCTCCCCCAAATTCCAAAAGCGTGGAATTTAGGGGAGAACCGCGAAACTAGAAGACCCTCATCCCCCATTTTTGCACTTCAAAATGGGGGACCGAGGGGGCAGTAAACAGAAAAAAATGTCAAAGACACCCCGAAGCAACCCCAAAATAATGCGCAGAGCAGCAAATCTGCGTAAAAACATGACCGATGCCGAAAGAAAACTTTGGCACTATTTGGAGCGCAGTCAATTGGGTGTTCGCTTTCGCCGCCAGCATGCCATCGGCAACTTTATCGTAGATTTTTGTTGCATCAAAAAGAAAATCATTGTAGAGTTGGATGGTAGTCAGCATCTCGATTTACAAGAGTATGATGAAGAGAGAACCAAATATTTGAAATCGCGTGGCTATCGCGTGATCCGTTTTTGGAATCATGATGTAATGAACGATATTGATGGTGTGATCTTGGCGATCACTTACGCTTTGGAAGAGTAATTCCGCTCACGCCGGAGCTGGGCGTAGGGCGTTTTAGCGTCCTTTGGCTTATAGCCCCGCTGGGTTTACTCACGGGCGATCTAAAAGGAAGTACAAATGAGCAAAACACAAACTGAGCAAGTAGATATTATTCTGCAAGAATATGACCCTGCCGCACCGCGTGTAACAGCTGATTCCCTGCGTGCTCTCTGGCTCCAGAGCGCCTCTGTCAGCATGGGCGGCATCAAGGCGGAACTGCGTGAAGAACAAGAGACCGTTGGCATCTCTGTCCGTGCGCTAAAAGCAATTGGTAAACGGATAGGGAAAGCTGCGCAAAAAGAAGTGGATCGATTCTGGCCGCTGGCGCAACTACTATGGGATGAATATGGTCGTGAAGGCAGAGTCGTTGCCGTGATCCTCATGGGGAAGATGCAACTGACCAGCCCCGAAAAAGTCATGCCGCAGCTGAGAGACCTGTGTGCCACATGCGTAACCTGGGAAGATGCGGATCGCTTCGCGATGGACGCATTGGAACCCATCGTCCGCAAAAAGCCGGGAGAATGGCTTGGTGCCATAGACCCCTGGCTGGAAGATGAGAGCAAATGGGTCAGGAGAGCAGGGGTGACGGTGATCGGTCGTCTGCCCATGAAACACCCCGAATACACGTCCCGAGCTTTGGCTCTAGCCGAACGATTGCTGTATGACGAAGAAACGGACGTCAAGAAAGCCGTCAGCTTTGCCATTCGGCTTGCGGCCCGAGGCGAGATAGAACCCGTGCGTGATTTTCTTGCCAAGCACGTCCCCCCACAGAATGCCACTGCGACATGGGTCTTGTGCGATGTCATTCGCAGTATGACGACAAGTTTTTTGCCAGGATTTCTGACTCTCTTGCCAAAATATCAGGAATGGAGCAAAGACCAAACATTATCTGCGCAAGAACGCCGCTCCATCGAAAGTGCGATCAAAACGCTTGAGAAAGTGAAATAAGAAAAAAACATTCTCTGCCACTTGTTTGGAAAACAAAATCGAGAGGCAGAGTAAATACAAAATGATAAGACAAGCAACCCTAAGCGACGTTCCAGCCCTGTTGCCTTTGATGCAGGCATTGGGCTATCCCCTTGATGCGGACGAACTGCGCAACAGCATCGCTGAGATCGATCAGCGCGGCGGGGCGGTTTTTGTTGCGGAGCGGGAAGGTCGGATTGTGGGGTGTGTGGCGGCGATCATCGACGTGCGTTTGGCAGAGGGGGTAGCGGGAGAGATCGTCAGCCTGGTGGTGATGCCGGAATGTCGCGGGCTGGGCATCGGGAAAGGGTTGGTCGAGCAAGCTGAAGCCTGGCTCGATCCGCGCGTGAGCGTTATCCGCATCCGGGCAAATGCGATCCGCGCCGAGGCGCACGGATTCTACACATCACTAGGCTTTAGAGAGATTAAAACGCAGAAGGTTTTTGTCAGGCATCGCTAAATCTTCAACCCTTGAGTACAATTCAGGCGAAGGTATATTCATCAAGGAGACTCAAAATGACAGTCGATGAAAGCACCAAACTGGAAATGTTGGCAAAGCACTATGATCAAAGTTTCGAACTGCAAAAAGAATCGGTCACCAAACGAGATCGGCTTTTTCTCTATGTATTGATTCTGGTTTTATTGCTCTTGATTTATATGCTCAACCCGACCCTGATCAGCGACTGGGCGAATACCTTCATTAGAGATCGGGTTATTGCCAATCAGGTTTCGGAGGCAGAACTATTGGATGTTTCATTCATCGGCCTGATCCTTTGGTTTGGGCTGCTCAGCCTGGTGCATACCTACTTCCAGACCGTTTTGCACGTGCAAAGGCAATATAACTACATCTACGATATTGAGAAAGAATTAAGCACCTATTACGAGAGCAAAGCCTTTACCCGCGAAGGCAAACATTATAGAAAATTCAAGCTCAAGTTTTCATCACTCACCAAATTTATTTATTGGAATGTCTTCCCCGCCTTTTTGCTGTTCATCATCTTTTCTTGGCAACTCTTTCTGATCAGAACAAATGCGATGCCGCTCTCTTATAAGATCATTGAGAGCATCATCTCCATCATTATTCTGGTATCGACCTATTTTTACCTGTTGGCGCTTTACAAAAAGAAATAAGAACGCGTTTTACGTTTGGTCGCGGTCATAAGCAGATAATGCCGCTCTAGCTGGATTTGCCCCCTACAATAAAAAAAGCGCCCCGATAATAAATCTGGGGCGCTCTCTTCTTTAAGATAGAACAATAGGCGTTGGCTTTTGTTGCAGCATCTGCGCCTGCATTGACCAGGGGCCTGTCCAGGTGATGCGCACGTCGATGAGTTGACCGCGCAGGTCGTCATCGCTTTCGACGAAGACCAGTTTATTGGTGGGCGTGCGTCCGCGCCAGCGGCCTTTGACCTTTTCTTCAAAAAGGACGGGGACGGTTTCACCGAGAAGACGCGCGTTGATTTCAGTTGCGATCGTTTTTTGAAGGGATTCCAGACGATGGAATCTTTCCCGTTTAACCTTGTCCGGGACATCGTCTGCCATCCGACGCTCGGATACGGTGCCCTTACGGGGCGAGTAGCGTGCCAGATGGGCGACATCCATTTTTAAGTCGGCGAGCAGTTGATAGGTCTGCTCAAACTGCTCGTCGGTTTCGCCGGGGAAGCCGACGATGATGTCGGTGGCGATCGAGCAACCTGGGACTTCGTCGCGGATTTGTTGGACTAATTTGCGATAGTCTTCCTGGGTGTAGCCGCGTTTCATGTTGACGAGCACGTCGTTATCACCCGCTTGGATGGGGACTTCGAAATGCGGCATCACTTTGGGCAGCTCGGCAACGGCGCGCATGATATCGACGCCGAAGTAGTTGGGATGCGAGGTCAGGAAGCGGATGCGCTCGAGGCCTTCGACATCGTTGAGCAGGCGAAGCAGGTCAGCCAGATTAGGACCGTCTTCAACATCCTTGCCATAGCGGTCGACGATCTGCCCGAGCAGCGTGATCTCTTTGACGCCCTGCGCTGCAAGCGAGCGCGCTTCGGCGATGATCTCACCAACGGGACGGCTGCGTTCGATGCCGCGCTGGTAGGGGATGATGCAGTAGGTACAGGCGTGCGAACAACCATATACAACGGGAATATAGGCGGAGATGAGTTTTCCGCGCTCATGCTCAGGGATGATGATCTCACCGTCCATAATGGCGAACCGGTTTTGGGTCACGTTCGTTTCGGCGATGTAGGCTTCATCCTGTGTGAGATGGGCGATCAGCGGCCCCGGGTCGGAGGGCGGGGAGAAGACATCCACAAAGGGCAGTTTCTTCTGCAATTTTTCGGCACCCTTCACGCCCACGAGACAGCCCATCAGGTTGATGACGAGATCGGGATTTTTCTCTTTGAGCGGGCGGATGGAATGCAAAAAGCCGAGTGCTTTATCCTCGGCGGATTGGCGCACGACGCAGGTGTTGAGCACGAGCACGTCGGCTTCTTTGACCTCAGCGGTAAAGTTGTAGCCAAGATGTTCAAGGGAGGAACCCAGACGACGCGAGTCTGCCACGTTCATTTGGCAGCCCGCCGTCCAGATATGATACTTTTTGTCCAATTTATCCATAACGGGGGGATTATACCGTTAAAAAGAAGAGACTGTTATCTTCAAGATAACAGTCTCTAAAATATGATCAGGAAGCAGAAACTATGGGCAAGTACCTGTACCAATTTGAGAATAATTTGCTGGCGGAGATGTGTTTACGCCACCCACTTGATTGGCTGCAAATATTGGGGCATTGTACAATTTGTATGGCACACCGCTTGGTTTGCCAGTGCAAAAGTGATTTATCGCGTCGTTGGAGTTGTAAGCCGGAGTAGCCATTTCGTCCGCGTAAACCGACAGGTCTGCTGTTGGGACAGCAGCAGCAGCTGCACCGCCTCCGCCAGCCGAACTCACTGTAAGGCCGCTATTAATTTCGGTGAAAACGCTGCCGACCAATGGTCCGAGCACTTGCAGAACAACGATCACGATGACTGCGACCAAGACCAGGATCAGTGCGTATTCCACCAATCCCTGCCCCTTTTCCTTGCGATTGAAATTGAACATTTAATTTCTCCTTTTGAATAACTTCAAAAAATAAGATTTGATTCTTGCCTACAGGCGTTGAGTGCAGCCAGTAGGTCAACTCGCGAAAGCGTCTTTTCAAGAACGAGATTGGCGCCAGCCTGCAGCACCGCTTGATCTTGTCCGCGCAGTTCACCCGTCACCAAGGCCAGAATAACGATTGCAGGAAAACTTTCGCGCATGGTTCGGATGATCTCCAACTCGCCATTTGGCGGGTTGCCGATCCCGAAGAGCAGCATATTGGGTACTAGCTCAGCCTGCTTTTCCAAAAACTGCCTGCCACTTGCATACTCAGCCACAACCTGTACTCCTTCTTCCGCAGCCAGCGCCGTGCTGAGCGCCGTCCGCATCAGCGGGTGGTTGTCGATCACAATGATGGAGAGCATTTTGTTTCTCATGTGCAATATCTTACTGATGATGCAGTTTTTGCGCATCCGCAGGGTGTTTAACTTATGTTGAGATTTGTTTAAGTTGTGCTTAAACAAATGTTTAAACAAAAAATCCCTGCAGGAGGGATTTTTCAAAAAATAACGAAGCGAACCTTATTCAACTAGCTTCCGTTTGTGAGCATATGCCACCAGTTGAGCGCGGGTTTCCACCGGCAGCCGCTGCATAATATGATGCACATGCGAACGCACCGTACCCAAACTCAAGTGCAACGCCTCCGCGATCTCGGCATCTGCATATCCCTTAGCCAGCAACACCAGCACCTCCTCCTGCCGCGACGTTAACTGTGTCAGCGGATCGGCCTCAGGCTCGCTTCCCCCGAGTTTACGGACACCCTGAAAAAGTTTTTTCGTGATGCCCATCGGCATATACGGAACCCCATCCGCGACCTTGCGGATGGCTTCCAATAAATAAGAGCGCGGTGCGGTTTTGGGGTAATACCCCAATGCCCCTGCCCGAACAGCAGCCAAAATCCGCTCTTCGTCCTCCATACTGGAGTTGACCAGCACCCTTGCTTTTGGGTTTTCATTCACGATCTCTCTAATCGCATCCAGGCCGCTCATCCCCGGCAACATCAGATCCATCATGATCACATCCGGTGAAATCTCTGCCAGCATCTCAAGAGCATCTTCCGCATTATTGGCTTGAGCGATCACTTCAAGATCATCTTCGCTGTTCAATGCACTGCACAAGGCTTCGCGCATTAGGGGGTGATCATCTACGATCAGGATTTTTATCATTTTCATACTTCATCAATTGTAGCGCAAAAGCGGACCGTTGTCCCATGACCGGGGGAAGATACAATTTCCAGGCTCCCGCCGAGCAAGTCTGCACGCTCTCGCATAGTGCGCATCCCCAAGCCGCCGCCTTTTACTTTTTCTAATTCAAAGCCGATGCCATTATCTTCTATCTCAACGATCAAATGCTCATCTGTGCAATTCAAATGGACGATCACCTGGCAGGCGTTGGCATATTTTAGAGAATTATTCAGGGCTTCAATGGCCAGCCAATATAAATTTTCGATGCGGTCGCGTGAACAGTTCAACTTTTCTCGATTAAGAACAATCATCTCGGCCTGAATACCGACGCGCCGCTCAACCATTTGAAGACGCTCTTCTATCAAGTCTATAAAACTAACGTTATCGTCTTTGAATGGGGAAGTAATCTCGTAAAGCAGCAAGCGGATTTCCTTCAGCGCCTGCAAACCGCTTACTTGAATGCGTTCCGCTACGTGGGCAGCCTTTTCTGTTTGTTCTTTTGCGAGCAAGGCTTGCAACGTCTCCGCAGAAAGCATTACACTGTGAATGGATTGGTTGACAGAGTCATGCAAATCGCGACCGAGGCGTTCACGTTCCTCTACTTTTGCGAGTGTCCGTGCTTGCTCAATCACCATCTCCTGAGCTTCATGCAGGCTTTCGTTCAGAGATTCGATTTCTGCCAAACGTTCTGTTAGCATTTGCTCGGCCTGATAGCTTTCTGTCATATCACGAAAAACGAGCAGCTTTGCAAAGGTCGCCCCGCGATGATCGCATAGCAGTGTCGTCTTGATGTTGAAATATCGGTTTTCCCCCGTGTTATCGTCAATACTAAGTGTCTGGTTTTGATTGGATGTGGATAAGGCTACGATTTCCGGATACGCTGCTAAAGCATTTTGAAACTTAAGCCCAAGTGCGTCTTTTGTTAAGCAAAAAAGTTTGCCCGCTGATACATTAAAGTCAACAAGGTGTTGGTTCTGGTCCAGCACAAGGATGGGGTCGCTCATCTGCTCGACAATCGATCTGCGCGCAACGGGAACAATATCAAGAAGGCGCGTCCCGAAAAGCGCCAATAAAATGAGTAAACCCGATAAAGAGAAAAATATCGAAGTCCAGTCAATACCTGCCAATCCTGGAATTTCAACCAGGTAAAGCAGGTTACTCACAACCGGAATCATCAGCGCGGAAAACAGAATCAACGCCTGACGGCGAGTATTCCCTGTTGAGCGATATACCAGATGCAATGCCCCCCATAACATGAAGATGATCGCAACATAACCTGTCCCCACGGCCCATGCAAAGGCAGGTCCATGGTGAAAGATAAGGATATTGTCCCCGACAGGGCTGCGCGTGAAACCGCTCCAGAATAAGCCGTGCCACTCATTTGTGACGGGGAGCAAGATGTTTATGATTGGTATGACCCATAAAATCAGGCGGAACCATTTTCTTTCCAACCAGTGGCCATAGCCTGCATATGTAAGCAAAAAGGTAAAGATCAGCACCAAAGCCGAATTGTAAAAGATGGTTTCGAGCTTCGCAAAAAAAACTTTTAAGGGAATGGAGATAGCAGCGTAATCCAGCGCAGAGGCCAGTACCCAGAAGGTTGTCGCAAACATCCCAAAAGCAAAATAATATCCACCTGTGGTCCTTCGACGCTGCCAACTAGCGTAAAAGGTGAACAAGTTGACGATAGCGGTGATGAATAAAAGGATGCTGATATTGGTTAGTTTGAACATAAAACACTAATATCCTTTTTGCGAGTGCTTTAGTCTACTTGATTTTTCGTGTTTTTAGAGGTAACTTTCGACAGATAAACGTCATATAATGCGCCTCACGCGGAGGGCTGGCTGTGTGAATGGATGTATCTGCTGTAGAACAGATTAAGTGTAAATCCCCTGCGAGCATTTTGGCATTGATCTTGAACCACTGCCAAAGAATCATATAAACAAAAGGAAAATTGATGTTCACAAAAGCCATCGTAAGAACGCCGGGCAAAAGCATGATTAACGGGATCAGCACTGCCGGATTAGGTCTCCCCGATTATGAATTAGCCCTGCGCCAGCACGCTGCTTATATCGAAGCCCTTAAAAAATGCGGACTCGATGTAAGCATCCTTCCTGCAGATGAAGCCTTCCCCGATTCCACCTTTGTGGAGGATGTCGCACTATTAACGCCTGCTTGTGCCATCATCACCAACCCGGGCGCGGATTCTCGTCGCGGGGAGATCGCTTCGATCAAAACAGTCTTGGCTGATTTCTACGCCAATATTGAAGAAGTCCGTGAACCTGGCAGAGTCGAAGCCGGGGATATTATGATGGTCGGCAAGCACTTCTACATCGGCTTGTCCGCGCGAACAAATCAGGATGGTGCAGCGCAGATCATCGCCTTCCTTGAAAAATACGGCCTGAGCGGCTCAGTCGTCACACTCGAAGAAGTGCTGCATCTCAAGACGGGTATGGCCTATCTTGAAAAGAACAACCTGCTGGTCTGTGGAGAGTTCCTGAGCAAAGCAGAATTTCAACAATTTAACATCCTCGAAATTGATCCGAGCGAAAGTTATGCTGCGAACTGCATCTGGGTCAATGGCACTGTTATCCTGCCCAAAGGCTATCCCAAAGCTCACAAAACGATCTCCGGTGCGGGCTATCCCATCATCGAAGTGGATGTCTCCGAATTCAAAAAACTGGATGGCGGTTTAAGCTGCCTCTCGCTCAGATTCTAGGTTCTCATATTAGAAATGTCCCAACGTAAGCGCCTCGACCGCGAAGGTCTCGAAATCTATCTCTACAACTTGCTGATGCTCTACCGCCCCCTGTTGCGGATCAGTGCGTTCATTATTTTCATTTATGCTTTCGTGACGCTAAACCTTTATCCGTTGGGCAGCATTGTTGCTGTCGCGGTAGCGAGCTTCCTGTTTTTATTAACCTTCTCCCATGCACTGACTCTCCACATCGCCAAGTTCGGTGCCTGGTTGGGTACACTTAGAACAAAAGAATAGAGAAATACGATGTCTAAAACAATCACCCTGAGCCCCATCGGCTATGTAAACAGCCCCCGTGCAGAGATCGAAGATGATAACTGGGGCGATGTTGTCTCGCAAATTATCTTGACGGATGAATTCAACGCTGAATCCCTGCAAGGAATTGAAGCCTTCTCACATGCTGAGATCATCTTCTACTTCGACCGCGTTAAACGGGAAAAGATCGTCACTGGCTCGCGCTATCCACGCGGGCAGCAAGTTTGGGGCAAGATCGGCATCTTTGCCCAACGCGGCAAGAATCGTCCCAATCAGATCGGATTAACAACCGTGCGCATCCTGCAACGGGATCGGAAAATCCTGACCGTAGAAGGCTTGGATGCCATCGACGGCACGCCTGTGCTGGATATAAAGCCGGTGATGAAAGAGTTTTTGCCGCGTGGAGACGTGCTGCAGCCCGAGTGGGTGGACGAATTGATGCGAGGCTACTGGAAAAAATGATCGATTTCGACGAAACCCAACCCCACCGTGCCACCCCCGATCTGGCAACCTTCCAGCCGATCCCGATGTCACGCGTGGCGAAACGCGAAGCCAAGCAAAAGATCACCCGCCGCAATTTGAAGATCGGTGCGATTGTCTTGGTTTTTCTCTATTTTTTTGCCCCGCTCAGAACGAATCTCCTTTTTCTGGGCACCGACGGCTCGCCCCAGCGTGGCGAGTTGGGCCGCACGGATACGATCATCCTGACGACGATTATCCCCTTTAAGCCTTATATTGGTATGCTCGGTATTCCGCGTGACCTGTGGCTTGAGATCCCCAATGTAGGCGAGCAGCGCATCAATACCGCCTACTTCTACGCCGAGTTGGAGGAAGCGGGGAGCGGTGCGAAAGCCGCTACCGAAGCCGTCTCGGATAACTTTGATGTGCATCTGCGTTACTACCTGATCGTGCACATGCTTGGCGTGGTGGATGTGGTGGATGCCCTCGGCGGGCTGGATTTCAAACTGGATGAGCCGATGGGTAAATTGGACGCTGGTAAGCATCATCTGGACGGCGTAGAGACGCTCGCCTTTGTGCGTGAGCGTTATTCATCAAGCGATATTTCGCGGATGAAACAAGGACAGATCGTGATCGGTGCACTCATCCGCAAGTTGCTCTCTCCGAGTGGCTGGACAAAGTTTCCGCGCCTGTTGACGGCATTGCCCGGCGCCATTGAGACGAATATCCCGCTTTGGCAGCTACCGCGCCTGAGTTTTGCCTTCATCCGTGCCACGTGGTTTGGCATAGACAATCGCACCCTCAATTGGGACATGGTTACACCCTATCTGACATCCGGTGGGGCGCAGGTGCTCCTCCCGAAGTGGGATGCGATCAATCCTGTTTTGGACGAGATGTTTGGGGAGTAAGAGTCTCTTATGAGAGAGTTACATCCCACCTCGCTTACACTGCTTTCTGTGCAATTAAAAAGAATAATTGCATAAGAGCCTGCGAGTTCGTTTCGTTTTTAGCGATGATATAATTTTCTCTTATAAAAGCAATTTCCTATATTCACTTCCTAAGGTTATTTCACATGAACAATAATAAGTTTGATTTATTCGAACAAAAAATGCGTGATGCGAATACGCCAGATATCGCCATCCAAATCTTTGAATACTACTATTCGCAATTGCTTGATGGGAATACGGGGTTCATTCGCACGGCTGATATTCAGCCGACAGATGCGCCGTCCAAAGTTGCCGATTTGCCCGAACGATTGCAAGCTATTGGGCAAGATGCATTGTCGAAAACGGTAACGATTAAGCTAAATGGTGGCTTAGGTACAAGTATGGGGCTTGATACTGCAAAATCATTACTCCCGGTAAAAGAGAAACTTTCCTTCCTTGAAGTTATTGCGCAACAATCTATCGGGATCAATTCACATCTGCTGCTCATGAATAGCTTTTCAACCAGGGAAGATTCTCTTGCTCTCATCAAACAAAAATATCCTGAGCTGTTGGAAAAAAGTATTGGTGTTGATTTTTTACAGCATAAGGTGCCCAAAGTAAGAAAAGATGATTTCCGCCCGGTATCATGGCCACAAAACCCGGAGTTGGAATGGTGTCCTCCGGGACATGGGAATATTTACCCCGCCCTTGTCACAAGCAATATGCTTGGTCAACTTTTAGAGTCCGGTTTCAAATATGCTTTTATCTCTAACGCTGACAATTTAGGGGCCGTGGTCGACGCAACTATCTTGGGTTATTTTATTGAAAACGATATTCCTTTCTTGATGGAAGTTACAAAACGAACAGAGATGGACAGAAAGGGTGGCTTCCCTGTTCGCCATAAAAATGGTGGACTCGTATTATGGGAAACTGCACAATGCCACCCTGATGAAATGGATGAGTATCAGGATATCAAACGCTTTACACATTCCAGCACCAATAACATCTGGGTCAACTTAGAGAAACTAAAAGTTGAAATGGAAAAAAGAAATAATAATCTTCAACTTACGATGATCCGTAACGAAAAAACGGTTGACCCGCAAGATAGTAACTCACCCAAAGTCTATCAACTGGAAACAGCGATGGGCGCTGCAATTTCAGTGTTTACAGGCGCTACAGTGATAGAAGTACCTCGCCGCCGCTTTACCCCTGTAAAATCGACGAATGAGCTTCTGGCAGTTCGTTCTGATGCTTATATTCTGACGCCGGACTACCGAGTAGTCCTAAACCCGAAACGCGAACTGCCTCCGCCCGTTGTTTTTCTGGATCCAAAGTATTACAAGATGTATCATGATCTGGAAGCACGCTTCCCCACAGAAGTTCCATCCCTGATCGGTTGTAAAAAGCTGGAAGTTGAGGGAGATGTAGTCTTTGGGGAAAATGTGAAGATCAACGGTAACGTAAAAGTCATCAATACGACAAGAGAACAAGTTCGCCTTGAAAATGTCACTCTTGAAAATGAAGCGTGGCGAATTTAATAATTTACCCGTTAAAAACAACGAATTAAATGATTGTATCGGCGAGGCGGGGACGCGTATCCAGTCATCGGCGTTGACCCATTCGTTGATCGGTAACCAAGCCCAAATTGAGGGCGTGGGTGCGGCGGGACATCCCGCCATCGTGAATGTCGGTGATAATTCCCGGGTGAAATAAGCTATAGAACACCCCCTTGATAAAATGAAAACGGGCTTCCTGAGAAGCCCGTTTTCATTTTATCAAGGGGTGCTTTAATTATTACATGAGCCGATGTAATCACCATGGCCGAGGTGCCCCAGTACCGCAGATTGCGGTAAAAGCTTCGTCATCTCAGCAGGTGTATCCGGCTTATGACACAGGGTTACCTGCACATCAGCACTGTCCTCACATGAGCCGATGTAATCACCATGGCCGAGGTGTCCCGGAATTGCGGACTGTGGCAAATCCATCGTCTTTTCAGCAGGTGTACCCGGTTGGTGACACAGGGTCACCAGCGCAGGATCATTACCCTTAATCATGGTTACCCCATCCCCAACATAAATTCCTGTTGACATTTTGGCATCTACCTCATCGAAGACGTTACGTACGGTAGGGCGCAAAAGCGATAGAACAGGGAGTAAAACAAGAATGCTTCCCATTAATATAATTGCGAATTCGGCAAGTGCTTGACCTTTGCTATCTTTAAAATAATTTTTCATAATATGCTCCTTTTAAGTAGTATGAATTCATACTATCATCAACAACCTTGCTCGTAACTTACATCTTCGAAAGCCTCCCTCACATTTTTGAAAGGCAGAAAAAAGCGCGGTGTTTTTATGACCCAAAGTTATTTTCAGAGAAAAAAGGTGCCTAAAATCCAGCCATTACTGGTAGAAAATAGTTGTTTTTTTTTCAGGAGAAATTTATGTCTCAAATGTTCAAATTCAGTAGTTCACGATTCTTTGATGAATAGACCAGGAAGGTCTTTTTGGAAGGTGCTTTAAAAAGGCATTCTAGAGAGAAATCAAAAAAACATCGCGGATTCGTATGAGACCTTTCGATGCTACTGTAAATCGTGAGCTGCTGATATTATCATTCCCGTAGCTGGACGGGAAAGCCATAGCGATGCAACAAAAAACGGGCTTCATTTAGAGCCCGTTTCTTGTTCATCTAATAAACTGTCCATACAGCCACTGTGGTACTACGTGCCTCGTAGCGGCATTAAACTTTGAACACAACCAACTTATTCAAGACAAAATTCCAGACGAACGACGCACCCGTCGCAGCGCCCAGCGCAACAATCTCTGGCAAGTGGAGCCGATCTAAAACAAGCGCCATTGTACCGGCGTTGATGGCGAGGGCAAAGACGTGCGTGAGCGTGAACAGTCCCGCCGCGCGCCAGATATTGCCCTTGTCGCCGAAAGTCCACGAACGATTCCAGAAGAAACTATTCAGCATCCCGATCACGTATGCGATCCCTTTCGCCAGCACGAGCATGGTGCCAAGTCCCAGCCAGCGAGTAAGAATGAAGTAGGCGGCTGCGTCGATGGCTGTATTTAGTACGCCAACGGTCATAAATTTGGCGATTTGTACGAGCGTAGCGGGTAGGGGCGACCGGCCGGTCGCCCCTACGACAGGATTAATTTCCGCAGTCATAGAGTACCTCTTTATCGGATGGCGGACCCATACGCACAATTTGCTGATTCTGCCCCAAATCCGCTTTCTGCTCCCGAACTTCTACGCCCGGTACGCTTACCGGGGAGCAGGATTCCGTTACCCAGGCAGCGATGTCGCGATGAGCATTGGTCATGTTATCGCTGTAGAGAATGTAGCGCAATTCACCATTGGCAACCATCTCCGCAACGCCCGCCGCGTCGATAACCTGATCGCCTCCACTGAAGCCGCCAAAGGTTAGGACAGGGCGTCCTGTTTCGAGGATGTAAGGAGCGGCGCTGCGGGCATTGACCGTTGCCAGCAAGTAGCTGTCGGGATCAGTATTCTCGAGCAGGAAATTCATGATCGCTTCTTCGTTATCACTCATGACGGTGTTATTCGGAGTCATAAAGGTGGTCGGTTGTGTGTCGTTGATCGTGGCCGTCGGCAAGGCGACGTTGGGATTCTTGTTCATGGTCGCCATCACAGCCCAAGTTGTGGGGGCGGCAAGCATGGCGAGCAGGATGAGCGTGAGAGCGACGGTGCGGAATTTTGATGAGTTGTTCAGCACAAGCAGACCAAACCCTGCGAAAGTCATCACGATGGCGAGAGGCAAAACCCAGCTTGCGGTGGTGTAGTTGCTCAACATGACCGCCTGAAAACCGAGCGTAGCAGTGGCGAGGAAAGCGAGTGTCCCAATCCCTAGCCAGCGATTGCGTTTGAAGAGCTGCGCGACAGACCAGAACGCCATGCCTGTCAGGGCTGCGAGGGCTGGCCCAAGCATGATGAGGTAGTAGCGGTGGAAGAGGCCCGTTGTGAAGGAGAAGTATGCCATTACGGGGAGTAGCCAGAGTGTCCAGAGTAATAATCCGAGCCATTTATTGTTCAGCCCCTGAGCGGAAAGCGACTGTTCTTGAGCTTGTAGTCGAAGGGCGGTCTCAGGCAAATCGCTCTTCGACTGCGTGCTTTGCATTCGCAAAGCCCTCCGCTCAGAGACTAGCGTAATCCCCGTCAACAAAATACTGACCAATGCCAAAGGCAACAGCCATGAGGCTTCGGTGACCAGCGGTTCAGAGAAAAGGCGTGTAATACCTGCCTGTCCAGTTTCGTTGTTGTTCATGCCGACTTGGGGACGCGCACCATTTTGGGCATTGCCATCATTTGGCGGTTGCTGGGCATTGCCAGCCATCTGCCCATCATTGGGGGCAATACGATCCTTCGGGGCGCAGACGAGCGCATCCATTTGGGGCGGGGAGATGCAGATTCCATCGATGGTGCGCTGGGGCATTTCGACGGTGCAAGCCTCGCCAAGAGTTAGGCCGTTGCAGGCATCCAGTGCTTCTCGGGGTACTTGTCGATTTGACGGAGCCCCGTTGACAGGCGTCTGATCCGATGATTGATTGGGCGCGGCAGATGCTTGGGCATGTTGTCCATCATCTGCGGGAGGCTGCGGTCGGTTGCCGCCATCCCCATTCCGGTTTTTGTTGTTCAAACCCAGACGCGAGAGACCGTTATGACCGATGATGAGTTCCATTACCGTGTTATCTTCGCTGCTGCCGATGAAGGGGCGATATTGCTCAGGAACGAGATCGACCGTGATTGCCCACGAAAGCGAGGCGGTGATGAGCAGAATGCTTGCCACGCCAAGCTGCCAAAGGCGCGTCCACCAGCCCTGTTTTGCGCCAAAAAAGTAGAGCGCGTAAATGGCGGGGACGATCATATAAGCCTGGAGCATTTTGATATTGAATCCCAGCCCGACAATGAATGCACCTAAAAGCAAATAACGGAATTTGCCGCTCTGCACGGATTTCCAAATGGCCCAAACTGCGAGCAGGAGAACGAAGACGAGCAGACCGTCGATGGTGTTGTTACGCTCGGTGGAGATGGTGACGGGAATAACCGCCAGCGTAAGCGCGGCAATGAGACCCGCTCCCCTGTTGAATTGTTCTTTGACAAGATAATAAATGAGGCCAATTGAGCCGAGCCCCGCCAACGCGTTGGGGAGAGCGAGAGCGAAACCGTTTACGCCAAAAATGGAGGCCGAAAGTGACTGCACCCAAAACCCGAGTGGCGGCTTATCCACTGTGACCGATCCACCCGGATCAAAGGAGCCGAAAAAGAAATTCGACCATGAGGAGAGCATCGATTTGACCGTTGCTGCATAATAGGTGTTACCAATGCTAAATGCGCCAAGTTGGTAGAGACGCAAAAATGCGCCAAGCGCGAGAATGGCGAAAAGGGAGAAGGTGGTGAGTAGTTTTTTCTTTTTCTCAGACATAGGGACCTCCAGTGTTTACTGATTTGCCCACAGTATAGAAAAAAGATGTTCAGAAGTTGTTTAGATTTGATTGAAATCTTATAAATCTATGTTCTAATCTTAGCCATTCAGCCAAGTATCTTGCCCCTAACCCCAGCCTGTGCTAAACTCATTTCATGGCTGAAGACACCATGCTCACCGAGGCAATTGACGCAATTCGTCAGGGGAATAAAAAACAGGCGAAGGACATTCTCACGCGCCTAATCAAAGCCGATCAGCTCAATGCCACCTATTGGGTCTGGATGAGTGTGGCCGTCGAGACCAAAAAAGAACGCCTTTACGCCCTCCAAACCGCACTAAAAGCCGACCCCGAAAATGCTGCCGCAAAGCGCGGACTAGTTTTGATGGGTGCAATGACATTGGATGAAGATGTTGAGCCCTTCCCGCTTGATAAGCCGCGTCTTTGGGAAGAACAGCTTGTTGAAGATGAAGAAGAGAAGCCGCGCGGGATCAAGGGCTTGGTTGCCAACCCGATCGTCCGTTTGGCTGGAATGTTGGTCGGTGTCATCGGCATTATCGGCTTTGCCGTTTTCGGTCTCTCCCAGCGGAATAATACCGTTGTGCGGAATACGAATACCCCCGGCCCCTCCCCAACCTTTACATTAACACCCACCGCCCTGAACGCAAAACCAGAAGCCACGCCCGCCTTTATCGGACCAACCCCGCTTTGGGCCTTACTGGATGTAACTTATACCCCAACCCCACTCTACGTGAACACCCCACGCTCTGTTCAGGCCAGTGATTATGGCTACGCCGTCAGAGACGCCTATAAAAACGAAGACTGGGAAGCTCTGGTCAGTGCGATGGAACAGATCGCAATTCTGGAACCTGAAAGTGCCGATCCCTACTACTACATCGGCGAAGGCTATCGCTTCATGGGAAAGAATAGCAAAGCCTTCCAGGCTTACGAAGATGCCCTCAACGTGGACAATGATTTCGCTGCTGGCTATCTTGGACGAGCGCGTGTGCTCCCCTACATCAACAGAAACGCCAGTATTCTGCCGGATCTGGATACTGCTATCGAAAAAGACCCCTATTTTGCTGAAGCCTACCTTGCTCGCGCAAATTACTGGTATGAAAAAGAAAAATATGAAGACGCCCTCAATGACCTCGAGATTGCGTTACAGCTTTTCCCCAACTCTGCCGAGGTCTATCTTTCTTATGCACGGCTTTACTGGGCGCAAGATGAATTAGGCGATGCACTTACCGCAGCGCAACAGGCCCTTGAAATCGACCGTACCAATCTGGGCACCTATCGTTTGCTGGCTGAACTATATACAGAAAACCAGGAGCCGGAGAAAGCCATCGAAGTGCTTGAAATCTATACCGTCTTCGAAGATGAAGATGCGGATGCGCTCAGTATTCTGGGTGGTGCCTACTACGCGCTGGAAGACTATCAAAAAGCCATTGAAACCCTCGATCATGTCATCGAGCTTGATCGGCGCAACGGGAAAGCTTACTATTATCGCGGACTTGCCTACATGGCCCTCAATGATGGCGAGCAGGCAGTAGACGATCTTGATCTGGCGAACACCTATCTGGGCAAGAGAGATTTCGACGCCAGTCTTGCTCTGGCACAGGCAAATACTCTCATCGATCACTACGGCGATTGCTATCTGCAAGTGGAACGCACCCGTCCACTGGTTGAAACGGAATATCAGGAAGCCCTGATCTACTATTGGCGCGCAACCTGCCATGAAGGGCGTGAAGATCAAAAAGCCGCGATCAACGATTGGGAAAGTTTGCTCGGTATGCCCTTTAGCGCTACCATCGGCTACCTGCAAGCAGAAGCACGTCAACACCTCGGCGGATTGTATACACCTACACCGACGGCCACGGTTGGACCGACTTTCACGCCAACCCCCACACGGACGCCGGGGCCTAGCGCCACGCCGACCATTACGCGTACCCCAAGTCCCACCGATACGCCGACTGAAACTCCAACCAAAACTCCAACGCCTACGCCTGAAGAGTAGCCTGGGCAATCCAACTGACTAGCCAACCCAAAGACCAATCCCATGCCTACAGCCCAAATCATTTACAACCCTGCCGCAGGGAGATTTCCTGTCGCCACGGCCATCCCGTCTGCCGAACACGCCCTGCGTGATGCAGGCTGGGAGGTCTCGTCTGTTTCCACGCGCTCGGGGGAGGATGGCACTTATCTCGCCAAACGCGCCGTCGAACGCGGCGAGGACGCTGTTTTCGCCGTCGGCGGGGATGGCACCATCGGGCAAGTCGCCAGCGGCTTGATCGACAGCGAGACCGCGCTCGGCATCCTGCCTGCCGGCACAGCCAATGTTTGGGGCAAGGAACTTGGTATGCAGCCCTATTCTTTCCTCGCCAGTAACGCGCTCGAGGAAAACGCAAAAAAACTCGCGCGCGCGCCCATTTACGCGGTAGATATTGGGCTTTGCAACCAACAGCCCTTTTTAATGTGGGCAGGCCTCGGGCTGGATGCGCTTTCGGTCCAGAAGATCGAACCGCGCTTCAGGCTCGAAAAATTCTTCACCATGCCTGAATACGCCACATCCATCCTGCTTACAGCTGCCCGTTGGCGCGGCGTCTCTTTACGCATCTGGGCCGATGGCGAAGAGATCGAAGGACATTACATCTTGGCGGTTATCAACAATATTCGCAATTATATGGGTGGGCTGACAAAATTATCTCCCGATGCCCTGCTGGATGATGGCTATTTTGACCTGTGGCTTTTTGACGGCAAGAATATGGCCGATGCCCTGCGCCCCGTTTGGGAAATGTGGGGAGGACGGCATATCGACTCCGCTTATACGCGCCGCGTCCCCTTCAGGGAGTTGCGTCTCGAAGCCGATACGGCCTTCGCCGTCCAGACCGATGGCGAGCCACGCTTCGATACCAAAGTTGCCGAGATCAGCGTGAAGAAACGCGCCCTGCGCGTGCTCATGCCCACCAATGCCCTCGAAGCCCTCTCTCAAGAACCCCTGAAAGGCTCGCCCGATGAAATCTGAGATCATCAATCGCTGGGTCGTTTTGGGCGCGCTAGGCGTTGCCATCCTGCTGTTTATTATCAGCCTGTTGATTGGACTCGGCTCTAACGCCCCCAAAGCGAATGCCCCTGATTTGCAGGTTGCCGAAATTACAGTAATTCCCGGCCCCACATCAACGCCGCGGATCGCCCCTACCCCGACGCATGATCCCGCACAAGGGACAGCCACCCCGCTCCCCGGCGAGATCGCATTATTCACTTACGTCCAAATCACGGGCACCGATGGCGAAGGCTTACGCCTGCGCTCCGCCCCCGGACTGAATGGGGAACCGCTCTTCCTCGGCTTCGATACTGAACTCTTCCAGATCATCGAAGGCCCCGAAGATGCAGATGGCTACACCTGGTGGTATCTCTCTGCCCCCTACGACGAAACCCGCGCAGGCTGGGCTGCATCCGATTTTCTGGAAGCCATCGAAGCGCCGCAAGAATAAACTCATATAAAAAATCAATCGCCTCCTCTCCCCAAATTCCCTTTGTAGAATTTGGGGGAGATGCCCGATAGGACAGAGGAAGCAAAAAGGAAACTCTATGAACCCCAAACCTACCTCCATCGACGCAAGTCGCTCGAAAAAAGAACTAACCATCAGTTGGGATGACGGCCACACCAGCGTCTACTCCTTCACCCTCCTGCGGGCAGCTTGTCCTTGTGCTGAGTGCCGTGGCGGCCACGAGAATATGGGTGGCCCACCCGATCCCGGCGTTTTTCAATTACCCATCGTTGACACCCGCGCCAACAGCCTGAAGGACGTTGTCGCAACCGGCTCCTACGGCATCTCCATCCTCTGGGAGGATGGACACGACTACGGTATCTATAACTGGGGCTTCTTGCGCGAGCTTTGTCCCTGTGATGAGTGTAGAGGGTAAAAAAAAGATATTTTTTAATCTAATGCCGTATAACGTCCTAAAAAATTTAGGGCATTATGCGGCCAAATGGCCGCCCATAAGTTGTTATGAAGGCCGTATAAACACTAGTTAGCTGGCTAAACTCGAATTTTCAAAACTTATAGGATGGGAAACCTATGTCAGACAATTTCACTTACAAAGCCCCAAACGAAAAAAAGTACCTTCAGGCACTACTGAAGTTATTAAAAGCCAAAGATGAAAAAAAACTTTATGAACTCTTAGAGAACTCAAAATGCGCTTTTGATGCAAGCAGTAGTTATTCACGAGCTCGCTGGAATGCGGTTTATACAACAGTCTATTTTTATATACCTGTAGAAAACTTTGACATTCTTGATGTTGATGAAGAAAGCAAATCAAAACTTATTGGATATTGTGACACAATTATGCCTAAAGACATTGGCTATGATGTTATGCACGTTGAATTGTCACCAAGCCTTGACGACGAGCAGGAAGAGCATCATTCGCTGGAAAGTGATTTAGAAGAATTTAGCAAAACCGTTGGAGAAACCGAAAACTTTCACATTCCTGAAGATGTTCTATTTAAAGGCAAAGAAATGATGAAGGTTTATTTGTATCTTTATGCAATTGAAAACTATCTTCGACTCTTTATTGAACAAGAATGTATAAGTGCTTACGGGGAAGAGTATTTTCCACAGCTAACTCTTACCAAGACGATTAAAGATATGATTAGAGGTAGAAAAAGAAATGAAGAGAAAAATCGCTGGATTAGTGTTCGTGGTGGTTCTGATTTGTTCTACCTCGACTTCATAGAGTTAAGTTCTCTCATTCAGAATAATTGGAGTTTGTTTAAAAAATATTTTCCCGATCAGTCTTGGGTGCACTCAAAACTTAATGAGCTTTACGGAATACGAAATCTTATTGCTCATAACAGCTATGTAGGTGAACATGAGCGGAATATTCTTCAAGTAACCTTTAGGAGCATTGTCAAGCAATTAAACGCCAGCTAACCACGCGTTAAGCCTGACCCGCCTTCGGCTCCGGTATGCGGCGCGATTTTTTGTAATTTTTTTCAGGGTAAAATTGGGTTGCGTTTTCAAAATCGGCGGGCAGGTTACGCCTTCGTTAGGCGCACTCTCACCAGTGTCACGCATAGAGAAACATAATCATGACGATGAACCAACTACCACGAAAAAACATTCAATTAAATGGCATCCAAACAGCTTATCTCGATAGCGGGCAGGGCGAGTCAATAGTTGCTCTACATGGTATTCCAACATCGTCACTACTGTTTGGTCCGCTCTTACCATTCTTAAATAATTATCGACTGATAGCTCCTGATTTACTAGGACAGGGTCAAACTAACACACCACTAACAGGCTCACTTGATTTTGCAGCCTATGCAGATCATCTGCGCGCATTTCTAAGCGCTGTGCCTCCACAACGCTTTCATTTCCTTATTCACGACTTGGGCGGTGTCTTGGGCCTGGATTGGGCAATAGAAAATGTGCAACGACTAAAATCACTCACTATCCTTTCGACGACAATTACCGAAAGTATGCGAGTTGGAAAACTGCTTTACGCAGCGAATCTAATTTTTGGTCAAAATCTATTGCGATGGGGAATGCAATCAACTCTCAAACGTCCACAGAAATTAGATTCCACACTAATGGATGAATGGATAAAGCCGTGGTCGCGTCATCGTATTCTACGAGGAACCGACCATTTTGCGGGTCACCATCTCCAGCGGATACGCTCAAAACTCCAATCTATTCAAGTACCTGTGCAGGTCATTTGGGGCAACCAGGACAGCATATTTCCTCTGCGTCATACGTCAAGTCTCTTACAAGCATTTCCACAGGCCCAATTACATACTATTGAACAATGCGGGCACTGGTCACCATTAGATGCGCCAGAGGAAATTGCTGATTGCATGGTAAAGTTTCTTAGTGGAAATGGTTGTGTATAAAAAATAGCCGTGCGCCCAGCACAGTGTGCACCCGACAGGTGGGTTTCGCCTTGCCCAAAAGAAAGCCGTTATAAACTAGAAAATTAACGCTAAAACGTCCCCTTGTAGGAACTAAACCTTAAGCCACTTGATTATAGGCCGCAAGAATAATGCAAAACTCTGAACGTGAAGTAACACTCACTTGTCCACAATGTGCTTTCTAAGAGGGGGGATTGTTGCATTTTTTGTTCTTACACCGATAAAGATTGCCCAGCGAAATAAAAAGAGAGCGAGTGCTTAGCACTCGCTCTCTCTGCTTTTTACGAAAAAGTCTGCGACAATGTCTCAAACTTTCTTCCGCGCCTCTCATCGTCTTTGTAGAGAAGTACATAGGTGACAATCTGATAAGGCACAAATTTCTGCTCGTAGGGCTTATTCACCGCCAGGTCGAAAAAGATATGCCATGTCCCTGAGTTGAAGTAGACTTGATCACCAAGTTTGTCGCCGCTTTCCTCGGTGTCGAGGGGCTTTATTTCGTGGTGATGGGTATGCCCGTAAACAATGTAATTTGCTTTTCGCTTCTTGAAGGCCTCTTCTTCCAGCGCATATTTGGAGTAGGAAATAGCGCCTCCCCAAACTTTCTCCTGTACCCATAGTGCAGTATCGTTGATCGTTTGAAAGGAGGCCATTTTTGAAAAACTCAACGCAACTTCGAGCTTATCAACATTATCAAACTCAAATTTCTTATCAAAACTACGCACCACATCCAGGGCAAGGAATTCCTCGCCCATGCGTTCCCAAATATCCTTGATCTGGTTCTGGACCTCGTCTGGCAGGTTATTATGCTTGATCTGACTGCTGACCCAGAGTGATGTTGCCAAGGCGGGGCGCACATGACTCAAAGCGCGGAAGTTTTCGATCACACTTTTAGGCAGGTCGGGCATTTGGCGTTCCACCTCGAGCGGGAAGCGGTTCAGCATCTCCACGGTAAAGGCATCGCCCAGCGCCGAGTGGATGCGGCTCTTTTGCGTGGTGTCAAAGTTAAAGCTGTCATACCGATCCCCATGCACGGCGTAGACGCTGTACTTGCTGAGCATTTCGGCGAGCGTGGCATCATCTTCGGGGACGTATGGGAAGGGTGCATTACTCTGTGCCAAGCCAAATGCATCCACGACCTCAGCACGTATCTCGTCAAAGCGCGCACCGGGGATGCCGTAATACCAATCGTGATTGCCGATCATGTAATACATCCGCACCGGTACTTCCACCAGATCATCATTTTCACGCCAATTTCGTTCGCTGTTGAGTGCGCGTGGAATTTCCACCTTAATATCGCGCAGAGCATCCAGCGCGTCTGCGTTTTTGGCAAAAATCGCATCTGTGATCTGCTTTAGTTTGGCGGCATATTGGGGTTTGCTGCGGTCTGTCCACGGGCGGGTGTAGGCGGGGGTGTTTGGTTCGCTATCGAGCCAAAGGGTGGAGTGGAGCGGGTCGAGAATATCGCCCAAAAGCAGGATATTGATTTCGTTGATCGGGCGATAGCTGCCATCTTCGCGCCACGAGGCACGCATTGCCATCTCGCCCAGACGTTCGACAAAAACGTAAAAAGCGTCCGGCGCAATTGATTCGCCGCATGAGCCGTCGCCTAAATGGATGTCGCTGAGAATAATGAGCATAAATTTCTCCTTTGTGCGCTCCTATTATATAGCCTGTAGAGAAAAAGTTCTTAGCAAATTTTTACTTCTTAGAGTTTTTTGAAGAAATGGATTTCCCAAACTTTTCCCCGCTTCCCAAGCTTAAAGCGCGTCCTTATGCTGGTTCCGTTCTCCAGCCATTGATCGGATGCGTCCTCCTGTAAGCTTGTTTCCGTGCCCAATTTTCTCCCGCCATCACAATCAGATGCGCCCAACCAAGACCTGCATTGCACTTCTTACTTTCTGAATATCCACGCACTTTCCTTGCCATCGTCGCTGAGCAGAGTTGCACCGAGCTTTTCGAGCAAACGACGCGATGCGGGGTTGATGACCGTCGTGGCGGTGATGCCGAGACAGTCGGGTTGCTCAAAGGCCCAGTCGAGAAGTTCGCGCAGGGCTTCGCTCATGTAGCCACGCTTATGCCAGTCGGGCGCGATGCCGTAGCCCACTTCGCTTAAGCCTTGCTCATCGGGCGGGGATTTGAAGCCCGCCAGGCCGATGCCGACTTGCGCGTCGCGCTCGACGATCAGCCAGTAGGTCTGCCAGATGTGTTTTTCAGCGGGAAGAGTTTCCATCTTGGCGAGTTTCATGCCGATGGCGCGGATGACGTTTTCGTCGAGGATAGCGGTATCAAATTGGACGCTGAGATACTGCTTGAGGAGAGAGGCGTTGCCCTGAGCTTGTCGAAGGGGCGAAGCAAGCGTCCACTCGAGTTGGGTCTTCGAGAGGGGTACCAAGTCTAAACGCGGGGTGTGCCGAGCGTTATCCATCAAAATCGCGAATCTTTTTCCAGTTCAAGTAGGTCACTGCAAGGGTGAAGAAGATCATCAGGATTCCGCTGCCGCCAAAAACAAAACGCCCCGTTGACACACTGCCGCTGGTGGCGATCGGCCCGACCGATGCGTTGGATGAGAATTCTCGTTCGCCGGGACCAAACCCGACCCACAGGAAGAGGGAGGAGAAGACCAGCATGAAGATCGTGCCGATGATCAGGATCAGCCAGAGATAGAGCAGTGATTCTTCGGGCTTGGGACCGAAAGCACCCTGCAGGGCGGTCATCGTGCCTGCCAGCATGAAAACCGCGCCTGCCCCGCCGACGACCCAACGCGGGGCGTTGAAGGAGCTGGGGTCAACGTGGATGACGTCGGCTGAGATCATGACAATGAATGCGCCGACGAGGAAGAAGAGTCCGCCAAAGGCCATGCTGGCGAGGAGCGTTTGGGATGCGTTGGAATTATTTGACATGCGGCTATTTTAATCCAGCGCTGCCTGAATCGCAGTATATAGATCGGCAGTGGAGGGTTGGCGATCATCTTCAGTTTGGCAACGTTCTTGGATGGCAGTTTGGATATTCTTTTTCGTGCTTTGCCAGTTTTGTGCATCCATGCCCGGGGCGCCGATGAAAAAAGTTGAGGATGAATCATCGGGATGTAAGCCGCCATGCACGCCTTCGATCGGGGCGCCGAAATAGTAGCCTTCGGCATAGTTGCTGATGAGCAGCAGGTCGCCCGCCATCCCGCTGACGAGATTATTTAAACGGTGAACGGGGTCGAGATAGAGTTCGGGATTTTGTTGGGAGAACCAAGTTTTCAGATCGACCAGTTCGCCTTGTGGCGTGAACGCCTGATAGGGCGTATCCCAGCCATCTTTTTCTACATTCCGCACCAGAACACTGGCGAGAGCGTTCTTTAACTCGCTGGCGTAGTTGCCCGTTTCGTGCGCTTCCCAAAACGCGGATGCGACCGAGAGTACATCGCGTTCAAATTCAGGTTTATCCGCCCAGTGCCCCGTCCGATTTTGGAGGTAGACATGCGCCAAGCCGCCATTCGAGGCGACAACAGCATCACAGTGCGGGTCTTCACCGGGATAGTCGTGGACGTCCAGACCGAGCGCGTCAAAGAGATGCCCAATCTCACGCTCGAAGGGAAAGGCCAGCCGCAGGGAATGTTCATCATCTGCGATGACTTTGATCTGACCATGATCGGAGAAGATGGCGACCAGCGGGGCGTAATCAGAATCGGTTTCGATGAGCGCATCCCAAAGCTGACCCAACAGCGGGTCGATCACGTCGACGAGATGCTGATATTGCGCATCGGGTCCGTGATGATGGGATTCGTGATCTAGACCCATCAGGTAGATGGTCAGGATGTCGGGGATGCCGTTTTTCTCAATTTCCTTGAGCGCTTTTTCAACGATCTCACCATCGTATTCCGCTGAAGACATGCCAAATAGATTGCCGCCTTTGGTGAAACGCGCAATATCCACGAGAGAGGGTTTGAGCCAGATCTCCGCACCTGTGGCGTACATATTTCCCGCCACGACGGAGCGATAGCCTTTCTCTGCCAAATCTTCGTACATCGTCGGCACACGCAAAGAATTGGATGCCAGTCCATGCGTGAAGACCAGCACTGCGTCATCCGCCGAAAGCGTATCGCCGATATCAAACGCATAATGGCGCGGCACGCCCTTGTTGAAATCGCCAAAACGGTCAAAGAATTGGTTGCCCGGAATGCCGTGATCTTTGGGATGCGCACCCGTAAAGAGCGAGGCTTGCGAGGCAAAGGTGATGCTCGGCGCAGGGGCGAGGGCATCCACTTGCAAGCCGCGTGATAGATCCGTGCCGCCGAGCAATTTCGCCAATACGGGGATGCGCCCATCGTCCAATGCCTGCCTGAAAACGTCAGGGCGGAGGCCATCGATGTCGATCAGTAAAAGGTGCTTTTTCGTTGTCATCATTTGCTCTTTCAGTAATAAACCGCTAATCTACGCTAATCAGCGCGATTTTTTTCTCACCACGGAGAGCACAGAGTTCACAGAGTTTTCTTAAAGCTTTTCTCAGTGGTCTCCGTGCTCTTTGTGGTAAAAGAGATTAGCGAAAATTCGCGTAGATTAGCGGTTAAAAATTCTCGTCCACATACTCTCCAAACAGCCCCAAGACCTCGCCAAAATTCTCGCGCCCAAAGCCCATGCGGAAGTGCTGGTCGCCATAGTCGAAGACGTGCGAGGGGGCCAGCATGATGCCTGCTTCCGCAACGATCTTGTCGGCGAAGGCGAGCGTGCTATCGACGCCCAAGATGCGCGGGAAGCAGATCGAGCCGCCGCGCGGACGGTTGAGCGCAAAACGCTCTGGGCGGGCGCCGAAGAACTCGTCCAGCAGGGCGAAGTTGCGTGCCAAACGCGCATTTTGCGTATCGATAATGGCTTGCTTATTTTGGAGCGCGATGATCGACAATATCTCGCTCGGGGCGCTGGCGCAGATGGTGGTGTAGTCTTTCAGTTCGAGCATCCGTGCCAGAGTGGGGGCATCCTGACTGGCGATCCATCCAATGCGCAGGCCGGGCAAGCCAAAGGTTTTCGACATCCCAAACAGGGTAAACGCTCTCTCGTAAGCCTCGCAAGCCGAGGGCAGGGTCGATCCGGTTTCTATTTCCAGGAAACGATACATCTCATCCGAAAGCAGATAGATGCCGCGCTCGCGCAGCATCCCGATCAGCGAGTCAAATTCGGCGTGGGATGGGATGTAGCCGGTCGGATTATGCGGGAAGTTGACGACGACGAGTTTGGTCTGCGGCGTGATGAGGGACTCGAGACGCGCCAGATCAAAATGCCATCCGGCGGCTTCGTCAGGTTCCCATCTGGAGAGTTGGCAGCCGATCGAACCGGCGATCTCGTAGAGCGACTGGTAGCCCGGAAAGGTGGAGATGACGTGGTCGCCGGGCTGGAGCAGGGCGTGCATGAGCAGGAAGATGGCTTCTTCGGGCGCGGCGATGAGGGTTTGGTCGGCGTGGATGCCGTCGTAAATGGCGGTAGCTTCGGCGCGCAGTTGCGGATGCCCCATCGATTCGGTGTAGCCGAGTTTGAGATCGAAGAAGGCTTTGCGCATCTCGGGGGATGCCATGTCGAGCAGTTCGGTTAGTTGTAGCGATTCGCAGTCCGAACTGGAGAGCAGGTATTTGGCGGAGAATTCGTGTTTGGCGAAGTAACGTTCGAGGGTGAAGGGGGGGATATTCATAGGATTTTTGACCTTAGATTTAAGATTTTAGATTTTTGCACCACAGAGTGCACGGAGAGCACAGAGAGAAATTAAATGAGCTTTACCACCTTGGGATTAATCCCAAGGCTAAGAGCGGAAGCCCGCTATGCGGGCTAGCCGACTTCAGTCGGCTTTGGCTATGTAGCACGGACGTTGACGTCCGTGCGGGCGAGATTTCGTTCTGTAGCGTTCGAGGGTGAAGGGGGGGGGATTTGCATAGGATTTTTGATTTTGGATTTGAGATTTTTGAATGGGAGCGGATTGAGCGGATTTACACAGATTTTTGAACCGTAGAGACGCCAAGAGCGCAGAGATCAAGTTTGAATTTCTACTCGATAATTTGTAGGCATTAGTTTTAACATTGTCCCAATCTTTTCATGCGGGTTTTGAATTGGCAATAAGTTGGGCTGACCAAAGATTTCCGTAATGAAGTAAAGCCAATAAGCCTGGCGGTATCTTTCAGATGTTTCTAATTCATTTGCGCTGATATAAAAGGTTTGCTTGCTTAAGGCTGTCGTCTTAACTTCGAAGTAATTGAAACTTTTCAGGATTGAAGAAATCGTGCATCATGGCTGTGATCACAACTCACAGCAAAGGAGTTCAGCTATGAGCACGATACCAACGAGTCTAACAGAAAAAGCATTTG
>JBNKMO010000071.1:0-13287 GCA_050293165.1 Anaerolineales bacterium | reverse complement strand
CCCAAATAAAACGCGGTTCGCGGTATAATTAGAAATAGGCTTTTACGTAGTATTCACTCGCCTGTCTTCTTTAATATGGCGAGTTTTTATTTTGTTTTGGGAAGGGTTTTTTTATGGAAGCTGGCGAGATTAAACAGGTTGATATTAATCACGAGATGCGCTCTGCGTATCTCGATTATGCGATGAGCGTTATCGTTGCGCGTGCGCTCCCTGACGCGCGTGACGGGTTAAAACCGGTTCATCGGCGTATCTTATATGCGATGCACGATATGGGCATTCGCGCGACGGGAGCACATAAAAAGTCGGCACGTATTGTTGGTGAAGTGTTGGGTAAATATCACCCACATGGTGACTCGGCGGTTTACGAATCGATGGCGCGTATGGCGCAAGATTTCTCGCTTCGTTATCCCCTCGTTGATGGACAGGGTAACTTTGGCTCGATTGATGGTGATTCTCCAGCGGCGATGCGTTATACCGAAGCGCGTATGGGCAAGCTCGCTGAAGAGATGCTGATTGATATTGACAAAAACACGGTTGACTTCACCGCTAACTTCGATGATTCTTTATTAGAGCCGAGCGTTCTGCCTTCAAGGTTGCCGAACCTGCTTTTGAATGGTTCATCAGGTATTGCCGTCGGTATGGCGACGAACATCCCGCCACATAATTTGCGGGAACTTTCGGGGGCACTTGTGTATATGATCGACAATTATGAAAATGTCGATGAAATTGCAGTTGATGACCTGATGCAGTTTGTCACTGGTCCAGATTTCCCGACCGGCGGCATTATTGTTGGAAAAGAAGGCATCCTTCAGGCGTACAGTACGGGCAGGGGCCGTGTCATTATGCGCGGCACAGCACATATCGAAGAGATGCGTGCCGGACGTTACAAGATCGTTGTAACCGAAATTCCTTATCAGATCAATAAAACCTCGCTGATCGAGCGTATTGCAGAATTGGCACGCAGCGGCAAAATCGATTCAATCTCTGATTTGCGCGATGAATCTGATCGTCGTGGAATGAGCATTGTGATCGAGTTGAAGCGCGGATCACAACCCAAGAAAGTGCTCAACCAGCTTTACAAATACACCACACTTCAATCCACTTTTGGTGTGCAGATGCTGGCACTAGTGGGCAATGAGCCGAAATTGCTTTCGCTCAAGCGCGCCTTGCAGCTTTTCATCTCGCACAGGCAGGAAGTGATCACTCGCCGCACGCAATTTGATCTCGACAAGGCGCGTGCGCGTGCCCACATCCTCGATGGTTTGTTGATTGCGCTCGACAATATTGATGCTGTTATTGAAACGATCCGTGCTTCATCCGATGTGGACGAAGCTCGTATCAACCTGGTGAAGCGCTTCAAATTAAGTGAGTTACAAGCACAGGCCATTCTCGATATGCAATTGCGCCGCCTTGCTGCTCTTGAACGTTGGAAGATCGAAGAAGAGCATAAAGAAATTATGGCGAAGATCGCCTATTACGAAGATCTTTTGGCATACCCGGGTAAGATTCTCGCCCTTATCAAAGATGACTTGAGCGAATTGCAGGAAAAATATGGCGATGAACGGCGTACGCGCATTGCAGCGGATGCCAGCAGTAGTTTGAACGAAGAAGACCTTGTTGAAGACGAATCAGTGCTGGTGACCATCACTGAGCGCGGCTACGTTAAACGTGTTGTGGCACAAACTTTCCGTACGCAGGGACGGGGGGGGCGTGGCGTTAAGGGACATACCACCAAAGATGAAGACGAGATTCTGATGATGATCCCCGCAAGGACTCTCGATACGATTCTCTTCTTCTCAGACAAGGGCAAAGTCTACTCCGAGAAAACATATCAGATACCGGAAGCAAGCCGAACGGGGAAGGGCATCCCGATTGTCAACATCCTCGCCCTCGATGGTGACGAGAAGATCACTGCCGCCATTAGCGTTAAGAGCTTTGATGATGCCGCCTACTGTACCCTCGCCACACTCAAGGGGCGTATCAAGCGTGTAGAGATTTCCGAATTCGCTTCCGTGCGCCCTTCCGGTTTGATTGCGATAAGCTTGAATGATGGCGACGAGCTTGGCTGGGCACGCTTAACCGGTGGCAACGACGAAGTAATCCTCGTTACCGAGCAGGGGAAAGCCTTGCGCTACTCGGAAAAAGCAGTCAGGGCAATGGGACGCCCTGCGGCCGGAGTGCTTGGTATCCGCCTTGCAGAGGACGATGAAATGACGACCATGGATGTTGTCGAGCCTAACTCGAGCTTGCTGATCGTTACAGAAAGCGGTGTTGGTAAACAAACTCCGCTCAGCGAATATTCACCCAAGGGGCGTGCCACGCAGGGTATCCTGACGATTGATAAAAATGCGATCCCGATTGTTGGCAAGATCATTGCCGCACGCGTGGTTCAGCCGGAAGATCACCTAACGCTCATGTCTACGGGCGGGGTCATCATTCGCTTGAAAGTAAATGAAGTCAAAACCGCCGGACGTGCCACACGCGGTGTTCACCTGATGCGCGTGCAGGATGGTGATACGGTCGCAGCTGTGGCGCGTATTGCTGCTGAAGACCTGAAACAAGTTGGTGTAGACATGGATAGCGAGAACGATATACCCGAAAACGGACAGGAAGAATTGCTCTAATCTAACCAGGAATCAAAAGAGCCGTGCACATAATGGGCACGGCTCTTTTTGTTTTAAGAGAGATATTTAAAAGACCGAGAATTTCCCCATCACCAGTAAGGCCATCGAACCGATGATGCAAACGGTCATAAAAAGCAACGTCGCAATAATAAAACGCTGCATTGGCGTCAACACCATGATGGGTTTTAGAAAAGCAAACGGATCTGCCGTTGACCTTGGGGCATCTGCCTTTTTTTCTTCCTCAAGAAAATCGGGCAATTCCTCATCGTCAAAAAAGGGGGATGCATTTGCATCATCACGCAAATTATCTAACATAAATCACCTCTTCACTCAATTTTCGCCTATATCATACCCTTGAAGGGCGTAAATGAACATCCCCAAAACGGATTGACGCAGCCGTATCCAGCCGTAAACTACCATCTTTGTTAATTCCTAAAAGCTTCCCACGGATGACCTGCCCGTCACGCCCTTGGACCGAAACTTGCTCACTCCGAAAGGCCAGTTTCTCATCCCAGGCAGCGACCATTTCATCCTCACCCAAACGTGGACGCCACTCTACGAGTGCGCGCAACAGTCCTGCCAGTATATCCAGGCGCGATAGGGACGCTCCCAGTGCGTCTTCCAGCGAAGTTGCAGGGAACAGGCTCTCTTCCGGCGCTGGCACCGCTCCTGCGCGGATATTGATGCCCATGCCGAGCACGATCCCTGTCGGTGTATCGCCAACCCAATTTGCTTCGACAAGGATGCCAGCCACCTTTTTGCCCTCGATGAGTACATCGTTGGGCCATTTGATCTCGGCATTCAGGGCGTAAGTCTTTGTCAGGAAGGATGTCAATGCCAGGGCACCGAGGGCGGTAAACAGAGCCAAGTTCCTCTTCTCGTCGCTGCTGGGGAGCAGAAGCAAGCTTAGGGCAAGAGCGGAATCGGGCGGAGTTTGCCATTTGCGTCCATTACGTCCGCGTCCCGCGGTCTGCTCGTTCGCAACCACGAGAGAGAAATCCTGCACGCCTTTTTCTTCTGCCCAGGAAAGGGCAATGTCATTTGTGGAGCCGACTTGCTCAAAATAGCGCAAACCGCCCAAAGGGATGTCTTTGAGGGCGGTTTGAATGGTTTTCTGGTTCATTACGATTAAAGGGTGGGGAACATTAGGGTAGCCAGCGCCATGGATTTTGGAATGCGCCGCCTTGGCGGATTTCAAAATGGAGATGTGCGCCGAACGAGTTTCCTGTATTGCCTGCCAGTCCGATCAGTTGCCCAGCGAAAACGCTTTGGCAAACACCGACATTGATTTGGCTTAAGTGGGCATAAAGCGTGGCAAAGCCGTTGCCGTGGTCGATGGCGATAACGTTGCCGTACCCATAGTTATAGCCACCTTGTGCCATGGTGACTACGCCGCTGTCGGCTGCGTAGATCGCCGCGCCCGTATTGGCGGCAATGTCGATGGCGAGATGCCCTGACCAGAAATCGTTGCCCGAAAGGAAGTGATTGTCGGCAGGCCAATTGAAGTAGCCTGAGCCGACAGCCCCAGCCGGACAACTGCTGCTTGAAACGCCCGATGTGCCCGAAGCGCCGCTGGCTTCGATGGGGATGACCCATTGGACAAATTCACGTGATCCGCCCGGGATCATGACCCAATCGCCAGCCTCGATGGTTGGATCGGTGAGATCAATATCATTTCCGGGCCAGTGTAAGATTTCGTCGGGGTCGGCCTCGTATTCGCTGGCGATGCTCTCAATGGTATCGCCTTCTTTCCACTGATAGTAGATTCCGTCAACAGGCGGGATGTTTAATTCCTGCCCCACACGCAGACTGTCGGGACTGTCTTCAAGGGTGTCGTAATTTGCCCAGAGCAGTGTCTCGGGTTCGATTTTATTTTCGGTGGCGATGCTAAAGGTCGAATCGCCGCGTGCGACTGTGTATTCTTTAACTGTGTAGTCCGGGCGATCTTCGGGAATACGTGTGATAAGTGTGATCTTGCGTTTGATTGCGGCGGTGTTGCTGCTTTCCAAAGCTGTGTTTTCGCTCTCGCTGGGAGCGCTCTCTTCTGCTGAAGCGGGCACAGCTGTGGGGGGCACTTCTTCCAAGGTGATCGGTGGCGCGGTTTTGACAAAATCGGTTTTGTGAGTGTAGCCCCAATAGATAATGCCGCCGACGATCAGGAAGGTGATCAGCCAACTGATAAAGGGAAAGATGTTTTTCTTTAGCAAGTTCATAATACTTCTTTAAAGAGTTTTTTCTTTGTTTGTAAAAAGATATGCGCTGGATTTATACCTTAATGGGTATGAAAAATCCAGCGCATAAACGGGTTACTAATGTCTCGTTAAGAGAACAGAAAGCTTAACTTTCGTCAGAAAGGGAATCGAGGAATTCCTGATTGTCTCTCGATGTGCGCATCCGTTGAATAATGGCCTCCATCGCAACGCCCTGAGACATGCCCGCACCCTGCGGTTGTGGGGAGGTCATCTGGATATACATGCGGCGCATCAGCCAAACCTGTTTCAGCAGATCGGGGCCCAGCAGGAGGTCTTCGCGGCGTGTGGATGAGCGGTCGATATCGAGGGCAGGGAAGATGCGGCGTTCCTGCAAGCGGCGCGAGAGATGCAGCTCCATGTTGCCGGTACCCTTAAATTCTTCGTAGACCACGTCATCTAAACGGGAACCAGTGTCCACAAGGCAGGTTGCGATAATGCTCAAGGAGCCGCCGCCTTCAATATTACGGGCAGCACCGAAGAAACGTTTCGGTGGATAGAGCGCGGAAGGATCCAAACCGCCAGAGAGTGTGCGTCCGGAGGGATTGACTACAAGGTTATAGGCGCGCGCAAGGCGGGTGATCGAGTCCATCAAAATGACGACGTCGCGCCCAACTTCGACGAGACGCTTGGCGCGTTCGAGTGCGATTTCGGCAGTGCGAACATGCGATGTGACCGGCTCGTCAAAAGTCGATGCAATCACTTCCGCATCTACCGAGCGATCCATGTCGGTCACTTCTTCGGGACGTTCGCCGATCAGCGCGACCATCAAATGCACATCGGGGTTTTTCATCGAAATTGCATTTGTAATTTGCTTCAAGATGGTGGTTTTACCAGCCTTTGGCGGTGAAACGATCAAACCACGCTGACCGCGCCCGATGGGGGAGATCAGGTTGATGAGACGTGTCGCCAACTCACGCGGATCATGCTCCAGATCAAAACGCTGATCAGGGAAAACCGGTACAAGGTTCTCAAATTTTGGACGACGACGGGCATCTTCAGGGTCGATCCCGTTGACGGTTTCAACTTTTGTCAGCCCATAGTGGCGTTCCGTTTGACGCGGTTCGCGCACAAAGCCGATGACCATATCGCCGTTGCGTAAATTGTATTTGCGTAGTTGGGCTTGCGAAACATAAATGTCTTTGGAGCTTACCCGATAATTATCCGCCCGTAGAAAACCGATCCCCTCGCTCATAATCTCAAGGATACCGCCGCGAATTTCCAGACCTTCTTTTGCGGCTTCTTCCTGACGAATTGCCAGAATTAGGCTTTCTTTCTTTAGACGATTGGCGCGTAAAATCTCATAGCTTTTGGCAATGACGCGCAGTTCCACAAGGGGAAGTTTTTCGAGTTCAAGGATTGTTCTCATAAAATTTCTCTATTCAGTTGTATGGTGAAGTGAATAATGCAAAGTAATGCCCCCCCAGCAGAGTTGGGCATCTCTTTCTAAATTGGTGATGAAAAGCTGTTTTTTTTCAAAATCAGAATTGGGAGTTTATCAAACGGCAAACGGGCAATGTTGCCGTTTGTTCTTCTTTGTTTTAAATTTCCGTTCGTTGGGGAACAAAAAAATTATAGCACGTTCATTTAGGGTCTGCAAGCAAAAAACAGGGGTATTTTGAAGATTTAAGCTACTCAGCCAGAATGCGATTTTGGATATTCATCATCTGACGGAATATTCCCGCTTCGCGCATGAGTTGGGCTTGGTCGCCGCGTTGGACGATTCTGCCTCGATCCAAAACGATAATTTCATCCGCCTGTTCCAACCCCAACAGACGGTGGGTGATGAGCAGTGTGGTCTTGCCACGCATCAATGCAAATAACTCATTCAAGACTTCACGTTCTGTGATGGGATCTAAGTTGGCGGTTGGCTCATCCAGAATCAGAATGGGCGCATCCTTGAGAATGGCACGTGCAATCGCCAAACGCTGCCGTTCCCCGCCGCTGAGACGCGTACCCTGCTCGCCGATATAGGTGTCATAACCTTTCGGCAGCGTCTCGATAAAATCGTGGATTTGCGCCTTTCGTGCTACATCTTCAATTTCGGTATCGCTCGCATCGGGCCGCGCCATCCGCAAATTTTCGCGAATGCTGGTGTTGAAGAAATATGCCTTCTGCGGAATAATCGCGATTTGAGCGCGCACATCATCAGCATTGTATTCATGCAAAGAACGTCCGTTGAGCAGTATCTCACCCTGTCGATATTCCCAAAACCGCAGCAATAAATTCATCAAGGTCGATTTCCCTGCCCCGCTGGGACCCACAATGGCAAGGCTTTGCCCCGTGGTGAGTTTGAAAGAAATATCATGCAGTGCAGCTTCATTTTCTAGTTCATAAGTAAAGCTTAAATCTGCAAACTCAATACTTGCTCCTTTTTTCTTCTTACTCTCTACTCTCTGCTCCCTACTCTCGACTACTTCTGGCTCCGCATCCACGATCTCAAAGAGCCTGTGTCCCGCCTCCAGTGATTCTCCCAGCATCTGCGCCGCTAAGGGCAGCGGTGTGACTGCTTCAAAGCTGACTAATGCGATTAACGCCAAGGCTCCCAACATCACACCATCGAGTTTGCCTGCTGTCACGAGCGGCACGCTGACGACCAATACCGTCCACATGGCGAGATTCGTGAAGAGCAAACCTAAACCGTTGAAGAGACCGCTGATCCACGCGCTGTGTTCTTGCGATTTCCCGTATTCTGTAGAAAGCGAGTGAAGTTTCTCTTGCTGCGTTTTCTCACGACCAAAGGCGAGTAAATCGCTGAGACCTTGAATGCCATCGACGAGCAGAGTCTGCAAATCGGCGCGTTGGTGAATAAGTGATTCGCCGTTCTTTTTGCCAACCTTGTGAGCGATGAACGGTAGACCGACGCCGACAACGAGCAAAAATCCCAGTAAAATCCATGCGAGTTGCAAGGCATAAACACCTAAAAAAGCGGATGTGCCAATCGCTATGACCAATGCCACCAGCGGCGGCGAAACAACGCGAATGTAGAAATTCTCCAATGTGTCCACATCGGTACTGATGCGGGAGAGCAGATCGCCGCTGTGGTAGTGCATCAGTCGGGCGGGAGCGAGTGGCTCTAGGGCTTGGTAGAACCATGTCCGCAGGCGAGCAAGCAGGTTGAAGGTGATGCGATGCGAGACCAGCCGTTCCAAATAGCGGAAGACACCACGCGAGATGCCAAAGAAGCGCACGCCGACAATCGCCACATTCAAGGCTGCGATGGATGGATGCAAGGCAGCCTTTGAGATCAACCACGCCGATGTGCCGATCAACGCAATGCTGCTGGCGATGGTGCCCGATCCGATCAAGGTGGCGAGGGCGACGTCTTTCCATGAAGAACGTAGAAATTTTAATAGGCGGAGAAATATGTTTGACGGGTTTAATGTTGAAGGTTGAAGGTTGGAAGGTTGGAAAGTAGAAAGTGGGGGATGAGTTTCTTGGGTCTTGGTGCTTGCGACTTGTATCTCTCCACTTGTCACTTGCGACTTGCCACTTGCCACTAATCTGGCATAAACGCCATTTTTCGCAATCAACTTATCATGCGTCCCTACTTCCACCAACTTGCCGCCATCCAGCACGAGAATTTTGTCCGCTTGGCGGATGGTGTTCAGGCGATGGGCGATGGTGATGGTTGTGCGTCCCGCCATCAGCTTGCGGGTCGAGGCTTCGAGAGCGGCTTCGGTGACAGGGTCCAGGCTGGAGGTGGGTTCATCCAAAATGAGCAGCGGGGTATCTTTGAGATAAGCGCGTGCCAATGCCAATCGTTGGGCCTCCCCGCCACTTAAACGGGAGCCAGCTTCTCCCACGAGCGTTTCGTAGCCGTTTGGCAGCGAAGAAATAAATTCGTGCAGATGGGCTGCTTTGGCGGCATCCTGCACGGATTCCATATCTGCATCCGGTTTTCCCAAACGGATATTTTCGGCAATGGATGCATTGAAAATGAATGGATTCTGCGGCACCCAGGCGATTTGCTGACGCCAATCTTCGGGGAGAATTTGAGATAGGTCACGCCCGTTGACGTTGAGTTTGCCACCGCTTGGACGGATAAATCCGAGGAGGAGCTGGGTGAGGGTGCTCTTGCCCGCTCCACTGGCGCCAACGAGGGCGATCTGCTCGCCTGCGTTGATGTCGAAGGTGATATTAGCGATGGCTGGGGTGGTGTCGTCGGGATAGGTATATGAGAGATTAGATGATGAGAGAATAGAGAATTGTATCGAGTTCTGACTACTCTCTGGTCTCTTTTCTCTAGTCTCTAACTCGAGGATGGAGAAGATTTTGCGGGCGGCGGTGGTGCCGTTCATGCCAGCGTGGAAGCGGGTGCCGAGCATTCGCAGGGGGATATAGAATTCGGGGGCGAGGATGAGGAGGAAGAAGGCTTGCTCGAATTCGATCTTGTAGTAGAGCAGGCGCAAACCGATTTCGACAGCGATGACGGCTGTGCTGAGGGTGGCGATCAGTTCGAGGGCGAGGGCGGAGAGAAAGGCGACGCGTAGTACGCTGAGGGTCACATCGCTGAATTCTTGGCTGGTGCTTTCGATGGATTTGGCGTGTGCTTTGCTCTGACCGAAAAGTTTGAGGGTGGTCAGCCCTTGCAGGGAGTCGAGGAAGTGAGCGCTTAGACGGCTGAGGGTGGCGTATTGTTTGTGGGTCAGGGCTTCGGCGGCTTTGCCGATCAGAAGCATGAAGATCGGGATGAGTGGGGCGGTGATGAGCAGGATGATGCCGGAGAGGAGATCAAGCGGGAAAACGAAGATGAGAATGGAGAGCGGGATAATGGCAGAAAGAACGAGTTGCGGCAGGTATTGGCTAAAGTAGGCGTCTAGGGCTTCGATGCCCTCGATGGCGGCAGCGCTGAGTTCGCCAGTGCGCTCGCCGCGTGTGTAGGAGGGGCCGAGTTTGGCGATGTGGGCGAAGAGACGTTCGCGCAGCTCGGTTTTGATGCGTACAGCGAGGCTTTTGGCGCTGACTTCGCCGATCCATGTTAGTAGGGCGCGGGCGGTGATGATGAAGAGCAGCGCGTTGAGTAGTTTTGTTATGTCGTGGATTGTGTCTCCATTAATGAAGACGTTATTGACTGCTAAACTGAGCGTACGCGCTTGGGCAATGGTGAAGATACCGCCGAATGTCCCTGCCAAGATGGTGATGGCGAGGGCAAGGCGGTTGTCACGCAGGTAGGTGAGGAGACGGCGGTCGAGGTTCATTGATGATAAAACGGAAGTGACTGTCACCTTTAGCGCGATTTTGGGATAGAGGGCATCTTGTGACGGAGGGATTGATAGTCTCGGTTATGATTTTGGAGGTGACAGTCACTTTTGGGGTGATGTAAAATACAATCGGCTGGCAGAAGACTCTGCCAGCCGATTGTATCGTGAAAGGTTGTCTTTAGTAAACGAGGGTTTGGGGATCGGCTTTGATGCGTTTGCTGAAGACTTTGTAGGTCCAAATCTGGTAGATGAGGACGATGGGGACGAAGATGGCGGCGACAATGCTCATCGCTGTGAGGGTGTAGGGTGATGCCGCAGCGTTGTAGATGTCAAGGCTGTAGGTGGCATCCATGCTGGAGATGAGGATGCGCGGGAACAAGCCCATGAAGACCATGATGGTGGCGAAGACGACGGTCAGTGAGCCCATGATGAAGGCGAGCATATCCGCGCCTTTCTTTGCGTAGAAACCAGCCAAAAGGAGGGCGACTGCGGCGAGCAGGGCGGGAATCAGGCCGTTGATGCCGGATTTGGTCAGGATGTCGGTTGCGAAGAAGGTCCAGACGACGAAGGCAACGGTCAGCACTGTAGCAGCAATCCAAGCCTGGAAGCCGAATTTCTTGGCGCGTTCTGCGAGCTCGCCTTCGAGTTTGAGGGCGAGGAAGTTTGCGCCGTGCGTGGTGAAGAGGGTCACGAAGACCAAGCCGCCGAGGACAGAGTAGATGTTGAGCAAGGGGATCAAGCCGCCCCAGTAGTTCATGTCTGCGTCGATGGCGAAACCGCGCATCAGGTTGGCGACGGCGACGCCCCAGAGCAGGGCAGGGAGCAGGGAGCCGATGAAGATTGCCCAGTCCCAATTGCTGCGCCATTTGGCGTCATCGCGCAAGGAGCGGTACTCGAAGGCAACCCCACGCAGGATGAGGGCAACCAGCATTAGTACGAGAGCAAGATAAAATCCGCTGAAAAGTGTCGCATAGACGTGCGGGAAGGAGGCAAACATCGCGCCGCCAGCGGTAATCATCCAGACTTCGTTGCCGTCCCAGTGTGGTCCAATGGTGTTGATGACGGCACGGCGTTCGTTATCATCTTTACCGATGAAAGGCAGTAGGATGCCCACGCCGTAGTCGAAGCCTTCAAGAAAGAAGAAGCCGATAAATAAAACGGTTACGAGGATAAACCAGAGTATATTCAGATCCATGATAGTCTCCTAATTAGTCTGCCGCGACAGCGGTCTCTTTGATCTTGACATCGCTGGTGCCATATTTGATGCCCAGTTTGACGGCGATCACGGTCAGGACGCTGTAGAGCACGGTCATCAGGATGAGTGAAACAAGAATGTTCCATGCAGGGACATTTGGCGAGATGGCGTCTTCAATGGTTTGCAAGCCGTAAACAATCCAGGGCCAGCGGCCGGTTTCGGTAAGAAGCCAACCCGTAGCAGTTGCCAGATAAGGAAGCGCAGCAGCCCACATCATTATCTTGAGATAAGTCTTTTTCTCGTCAAGTTTGTTATCTTTGCTCCAGAGTATGCCGAGGAATGATAGCAGTACCATAGCGAAGCCTGCGCCAACCATAGCGCGGAATGACCAGTAGTTCAACGCAACCGGTGGGATGTAATCACCTTCACCATAGGTTTGAGTGAATTCGGACTGAAGCTGGTTGATGCCTTTGATTTCGCCGTAAGGCTGGCTGTAGGTCATGAAACTGAGCAACGCCGGGATGCGGATAGAGAAGACTTCTTCGCTTTGATCCCAGGTTCCGATGGTGAAGAGTGAAAGTGCTGCGGGGTCTTCGGTGTTGTAGTGCGCCTCAGCGACAGCCATTTTCATGGGTTGTTTTTCAACCATGTATTGTCCCTGAAGGTGACCAACCAGGCCGACAGCAACGGAGCCAATTAACGCGTAGATGGCTGCCATGCGGAAGGAGGGGCGGAAGAAGGTGACATCATGTTTGCGGAGCAGGTGCCAGGCACTAAATGCCATAACGACGAAGCCTGCCAACGCGACACCTGATGCCAGCACGTGCGGGAATTGAAGTTGGACATTGGGATTGAAAACCAACGCCCCAAAATCAGACATAAGCGCGCGTCCGCTTTCGGGATCAATTTCATAGCCAACGGGGTGCTGCATGAAGGAGTTGGCGATCAAAATCCAGAGAGCTGAGATGTTTGAGCCAATTGCGACCAGCCAGGCAGCGGCAAGGTGCATCTTCTTCGAGACTTTGTCCCAGCCGAAAATCCAGATGCCGATGAAGGTTGATTCCATGTAGAAGGCGAGCAGGGCTTCGATGGCGAGCGGTGCGCCGAAGATGTCGCCCATGAAACGGGAATATTCCGACCAGTTCATGCCGAATTGGAATTCCTGCACAATACCGGTCACAACGCCGATTGCAAAGTTGATCAGGAAAATCTTTCCCCAAAACTTTGCCATTTTCTTGTACATCTCATCGCCGGTGCGGACATAACGTGTTTCAAGAATCGCAACGAAGATCGAGAGTCCCAGCGTGAGCGGCACAAAGAAAAAGTGAAAAATAGTGGTGATGGCAAATTGCCAGCGAGCTAAAACGAGAGGGTTCATAAGTGTTACGTCTCCTTAGTGAGAAGAAATAAAATTTGTTGGTAATAGATATGGCGGTTAGAAGTTATTTATTGCCTCCTGTGATGAGAAAGCTGTCAGCATTTGTGCATCGTGAACAAGGTCTTTAAAAGTGACGCTCTCTAGTTCACGACGAATAACATCGTAAAGCGGATTCCAGTGCTTGTGCACGGGACATTCGTTTTCAAAGGGACATGCCTGTCCATCGACGAGACATTCTGAAAGATGGATGGGGCCCTCAAATAGATTGACAATATCCCACATGGAAACGTCTTCCGGGTTTTGCGCCAGCTCTATTCCGCCATCGCGCCCAGGGTAGGTGATGATGTACTCAGCATGCGCTAGTTCTGCAACGATACGTGGTGATAGAGCCGGAGGAATGAGCATCTCTTTTTGGATACGGCTGCTTGGGAAGCGCGTTCCCTCAGGATGCTTGGCAAGATATAAAATGATACGGAGTGCATAATCAGTTTGACGGTGGGAGTGTCAAGAAGATTGTGTAAATGGCATTTAAATTTTGATACGTCCATCAAAGCGGATGGCGAGCTGGTTTAAGATTAGCGGCCAGTTATGCAAGGGTGCACTCCATTTCTTCGTGATGTTCACGGTTGCCAAATAG